>DATBGG010000171.1:0-18845 GCA_036558065.1 Gaiellaceae bacterium | reverse complement strand
CACCAGGATCGCGAGGGCTTCGCTCATTCCCCATCCTCTCGCCCCGAAGGCCGGATGCCCCCAGCGGGATTCGAACCCGCGCTACAGCCTTGAAAGGGCTGTGACCTTGACCGCTAGTCGATGGGGGCTCGTCGGTGAGTCTAGCCGGGGCATCTGGAGAGTGGCTTCGCCCGTGAGGCTTCACATTTCTCACCCGAGAGGGCGAGAAAATGGGGGCGCTCGGAATCGAACCGAGACCAACAGATTAAAAGTCTGCTGCCCGACCTTCGGGCCACACCCCCGCGGTCACGGTGTCGGTGGCGCTCATCGTAGAGCTTGGAGCCATCGTCCGGACGGACGGCGAAGATCGTTGCCATGCTCGAGCCGGCGAAGAGCCCGACGCCACTCGTTGCCCGGCGAGGCCGCCCTCCTTCAAGTACGCGAACGTGCGCCGTCGAGACACGAGTCTGCAAACGGCACGGTTCGACGGAGTTCGCCCGATACTCGGACGGAAGCGGCGGACGTCGATGGCGGTGCAAGCGTTGTGTCGGCGAGGCTGTCACGCGTCGGCTCCAGAAGGTCAAGCGACTGCTCGTCGAGGAGGCCGGCGGCTGTTGCGCGGTCTGCGGCTACAACCGCAGCGTCGTCAACCTTCACTTCCACCACGTTGACCCGAGAACGAAGTTGTTCGCGATCAGCGTTGCGACTGGCAAATCGATCGCGGCCTACAGAGAGGAAGCGAAGAAGTGCGTGCTCGTGTGCGCCAACTGCCACGGCGAGATCGAAGCCGGTTTGATCGAGAGCCCCCGACCGCAACATGAGCTGACGTAGGATCGCGCCCGTGCGCGAGTTGGCACCCGGGCTCTGGCATTGGCAGGCGCCGCACCCCGAGTGGGAGGCGAGCGAGCCGTGGGGCCCGGAGGTCTCGTCCTACGCGTTGGACGACGGTAAGCGGCTCCTGCTCTTCGACCCGCTCGCTGTGCCTGACCAACTCGAGCAGCTGTTCGGAGAGCGCGAGACCGCGATCGTCCTGACCGCCCCCTGGCACGAGCGCGACTCCGAGAGCCTCGTCGAGCGTCACGGCGTGCCCGTGTACACACCTCCGCCGGACACCGCCGAGGAGCTCATGGAGCAGTTCGGCATCACCGCCGAGCAGGCCGGAGAAGGAAGCCCGGATGTCCGCTGGTTACTGAAAGGCGGCGGCGAGGCGCACCTGTACCGCGCAGGCGATCCGCTGCCGTTCGGCCTCGAAGCGTTTCCCGGGCACAAGCCCAACGACGTCGCGCTGTGGATGCCGGGCCCGCGCGCGGTGATCGTGGGCGACACGTTGCTGGACTTCGGTGCCGGCCTGCACATCAACGAGCGCTGGCTCCGCTTCCGTCCAGGGCTGACGCGCGAGGGCGTCGCCGACGGCTTGCGCCCGCTGCTGGGCCTCCCGGTCGAGCACGTTCTCCCGGCACACGGCGAGCCCACCGACCGCGCCGCGCTGGAACAGGCACTCACCGCTTCGGCGTAGACGTTCTCCTCCGCAGCGTGACTTTAGGCGGAGCCGTTTCCGTCCGATAGCTAGAGCGATGTCGGAACACGCGGCCGCCCTTCCGCTGCCCTCGGGCGCGGGCCCGAGTACCGCAGAACGGGAAGCCTTGCTCGAGGCGGCCCGGCTCGGCTCGCTCGGCGAGCTCGTCCGCGGGCTCTCGCACGAGATCAACAACCCTCTGTTCGGGATGCTCGGCCTCGTCGAGCTCGTGCTCGGCGAGATCGAGCCGGGCACGAAGGCTCACGAGCGCCTGCTGCTCGTCCAGCAGAGCGGGCTCGAGATCAAGCGCGTAACGCATGCGCTACTCGATTTTGCTCGATCGGAGCCCGGCGCCGAGGAGGCCGTGTCGCTCGAGGAAGTCGCGTCGCAGGCGATCGAGCTCTTGCGCCTGACGACGGCCGGCGGACTCGAGCTCCGAGAGCACTATCCGCCCGAGCCGCTCACCGTCCGCGGCAGCCGCGCCCATCTGGGTCAGGTCTTTCTCAGCCTTCTCGTCAACGCGCGGCATGCGACCGTCACGCTCGAGCGCGACGGGGACTGGGCCCTCGCGAGCGTGACCAACAGCAGCGACCGTGCCCGGCTCTGGCTCGAGGCCTCGCAGGAGATCGCGCGTGTGTACGGCGGCGACCTCGTGTCGCTCCCGTCGGTCGGCGCCGGCGCCACGCACGTCCTCCGGCTGCCGATTCTGGAGGCCGCATGACCCGCGTGCTCGTCATCGACGACAACGCCGTGGCGCGCGAGGTGATGACCGACATGCTCGAGTCGTCCGGGCACGAGGTCGTCTGCGCGGCAACCGCGACCGAGGCGCTGACCATGTTCATCGACGACCGGATCGGTCTCGTGCTGACGGACATCGTCCTGCCGGACCTCTCCGGCCTCGAGCTGCTCGAGTCGATGCGGCTGCACCGGCCGAACCTGCCGATCGTCCTCGTCACCGGCTCGAACACGCGCGACAACCTGACCGAGGCTCTGCGCCGCGGCGCGGACGGACTCGTCGCCAAGCCTTTCTCGCAGGCCGAGCTCGACCAGGCGCTGACGAGAGCGCTCGACCGGGCCGGCCGCACGGAACGCGACCTTCGCGAGCGGCTGCTCGCCCCGACCCTGACGAGCGCGCTCGCGAACGCGATCGAGGCCCGCGAAGAGGGCATGCGCGGCCACTGCGAGCGCTTGACCCTGCTCGCGATGCGGCTCGGGCTCGCGTTCGGGCTCGGCGAGGAGGAGGTCGAGACGATCCGTCTCGGCGCGCTCCTCCACGACATCGGAAAGATCGGGATTCCCGACAGCGTGTTGCTCAAGGCCGACGCCCTGAGCGAAGAGGAGACGTCCCTGATGCGCACGCACACCGTGATCGGGGACAACCTGCTGGAGCCGATCGAGCTGCTCGCCGCCGTGCGACCGATCGTCCGGCACCACCACGAGCGCTGGGACGGGCTCGGCTACCCGGACGGGCTCGCCTGCGAGGAGATCCCGTTCGGCGCGCGCGTCATGGCCGTGGCCGACGCCGTCGAGGCGATGTCGGCGCGAAGGGTCTATCGCGAGCCGCTCTCGGAGCCCGAGATCGTGCGCGAGCTGGAGCGGGGCCGCGGCACGCAGTGGGACCCGCAGATCGTCGACGTCGTCCTGCGCATGATCGAGACGGACGCGATCAGCTTCGCCTCGGACGGCCTGCGCATCTCGCAGGTGCTGCCCCGCAGCGCCGGCGCATCGGTCGTCCGCTTCCCCGCGCAGCGCACGAGAGAAGAGCTGTTCGGCCCACCGCACGAGGCCGCGCAATGAGCCGCCCGATTCGCTGTCTCGTCGCAGACGATCATCCCGCGCTCGTCGCGGCCGTCTCCGACTTCCTGGCGAACCAGGGCTTCGAGATCGTCGGCCAGGCCCGTGACGGGCTGAGCGCCGTCGCGAGCGTGCGCGAGACCCACCCGGACGTGGCGCTCGTCGACTACCGGATGCCGCACCTGGAAGGCGCGGAGCTGCTCGAGGAGCTGCGGGTGAGCTCGCCGGAGATGCTGATCGCGGTCTACACCGCGGATGCCGACCAGAGCATCGTCGGCGTCGTGTTCGAGGCAGGGGCCCACGCGTTGATCCTCAAGGACGCTCCGCTCGACGACCTCGGTCACGCGCTCGAGGCGATCTGCTCGGGGCGGCGCTACATCGATCCCGCCCTGGCCCGCGCTGCGCTGAACGCAACCGCGAGCAAGCCGGCGCTCACCCCGCGCGAAGCCGAGGTACTGGCGCACGTGGCCGACGGCCTCTCGCACGACGAGATCGGCCGCCGCCTTTCGATCAGTCCCGAGACCGTGCGCACGCATGTGCGCAAGGCCTGCGAGCGGCTGAATGCCCGCACGCGGACGCACGCCGTCGCCACCGCTCTCCGATTGGGGCTCTTCCACTAGCCCGTTCGAGGGATCGAAACCGAAATGTTGAGGCCCCTGCCCCTATCGGGTGATTCAAATCGCCAAGCACCGGCCTACGGTGCGCCGTGCAAGTACCGGAGAAATGCGGCCCCGCGCCCCGGCGCGGAAAGAGAGGGACCCCGCTTGGAACTTCGCTGCGGCACCCGCTGCACGTCGAGGATGCGCATCGCGCGCCTGAAGCCGTTCGTCGTCGCCATTGCGCTCGCGGCCATGCTCGTGGCGCCGGCGGTGGCCCGCGCGGACGCGGATCTCTCTCCAGGGCTCGCCGATGCTGCCGCGGACCATCCCAGCCAAGTCTTCAAGGTCATCGTCCAGGGCGATCCCGGGCATCGCAGCCGAGCCGTCGGTGACGACGTCGAAGCGACAACGGAAGCGTGGTCCGGCCAGGGCGTCGGCCTGAAGCGGAAGTTCGCTTCGATCGACGGCGTCTCGGCCGAGCTCACCGGACGGCAGATCCTCAAGCTCGCCCACAAGCGCGGCATCCTCGCGATCAGCGTCGACCAGCCGGTCCGGATCTCGTCCGGGCCGCTCAACCTGAGCACGCAGCGCTGGCCCTACGCATCCGGCGCGGCCAAGTTCTGGGCCCAGCTCTTCACCGGGTTCCCGTCCTCGATGGCGCATCCGCCGACGATCGCGGTCGTCGACTCCGGCGTCGATCCGAGCGTCCCCGATCTCGCGGGCCGTGTGATCCACGAGCAGAACTTCACGACCCTGCCCGACAACTCACCTCACGACGGTCGCGGTCACGGCACCTTCGTGGCGAGCATCGCCGCCGGTAGCGGCTACCTGCACGCCGGTGTCGCGCCGAATGCTGACATCGTCTCGCTGGACGTCGTCGACGACACCGGGATGGGCCTGACGAGCGACGTGATCACGGCGGCCGACTGGATCTTGGCCAACAAGGACACGTACGACATCCGCGTCGCGAACTTCTCGCTGCACGGCGCGCAGCCCTCGACGTTCCGCTTCGACCCGCTCGACAAGGCAGTCGAGCGCCTCTGGTTCAACGGCGTCGTCGTCGTCGCGGCCGCGGGGAACTACGGCGCGACCCAGCCGGGCGTCCTCTACGCGCCCGGGAACGACCCGTTCGTGATCACCGTCGGCGCCGTCGACGTCAACGGCTCGATCGGAACCGGAAACGACTTTGCGGCGCCGTGGTCGGCCTACGGCTCGACGCTCGACGGATTCGCGAAGCCGGAGATCTCGGCGCCCGGCCGCTACATGGTCGGCGCCGTCCCGCCCGGCTCGACCCTGCCTCTCGAGCGGCCGGACCGCGTCGTGGCGCCGGGCTACCTGCTCATGTCCGGCACGTCGTTCGCGACCCCTGTCGTCGCGGGCACCGCGGCGTACATCCTCGCCCGCCATCCGAACTTCACGCCGGACCAGGTGAAGGGCGCGCTGATGTTGAGCGCACGCCCCACACCGAACGCGCTTCCCGGCTCGACCGGAGTCGGCGAGCTTGCGGCGGACAAGGCCGTCGAGGTATCGAATCCCCCGAACCCGAATCTCTCTTTGAACGAGTTCGTCGGCCCGGATCCCGACGGCGGAACGAGCCCAGTCTTCGACGAGGCCACGTGGACGACGTACGCGTCGGACCACCCGACCTGGGACGCGGCCACCTGGACGACCGCGACCTGGACGACCGCCACCTGGACGACGGCCACCTGGACGACTGCAGCATGGCAGGCTGCGACGTGGACCTCAGCCACCTGGACGACTGCGACGTGGACGACCGCGACGTGGACGACCGCGACCTGGACGACGTCTCAGGACGCCACCTGGACGACGAGCGCCGAGTCGGAGGGGAACCCGACCCTCGGCGAGTTCTACGACGACGCCGAGAAGGCTGCCGCCGAGGACGAGCTTGGAATCACGTTCGATCCGTAGCCGCCGATGGATGACGCACTCGACACCCGAGTGACGGAGGGGCGCAGCTCGAGCGACGAGCTGCCGCGGCGGGCGCAAATCTTCCTGTTCGGCGTCGTCGCGGCGACGGCCGCCGTCGCGGTGCCGACGCTGGCCGGCGGGTCGCCGAGCGGCTCCGACCTCTTCACGTTCGCCGTCCTCGCCGGCGGAGCGGCGATCGCGCAGTTCTTCCTCGTCGGCGGCGGCTCGTACCACGGTCTGCACACGGCGATCGCGTTCGTCATCGCCGGGGCGCTTCTGCTCCCTCCGGAGCTCGTCGCGCTGATGGCGCTCGTCCAGCACCTTCCGCACGGGCTGAGGCAGCGCTACCCGTGGTACATCCAGACGTTCAACATCGCGAACTACACGATCGCGGCGCTCGCAGCCTGGGCAGTTGCCGACACGCTGACCCAGGCGTCATCCGGTAGCGCCGAGCTCAGGTTCGCCATCGCCGGGGCCGCGGCCTCCGTCGCGTGGATCCTCGTCAACCACTCTCTGCTCGCGACCATGCTCCGGCTCGCGCGCGGGACGAGCCTTCGGGAGAGCGAGCTCTTCGCGGCGAAGACGACCGCCATGGACCTCGTGGTCGCGCTGCTCGGTGTCGCGCTCGCGGCGTTCTGGAGCTCGAATCCCTGGCTCGCGCCGGCCGTGATCGCGCCGCTCGTCGTCTCGCACCGCTCGTTCTCGATCCTCGCCCAGCTCCGCGACAGCGAGGAGCGGTTCCGCGCGATGTTCGACTCCGCCGCGATCGGGACCGGTGTTCTCGACCTCGAGGGCCGAATCGTGACGAGCAACCGCGCGCTCGAGCAGATGCTCGGCTACGACAAGGACGACCTTGCGCTGCTGAGCGCGGCCGAGCTCACGCATCCCGACGATCGCGCCTGCGAGGTCGAGCTCTTCCGGGAGCTGGCCGCGGGCAAGCGCGAGGAGTACCGGCTCGAGAAGCGGGTCCTGGCGAAGAGCGGAGACGTGGTTTGGGCCCACCACACCGTGTCGCTCGTCCGGGACGCGTTCACGAAGCCGAAGTTCGCGATCGCGATGCTCGAGGACATCACGCCGCGCAAGAAGGCCGAGGAGGAGCGCGTCCGGCTCGAGAGCCAGCTGCGCCAGGCGCAGAAGATGGAGGCCGTCGGGCAGCTTGCGGGCGGTGTCGCGCACGACTTCAACAACCTTTTGACCGCGATCCGGGGCTACAGCGAGTTCGCCCTGAGCCGCGTCGGCGACGGCAACCCCGGCTTGCAGAAGGACATCGAGGAGATCTCCAAGTCGGCCGACCGAGCGAGCTCGCTCACGCGACAGCTCCTCGCGTTCAGCCGTAAGCAGCTCCTCCAGCCGCGAATTCTCCAGCTGAACGACGTGGTCGGCGAGGTCGACAAGATGCTCCGCCGCTTGATCGGCGAGGACATCGAGGTCGTGACGGTCTTCGGACGCGCGCTCGGGCGAGTGAAGGCCGATCCGGGGCAGATCGAGCAGGTCCTCGTGAACCTCGTCGTCAACGCGCGGGACGCGATGCCCGACGGCGGCAAGCTGACGGTCGAGACGTCGAACGTCGATGTCGACGCCGACTTCGCTGCGAGCCACGCGGGCATGAGCCCTGGGCGCTACGTGATGCTCGCGGTGCACGACACCGGGCACGGGATCGACGCCGAGACCCGGTCACGACTCTTCGAGCCGTTCTTCACGACCAAGGAGCAGGGCAAGGGGACCGGGCTCGGGCTCGCCACGGTCTACGGGATCGTCAAGCAGAGCGGCGGGTACATCATCGTCGAGAGCGAGCCGGGGCGCGGGGCGACGTTCAGGGTCTTCCTGCACCGGCTCGAGGCCGGCGTTGACGAGGTCGAGCCGCTCGTGCCGTTCGACGGCGAGCGGCCGCGGGGATCGGAGACCGTGTTGCTCGTCGAGGACGAGGATGTCGTCCGGAACCTCGTGCGGGAGATTCTCGAGCGCAACGGCTACGCGGTGCTCGAGGCACGGCACGGGGGAGAAGCGCTCGAGTTGGGAGAGCAGCACGTGGAGCCGATCCACCTGCTCGTCACGGACGTCGTCATGCCGAAGATGAGCGGTCACGAGCTCGCGGAGCGCCTCGTCGGGATCCATCCGGAGACTCGCGTCCTGTACATGTCCGGCTACGCGGACGGGCCGATCGGCCAGCAAGGTGTGCTCGACCCGCAGACGGCTGTCCTCCAGAAGCCGTTCTCCTTCGAGGACCTCGCCCAAAAAGTGCGCAAAGTCCTGGACGCTCCGGACGTGACCGTCGCCGCCTAGTCTCGTAACACTTTCCTAACGGGGTCTGACCCCGGGTTTGGAGGTGGTAGCGGGATAGGGCGCGCCTCACTAGGGTTTGCCGTCTTGGCCGGCCTAGACGGTAAGACCGCGATCGTGACCGGCGCTTCGAGCGGGATCGGGGCGGCGACGGCCCGTGCGCTCGTCGACGCCGGAGCGCGGGTCGCAGTGGGCGCGCGCCGGGTGGAAAAGCTCCTCGACCGCGACGGCTTCTACGCGTTCGACCTGGACGTCACCGACGGGGAGAGCGCGGCTCGCTTCGTGGAGCGGGCGGTCGCCGACCTCGGCGGGGTCGACATCCTCGTCAACAACGCGGGGCTAGCGCTCGGACGCGACCCGATCTGGGACGTGACCGAGGAGGACGAGGTGACGATGATCGAGACGAACGTCCTCGGGCTGATGCGCATGACGCGTCTCTGCCTGCCGCACATCAGGGACGGGGGGCACATCGTCAACATCGGCTCGGTCGCGGGGCGCCAGGCCTACGAGAGCGGGTCGGGCTACATCACCTCGAAGTTCGCCGTGCGCGGCTTCACGTACGCGCTGCGCGAGGATCTGCTGGGCCGCCCCATCCACGTAATCACCGTCGACCCCGGCCTCGTCGAGACGGAGTTCTCGAAGGTGAGGTTCCACGGGGACGAGGAGCGTGCCCGCCAGGTGTACGAGGGCGTCGAGCCGCTCACGCCGGAAGACGTGGCCGAGTGCGTGCTCTTCGCCGTCACGCGACCGAGCCGGGTCAACGTGGACGAGCTCGTCGTGAAGGCGCTTGCGCAGTCGAGCGGAGCGAGGATCCTCCGGCACTGATGGCGATCACGATCCTCGAGGGATCGAACTTCTGCATCAGCGACCAGAACGGGGACTTCACGTTCACGACAAGCGGCCTGTACGCATACGACATGCGCTTCCTGTCGCAGCTCGTGCTCACGATCAACGGAGAGCGGCCCCTGCTCCTCTCGGCGGGCAAGGCCGAGTACTACTCCGCCGCGTTCTTCCTGCGGAATCCGGTTGCCGGCGAGCTGCCGCAGGACGCGGTCTCGATCGGCCGCCACCGGTTCGTCGGCGAGGGGATGCAGGATCGTCTCCGCGTCCAGAACCAGACGCACGAGCCGGTGTCCTTCGAGCTCGCGCTCGAGTTCGCGAACGACTTCGCGGACATCTTCGCGGTCAAGAACCACGACTTCGCGCTGGGCGACCCGCGCAAGGCGGCTCCGCTGCCCCCGCTGGCCGAGGCCCGCTACGAGGAGGACGAGAACCAGTTCGTGCTCGACGACGACGCGGGCGATGCCAGAACGCAGATCATCCTGTCCCAGCGCGGGCACGTCGAGCCCGGCAAGGTGCGGTTCTGGATCGAGCTCGGGTCGCAGGCGGTGTGGGACCTGGGGGTCGACGTCGTCCCGTCGCTGGGAGGCGACAGCGTCGGGCCGGAGGTCGCCCAGCAGCGCTTCGGCGAGGAGCGCGATCGCATCGAGGCTTCGCTCACGGCCTGGAAACTGCGCGTTCCGCGCCTGCGATCCGGCTGGGACGACCTCGGCCACGCCTTCCCGCGCTCGGTCGCCGATCTCGCATCACTGAGGATCCGCGGCGCCGACGGTCTCAGCAATCTCCCGGCCGCGGGCATGCCGTGGTTCATGACCGTGTTCGGCCGAGACACGATCATCACCTGCCTGCAGACGCTCCTCTTCGGGCCCGAGCTTGCGGAGAGCGCGCTCGAGGTCCTCGCCGAGCTGCAGGCGACCGAGGACGACCCGTCGATCGACGCGGAGCCGGGGAAGATCGTCCACGAGGTGCGCCGGGGCAAGGCCGCCAGGAACTGGTTCGAGCGCTACTACGGGACCGTCGACGCGACGCCGCTGTACCTGATCCTCCTCTCCGAGGTCTGGCGCTGGACGGACGACGACTCGCTCGTCCAGCGGTTCAAGGATCCGGCGCTGCGCGCGCTGCGCTGGATCGACGAGCACGGTGATCGTGACGGCGACGGATTCGTCGAGTACGAGCGCCGGAGCGACCACGGGCTCGAGAACCAGTCGTGGAAGGACTCGTGGGACTCGCAGCGCTTCGCGGACGGGACGCTCGCACGCACGCCGATAGCGCCTGTCGAGGTCCAGGGGTATGTCTACGACGCGAAGCGCCGGATGGCCCAACTCGCGCGCGAGGTCTGGCGGGAGCGCGAGCTCGCCGATCGGCTCGACCGAGAAGCGGCGGAGCTCCAGGCTCGTTTCGACGAAGCGTTCTGGACCGATGCGCGCGGCGGCTACTACGTGCTGGCGCTCGACGGCGACAAGAAGCAGGTGGACTCGCTCTGCTCGAACATCGGACACCTGCTCTGGAGCGGGATCGTCCCACCGGACAAGGTGGACGCCGTTGTCGACCGGCTCATGGGGCCGGACCTCTGGTCGGGCTGGGGCGTGCGGACGATGTCGGCGGCCGACGGAGGCTTCAACCCGCTCTCGTACCACAACGGCACGGTCTGGCCACACGACAATTCGCTGATCGCATGGGGGCTCGCGCGCCACTCTCGCTGGCCCGAGGCGCATCGGATCATCCGCACGATGCTGAACGCCGCGGGGCACTTCGACTACCAGCTGCCAGAGGTCTTCGCGGGGCTTCCGCGCGACGAGACGCCGTTCCCGATCGCCTACCCGACTGCTGCCCGACCGCAGGCCTGGGCGGCCGCCTCGCCGGTGCTGCTCCTCCAGGTCCTGCTCGGCCTCCAGCCCGACGGGCGCAACCACCAGCTCCGCTCGGTACTCCCCCTCGAGCTTCCGTCCTGGGCCGGGTCACTGCGACTGAGCGGCGTGCGTGCGTTCGGCAAGTCGTGGGAGATTCGCGTCGAGGATGGCATCGTTCGGGTCGAGGTCAATGAGTGACAAGCTCCGAATCGCGGTTCTCTCGCCCGTGTGGTTTCCGGTTCCGCCCACCGGCTACGGGGGCATCGAGCTGGTCGTCTCGCTCCTGGCAGACGGCCTCGCCGAGGCGGGTCACGAGGTAACCCTCTTCGCCTCGGGCGACTCGCTGACGAAAGCGAACCTCTCGTACATCTTCGAGCAGGCGCCGAGCGAGCTGATCGGGCGCTCGCTTCCGGAGATCCGCCACGCCCTCTCGTGCTACACGCGCGCGGACGAGTTCGACGTGATCAACGACCACTCCGGGATCCCTGCGGCGGCTCTGGCCGGGGCTCTCCAGACGCCCGTCCTGCACACGGTTCACGGTCCGCTCGACACGCATGAGACCCAGCATGCGTACGAGTCGATCGCCGAGGTCTCGCCCGCGGTGGGCTTGATCTCGATCTCCGAGAACCAGCGCCGCCCGATGCCCGACCTGCCCTGGGCGGCGACGATCCCGAACGCGATCGACCTGTCTATCTATCCGGCCAAGCCGCACCGCGGCGACTACCTGCTGTTCCTGGGCCGCTTCAGCCCGGACAAGGGCGCACACCGGGCGATCGCGGTCGCGATGGAGCTCGGCCTGCCGCTGAAGATGGCCGGCAAGAACCGCGAGCTGAAGGAGCGGCAGTACTTCGCCGAGTTCGTCGAGCCGCACGTCGGCCACGCGGGGATCGAGTACCTGGGCGAGGTCACGCACGGGGAGAAGGTCGAGCTGCTCCAGGACGCGCGCGCGACGCTGTTCCCGATCGAGTGGGAGGAGCCGTTCGGGCTGGTGATGATCGAGTCGATGGCGTGCGGGACGCCTGTGATCGCGACCCGCCACGGCGCGGTGCCCGAGGTGATCGAGGACGGACGGAGCGGGATCATCGTCGAGCAGTACCGGGAGATGGCCGCGGCTCTGGAGCGAGCCGACGCGCTCGACCCGATGGAATGCCGCGCGTACGTCGAGGGCCGCTTCGCCCCGGAGCGCATGGTGGGCGACTACGTCGCTGCCTACACCGCCGCCTTGTCCCAGTAACGCTTGAGGCCACGATAGGACTGCCAGAGCGGGGCGGCCCGCTCGTAGTACGGCGCCTCGCCCGTCTCTTCCTCGAGGTCCGCGAGCACGGCTTCGACGAACTCCTCCTCGCTGATCCCCTGGCGGACGCGCTGGGCCCAGATCCGCAGCTGCCGGCGCAGACGGCGTAGGTGGTCGCGCGGCTGGTCGACGACTCCGAAGTGGATTAAGGCGAGCCGCTCCGGCGCTCTCAGCTCGAGCTCGTCGATCGTTCGCTCCCAGGCTTCGAGGTCGACCTCTGGAGGAGGGGACACGGGCCAGACGGGCCGCTCCGGGACGATCCGGACCCCGGCCGCATCGCCCGCATAGAGCGTGCCGGCGCCATCGACGTAGCAGACGTGATGCTCCGCGTGGCCGGGGCTCGGGAAGCACTCGAGCCCGAGCACCGACGAGCCGACGACGTGCACGTTCTCCTCCGGAACCGGCGCCAGCTCGCCCCAGAGCGTGTCGAAGGTGTCGCCGTAGAGCCGCCGGGCGCTCCGCTCGAGCCGCGACGGGTCGACGAGATGCGGCGCCCCGATCTCGGACACGTGTACCTGCAGCCCCGGATGCTCGCGGACGAGCGTCCCGGCCGCGCCGGCATGGTCGAGATGGATGTGTGAGAGAAGCAGGTGCCGCAGGTCGCTGAGCACGAGGCTGCGTTCGGCCAGCTCCGTCTTCAGCGCCGTGATGCAGGTCGAGGGCCCACAGTCCTGCAGCGCGAGCCCATCCTCGGTCTCGAGCAGGTAGACGCCGATCACACGCTCGGCGCCTTCGTGATGTAGATCGAGAGGATCCGGCGCGCCCGTCACGCGCCGGATCCTAGTTGCGCTTACGCAGCCGCTCCGCCCGCGCGCCGTCGCATCAGCACGAACGCGCCGCCGAGCACGAGCAGCACGAGCACGAGCGCGCCGAGCTTGCCGGTCGAGAAGAAGCTCGCGGAGCTGGAGCCCGAGCCGGCGGACGCCGCTGTCGGAAGCGACTTCGGCAGACCGTGCAGGACAAGGATTTCCTTCAACCGCGGGTCCGTGTACCAGCCGCCGTGCGTCTTCATGTCGAAGATCGCCTGCCCCGGCTTCATGTACGAGACCGAGTCGGGGGTCGCGTACGGATAGGCGTCCTGGAGGATCGTCTGGTTGCCCCCGTCCGGGCCGGGAACGGTGTACTCGATCGCGTACTTCGGCCCGAGGGTGCCCTTCGGCGCCGAGGAGGTCATCGGGTTCGGGATCTGCCCGAAAGCCCCTGGGAAGAAGCCGGCCGCGTCGGCGAGATCCATGATCGGGGAGCCCTCTGCCTCCTCACCCTTGATCGTGATCTCCTTCGCGAGCCCGGGCCCGGTGATCTTGGCTTCGGAGGGGCCTTTCGCGAGGGCCGTCGCGGGCAGGGCCAGAGCCGCGATGGCCAGAACGAGCAGCAGGCGCTTCATGTCGAGCTCCTTTCGAGGTGGCGTCTGCCCCCTCTACACCGCTCAGTCCCTCAGGGTTCCGCCCTAAACGCGCTGGAGGTGGGTCTCCTTGAACGACGTCGGGTACTTGAGCCCATAGCCGAGGAGCCGGTCGAGGCCGATATGGGCCAGCCAGATGAGCGCGACCTGGAGGCACCAGTCGGTGTCGGCAAGGACGCCGACGATCGCGAGCGCGATCGGGGCAAGGGTCGTGTGCAGGGCGTTGTAGGCCCAGGCGCCGACTTGCGGCCCGGCCAGGTAGCCGGCGAAGGACAGGTCGGGTGCGAGAAACAGGATGACCAGCAGGAGCCACCCGAAGTCCTGATTGAAGTAGACGACGAGCGCTCCGACGAACAGTGCGAGCCCCTCCAGTCGCAGGAGGTGGCCCGGAAGACGCGTCACGCCCCGGCTGCTGCGGTCGAGCGGACGAGCGCGGACTCGAGATCGGCGATCAGGTCGTCGACCGACTCGATCCCGACCGAGAGGCGGATCAGGTTCCGCGGGGCTGCGAAGGGGCCGTCCGCGGTCGAGGCGTGAGTCATCTGGGCCGGATGCTCGATCAGGCTCTCGACGCCGCCGAGCGACTCGGCGAGCGTCCACAGTTTCGTGCGGGCCACGATCTCGACCGCCTCCTCCTCGGACGCCGCGAGGAACGAGATCATCCCGCCGAAGTCCTTCATCTGCCGTTTCGCGACCTCGTGCCCGGGGTGATCGGGAAGGCCTGGGTAGAGCACCTGCTCGACCGCGTCGTGCGAGGCGAGGTACTCGGCCACGCGGCGCGCGTTCTCGCAGTGGCGCTCCATACGCACGGCGAGCGTCTTGATCCCGCGCAGGACGAGCCAGCAGTCGAACGGGCCCGGGATCCCGCCGAGCGACTTCTGCAGGAAGTAGAGGCGCTCCGCGATCGTCGGGTCGTTCGTCGCGACGAAGCCGCCGAGCAGGTCGGAGTGGCCGCCGAGGTACTTGGTCGTCGAGTGCATGACGATGTCCGCACCGAGCTCGAGCGGCTGTTGGAGGTAGGGGCTCGCAAACGTGTTGTCGACGACGACGATCGCGCCGACCTCGTGCGCCGCCTTCGCCGCGGCCTCGATGTCGATCACGTTCAGCAGCGGGTTCGTCGGCGACTCGAGCCAGACGAGGCGCGTGCGCTCGTCGAGGTGCTCGGCGAGATTCGCGTTGATCTCGTCAGCCGAGAGGAAGTCGATCTCGTAGCCCTTCGGCTGGTAGACCTGCGAGAAGAGCCTGTAGACGCCGCCGTAGACGTCGTTCACGGAGACGACGCGCTCGTTCGGGTGGACGAGGTGCATGATCGTCGTCACCGAGGCCATGCCCGAGGCGAACGCGACGCCGTGCTCCGCGTTCTCGAGCGACGCGAGGTTGATCTGGAGCGCGGTGCGTGTCGGGTTCGCGACGCGCGAGTAGTCGTAGCCCTTGTTCTGCCCGACGGCTTCCTGCGCGTACGTCGAGGTCTGATAGATCGGGACGACGACCGAGCCGGTCGCCGGATCCGGCTCCTGGCCTGCGTGGATCGCTCTCGTCTCGAAGTCCATATCTCGATTCTAGGCCCAGAGCGCCGGGTCGAGGACGGCGCCGTCGACGACGACGCCGAGAATCGCCGGGTTGCCGTCCTTGACCGAGATCGGAGCATCCGCACCCCTGGTCCACTGTGCGATCCGCTCGGGACCGCCCTGGAGCCGCAGCTCGTCGATCGTCGCGCGCTGAGCGAGAGCTTCCCCGGGATAGGGCGTGCCCGGGCCCCACTCGATGAAGAAGGGCAGCGACGGCTCGTCCGCGGAACGCTCGAGCCCGGCCATGCGCCAGGAGAGGACGGTGCCGTCCGGGCGGGCGCGCGACCCGGCTGTGGTTGTCAAGCCGAGACCGGCGGCCACGGCGTCGAGGTCGTCGGTGCGCAGGCACCAGCCGAGCAGGCGTGGCCGCACGCCTTCGGCGACCCAGCCTCCGAACCCGCTTGCTGCAGCTTCCGCCTCGTCGGCGACTGCCACGAGCTCGAGGTAGGTCGAGCCGAGCGGAACGATCCTGTTCGCGGTCCCGAGGCCCTGGTGGCGTCCGCCCTCGACCGAGGCGAGCCCGTGACGCTGCTCGATCTCCCGGGACGCGGCCTGGAGGTCGTCCACTGCGATCAGGACGTGGTCGAGCTCCGTCATCCGCGGAGGGCTGCCCGCCACATCGCCGGGACGCGTCGGCGGGAGTAGCTGATCTCCCGGGCGCCGAGCCAGCGTGCGAGGCGGCGCACCGCGGCGGCGATCCCCGGTCCGGCTCCTTCCGGAGCGCCGCGCTCGGCGAACAGGGCGTTGATCTTCAGCGTGTTCGCCTTGCGGTCGTAGATCGGCTCGATGCGCCCGATCAGCCGGTCGCCGCGCAGGATCGGCAGGACGTAGTAGCCGTATTCGCGCTTCGTCTTCGGGACGTACATCTCGAGGCGGTAGAAGAAGTCCCAGAGCGCCTCGGCGCGGTCGCGGTTCTTGACGAGGCCGTCGAAGGGGGAGAGGAACGTGACGCGGGTCGGGATCCGCCCGTCTTGCGCGTCGGGATGGACGGAGAGCACATTGCGGTCGAGGCGGACGCCCTGCGCGCGGAACTGCTTGTCGTCGAGGATGCGCCGCGCTTCGGGGAGCGGAACCGTGTCCGTCTCGGGCCAGACTCGTTCGGCGAGGTCCCACAACCGCTGGCCGCTCAGCCGCCCCGCGACGGCGATCTTGCCGCGTCGGTGGAGCAGCTCGAGCATCCAGGTCATGTGGGCCCGCGTGCCCCACCAGGCGGTGCGCGCGTCCGCACGCGCCGCGTGGTGCTCGAGCTCGCGCGACGGCAGCGGCCCGCCGCGCTCGAGCTCACGCAGGATGTACCGCCGCAGGCCTGACTGCTCCTGCATGAACTGCTTCGCCCACTGCTCCCACTTGAGCTGGCCCCACGGCTCTCGCATGCGCGCCCGGATCAGCGGCAGGTCCTCGACCGGGTAGATGAACGCGTTCCATTCGAAGAGCTTGCCCTTCTCGAACAGGAGCCGGTCGAGCTCTGCGCGGTCGTACGGGCCGAGCCGGCTCCAGAGGACGAGGTACTGCGGGGGGGCGACGGTCGAGATCGGGTCGATCTGGAGCCGGCCGAGGTGCCGCACCGTAGAGAGGACGTCCTTCGCGGAGCCATCGAGGAGTTGGGCGCGAACCGCGATCCGCCGCGCCTCCGCCGGTGTGAGCTCGCTCACCGTCGATGCGCCAGGTATTCGAGCAGGTCGGTGCGCGTGAGGACGCCGATCGGCTTGCCGCCCTCCGCGACGACGACCGCGTTCTGGCGGCCGCTCAGGGTCGAGAAGACCTCGTCCAGCTTCTCGTCGGCGTCGATCGCGGCCAGCGGCGGCTGCATCGCGGCGGCGACGCTCTCGTGCAGCGCGTCCGGGTTCTTGAACACGCGGTCGAGCAGGTCGCGGTCCTGAAGCGAGCCGATCACGTCTGCGAGCGAATCGAGATCCCCGTCGCGCACGACTACGAGTTGCGAGATCGAGTAGCGCTGCATGAGGTCGATCGCGTCGCCGACCTTCTGGTGCGACGAGATCGTGATCAGGTCCGGGATGTCCGGCTCCTCGGTCTTCTTCGCGTTCAGCACCTCGGCGACGCTCGCCGTCGGCTCGTCGCGTTCGAGAAAACCGAGCTCGAGCATGTAGGTGTCGTCGAAGAACTTCGAGAGGTACGGGCGGCCGCTGTCCGGGATCAGCGTGACGACGAGCTTTCCCTTGCCCAGCTGCTTGGCGATCTCGATCGCCGCGTGGACGGCCGTTCCGCCGGAGCCGCCGATCAGGAGACCCTCTTCCCGAGCCATCCGCCTGGCCGTGATGAACGAATCCTTGTCGGAAACGGTGACCCACTGGTCGACGATGTCGCGGTCGAACGTCTCGGGGTAGAAGTCCTCGCCGATCCCCTCGACGAGGTACGGATGCTGGTTGTCGCCCGCCGTGTAGATCGAGCCCTCCGGGTCGGCGCCGACGATCAAGACGTCCGGCTTCTGCTCCTTCAGGTAGCGGCCCGATCCCGAGATCGTCCCGCCCGTGCCGACTGCGATCACGAGCGCGTCGATCTCGCCGCCCGTCTGCTCCCAGATCTCCGGGCCGGTCGACTCGTAGTGCGTCTGCGGGTTCGCGCGGTTCGTGTACTGGTCGGGCTTGTACGCGCCGGGGATCTCCTCGGCCAGGCGGTCGGAGACCGAGTAGTAGCTCTCGGGCGACTCTGGCTCGACGGCGTAGGGGCAGATCACGACCTCGGCGCCGTACGCGCGCAGGAGCGAGATCTTCTCCTGGCTCATCTTGTCGGGCATGACGAAGATGCAGCGGTAGCCCTTGATCGCGGCCGCGATCGCGAGCCCGACGCCCGTGTTGCCGGAGGTCGGCTCGACGATCGTCCCGCCCGGCTTGAGCTTGCCGTCGCGCTCGGCCGCCTCGATCAGCTTGATCCCGATCCGATCCTTGACCGAGCCGCCCGGCCCGATGTACTCGAGCTTGGCGAGCACCGTCGCGGCGTCGTCGGGAACGATGCGTTGGAGCCGCGCGAGCGGCGTGTGGCCGACGAGGTCGAGAACGGTCGGATACTCGCGCGCCATGCGCCGAAAAGCGTACAAGGACGACATCGTCGCCACGCGGTACGGCTCGAAGCGCGGGTCGCGCGTCACGATCGTCAGGCCTTCGAGTTGGGCCTGGGCGATCAGCATCCGGTCGAACGGGTCGCGGTGGTGGGGCGGGAGAGCGCCGGCGGCGACGGCATGCTCGAGCGTGATCGGCAGCGGGACGAAACGTGCTTCCGAGACCTGCTGGACGAGGTCGTCGGGCGCGTCGAGCTTTCCGAGCGCGCGCTTGATCTCGATCTCCCAGGCCGAGGCCGGACTGACCCCGACGAACGTGTCGGGATCGGCGATCGCTTCACGGGCGTCGGCTGCGAGCTGCGGATCGTCGCTCAGAATCCAGATCAGCGCGTGCGTGTCGAGGAGGAGCTTCATTCACCCCGGAAGGTCGCGGCAATCTTCTCGTTCAGCTCGTCCGAGTCCCAGTCGCGGGCGAGCCGAACCTTTCCCTTCCAGCCTCCGAGCTTCCGCGGCTCCGACTCGTCGGTATAGGGCACGA
This sequence comes from Gaiellaceae bacterium, assembly GCA_036558065.1. Lineage (GTDB taxonomy): Bacteria > Actinomycetota > Thermoleophilia > Gaiellales > Gaiellaceae > VAXT01. The sequence continues at coordinate 240 of DATBGG010000171.1, read as the reverse complement.
GCTTCGCCACGGGCTTGCCGGCTCGTCCGATCACGATCTCTTCCCCGTCGGCGACGCGCGCGATCAGCCGCGACAGGTGCGTTTTGGCCTCGTGAATGTTGACCTTGTCCATTTCAGACTAGACTTAGCTTAGTTCATAAGCTAGCACTAAAGAAAGTCCGACGCTGTGAGAATCGTTGAGGTGTGAAAGGCGCGTCCGTCTCGGAGCTCGAACAGGCGTACCGCGCTGACTTCGCACGG
>DATBGG010000170.1:0-22674 GCA_036558065.1 Gaiellaceae bacterium | reverse complement strand
GACCGGCTGGCGGACGAGCTCTACGTCGACCCCTCGGGCGACGCCCTCGAGGTTCTCCCCCTTCAGCAGATGGGGGATCGCGGCGGCCGACTCGATCGACTCGAAACCGCGCCCGACCTCGGCGTCGGCGTCATCGAGCGTCTTGCCCATGTCGTCGCAGACCAGCGCCGAGAGCTCGGGCCGCCGGCGCAGGAGCTCCGCCCGCAAAGCCAGCACTACGCGAGCCCGCTGCTGGGGAGACACCGCCCGCCAGCCAGGCTGGGCGGCACGTGCCGCGGCGACCGCCTCGTCGACCGCCGCCGCCCCGGACAGCGGCACCATCGCCACCGTCTCGCCGCTGAATGGGTGGACGTCCGGCAGCGCCTCGACGCCTTCGACCGCCCGCCACTCGCCGCCGACGTAGTTGCGCAAGCGCGGCGCCTCCGACTGCTCGGCCGACTTCTCGGCGAAGGTCTGTCCAGTTCTCGTGTCGGTCATCAGGCTGACGCTCCCGCGGGGAGGGCTTGCGACGGGGCGACCTCCTGTTCGGGCCGCACCGAGGCCATTCTTTCGGCTCGGGCCTGCTGCCAGGTGACGAAGCCCATCGCCGCTACGGTCACCCCGAAGAGGATCATCGCGATCACGTTGACCTCGACCGGGATGCCGCGCTGGGCCGCGCCGAAGATGTAGAGGGGGAAGGTCACGGTGGTTCCGGAATTGAAGTTGGAGATCACGAAGTCGTCGATCGAGAGCGCGAAGGCGAGCATCGCGCCGCCAAAGATCCCAGGCATGATCAGCGGCAGCGTGACCAGGCGGAAGGTCTCGAACGGGGTCGCCCCGAGGTCCTTGGCCGCCTCCTCGAGGCTGCGGTCGAACCCGATCAGGCGCGCCTTGACGGTGACGACGACGTAGCTGATGCAGAACATGATGTGCGCGATCAGGATCGTCCCGAAGCCGAGCGTGAAGACGGTCACGTTCAGGAAGAGCGTCAGGAGCGCCGCGGCGAGCACGACCTCGGGCGTCGCCATCGGCACGAAGATCAGCAGGTTCGTCGCCCCGCGCCCGCGAAACCCGTAGCGCACGAGCGCGAGCGCGATCAGGGTCCCGAGCACGGTCGCGACGACGCTCGCCAGGAGCGCGATCTCCAGCGACAGGATCATCGCGTCCTTCAGGGCGGGAACGCCGTCCCAGTTCTTCCACTGGTCGAGCGTGAACCCCTGCCACGTGAAGTTGTAGCGGCCGCCCGGATCGTTGAACGAGAACATGATCACGACCGCGATCGGGACGAGCAGGTACGCGAACGCGAAGATCGCGTAGGCGGTGAGCAGGTGGCGGCGGACGAACTTCATCCGGTCAGCTTCTCCGTACCGATCGCCCGGGCGTAGATCGCGATCAGGATCAGCACCGCCGCCATCAGGGTGAACGAGAGCGCGGCGGCGCCCGGGTAGTCGAGCAGGTTGAAGAACTTCGACTGGATCACGTTGCCGATCATCGCCTGCTTCGGAGTGCCGAGCAGCTGGGCGTTGATGAAGTCGCCCGTGGCCGGGATGAACGTGAGCAGCGTTCCCGCCACGACCCCGGGCATCGACAGCGGCAGCGTCACGCGCAGGAACGCCTGCAGCTTGCTCGCGTAGAGGTCCTCCGCGGCCTCGATCAGCCGGTGGTCGATGGCCTCGAGGGCCACGTACAGCGGCAATGCCATGAAGGGCAGGAAGTTGTAGGTGATGCCCGCGACGACGGCCGTCGACGTCGCGAGGACCCGGCCGTTGGCGCCGAGGATCCCGACGTCCCTCAGCAAGCTGACGACCGGCCCCTGGTCGGCGAGGATCGTCTGCCAGGCGAGCGTGCGGATCAGGTACGTGACGAAGAACGGCGCGATGATCATCACGAGGAGCACGTTCTTCCAGCGGCCGCCGCGGAACGCGATCCAGTACGCGAGCGGGTAGCTGATCACGAGCGCGAGCAGCGTGGCGATGGCGGCGTAGACGAGTGAGCGCACGAGCCAGGGGTGGTAGCGCTGGAGCGCGTCCCAGTAGTTGCCCCAGGCCCAGTCGAAGGCGTAGCCGACGTCGAACGTGCCGGACTGCAGCGACTGGTACGCGAGGAACCCGAGCGGAACGAGGAAGAAGACCGCGAGCCAAGCCAGCCCGGGGAGGAGCAGGAGATACGGCGTCAGCCCGCGGTGACGGTGGAAGAAGCCCACGGCTCAGCTGTCCGTCAGGCGCCGAGCACGGCCGCCCACTGCTCGGCGTAGCTCTGGTTGTTGAGCGCCTCCGGATCGATCAGGTGCACCTTCTCGAGCGTCGCGTCGGTCGGGAAGATCAGCTCGTTGCCGGCCAGGGCGGGATCCGTCTTCGCGAGCACCTCCTTCGTCCCTTTCACCGGCGTCACGTACTGGATGTAGGCGGCGATCTTGGCGGCGACCGCCGGTGTGTACGCGTAGTTCATGTACGTCGACGCCGTGAAGACGTCGCCGCCCTTGGGGATGATCATGTTGTCCGTCCAGATGATCCCGCCGTCCTTCGGGATGACCCATTTCAGGTCGGGGTTGTCCGGCAGGAGCTGGACGATGTCTCCGGACCAGGCGATGCACGCCTTGAGGTCGCCCTTGCTCAACGGCCCCGCGTAGTCGTTCCCCGTGAACTGCCGGATCTGGCCGCTGTCGGACGCTTCCTTGACCCGGTCGATCGCGCTCTTGAACGAGGCGTCGGTGATCTTGCTCGGGTCGTCGCCGTTGGCGAGCATCACGAGGCCGAGCGTGTCTCCGAAGCCGTTCAGAGCCGTCATCTGGCCCTTGAGGCTCTTGTCTTCGAAGAGCTGATCGATCGAGAGGATCGGCTTCGTCACCTTCGGGTTGTAGGCGATCCCGGTCATCCCGGACTGCCAGGGAAGGCTGTACTTCCTGTCGGGGTCGAAGCCCGGGTGCTTCTGGACGTCGACGAGGTTGCTGATGTTCGGGATCGCGTCCTTGTCGAGCTCCTCGACCCATCCCCTGTCGATCATCAGCGCCAGGAAGCGCTCGTTGTCGGTGAGGACGATGAGGTCCTTGTGGATCGACTGTCCGCGGGAGAGCGGTCCCTGGATCTTCCCGAAGTACTCTGAGTTCGAGTTGATGTCCTCGACGTAGTCGACCTTGACGCCGGTCTTCTTCGTGAAGGCGTCGAGCGTCGGGTGCGTCTTCGTCTTCTCGTTCACGTCGATGTAGAGCGGCCAGTTGGAGAAGCGCAGCGTGTCCGCAAGCTTCTGCGTGCCGCTGCTCGCGCTCCCGCCGCCTCCCCCGCCGCCGCAGGCGGCCGCCAGGCCGGGAATCGAGAGCATCGCCGCTCCGAACCCGGCGCGTCGCAGCAGTTCTTCTCGGGTCAGCATGTCGGTCACGCCATCTCCTCCTCTGGAAGCTCGACAACGAACGTGGCCTCGGGGTCGAAGCCCACGGTGATCGGATCTCCGGGCTTGGCCACTCCGGAGCCCGGCTCGAGGTTTTGCACGTACACGGTGACGCGCCCGGCGGGCGTATCGACGACGTACTGCGTCGAAACGCCCACGTAGGCGGACTCGAAGACCTTTCCGGACAGGGTGTTCGCCTGGTCGGTCCCGATCCGGATCTTCTCGGGCCGGATGCCGACTGCGACGCGCCCGGTTCGACCGTTCAGCGCCTCGGGGTGGACCTCGACCGCCGGCCCGCCGTCGACCGCGATCGTCGTCGGACCGGTCGCGGTTCCCGGCAGCAGGTTGGAGACACCGAGGAACCCGGCCACGAAGGCCGTCTGCGGTCGCTCGTACAGCTCGCTCGGCGGGCCGAGCTGCTCGACACGGCCCTTGTTCATCACGGCGATCGAGTCCGCCATCGTCATCGCCTCCTCCTGGTCGTGCGTGACGTGGATGAAGGTGATGCCGACGTCGTGCTGGATCGCCTTCAGCTCGAGCTGCATCTGCCGTCGGAGCTTGAGGTCGAGCGCTCCCAGCGGCTCGTCCAGGAGCAGGACGCGAGGCTTGTTGACGAGCGCGCGCGCGAGAGCGACCCGCTGCTGCTGTCCTCCGGACAGCTGACGCGGCTTGCGCTGCTCCATGCCCTGAAGGTCGACGAGGCGGAGGATCTCGCGGACGCGACCCGCGATGTCCTGCTTGCGGACGCCCTGGCGCCGCATCCCGAAGGCGACGTTCTCGAAGATCGAGAGGTGGGGGAAGAGCGCGTAGCTCTGGAAGACGGTGTTCACGTCCCGCTTGTACGGAGGCTGGCCGACGACGTCGTGCTCACCGAGGTAGATCGCGCCTGAGCTCGGCTCCTCGAAGCCGCCGATCATGCGGAGGGTCGTGGTCTTGCCGCAGCCCGACGGGCCGAGCAGCGCGAAGAAGCTGCCCGGCGGCACCTCGAGCGAGATGGCGTCGACCGCGACGACGCCGTCGAACTCCTTCGTCACGCCGTCGAGCCGCACGTCTGCCGGCTTCGCTGGATGCGTCGCCTCGGCCTGCGGCTGCGTGGCGCTCGTCATACGAGCTCCTGCAGGGCGGCGCGGAAGGCCTCACCGTGCGCCTCGACGTCGGCCTCGGTCGTCGCCGGGCACATCAGCGCCATGTTGTGGAACGGCGTCAGGAGCACGCCGCGGTTGAGGGCGTGCAGGTGCATGTACTGCTCGAGCTCGGGGTCGACGGCCGCGGCGGCTTCGGCTCCGTCGCGCGGCGGCTCGGGCCGGAAGCGGTACTCGGCGCGGCAGCCGAGCTCCGTCACGTGCCACGGCAGGCCGTGCTGCTCGATCGCCGCGCGCGCGTCCGACGCGAAGCGCTCCGCGAGTGGAATCGTGCGCTCGTAGGCCTGCTCGGTCAGGACGTGCTCGAGAGTGGCCCGCGTGGCCGCGAGCGAGAGCGCATTTCCGGCGAGCGTGCCGCCGATGCCGCCGACGTCCTCGTAGTCGGCCTCGGTGCGGCCGGCGATTCGCTCGGCGAGCTCCGCGGTGACGCCGTACGCGGCGGCGGGCATCCCGCCTCCGATCGCCTTGCCGACCGTGACGAGGTCCGGCTCGAGGCCCCACGCGCGCGTGCACCCGCCCGGGCCTGCGCTCAGCGTGTGCGTCTCGTCGATCGCCAGGAGCGTGCCGGTCTCACGGGTCAGGTTGCGCAGGCCCTCGTGGAAGCCGTCCTCGGGCAGGACGATCCCGATGTTCGTGAGCGCGGGCTCCGCGAGGACGCAGGCGACGTCGCCGGGCTCGAGGGCCTGCTCGAGGGCGTAGAGGTCGTTGAACTGGACGACCTTCGTGGTCAGAGCGGGGTGGATGGCGGGGCCGACGTTGCCGAGCCGCGGCCCGACAACGCCGTGCTGGGTGGCCGCGAGCGCCTCGTCGACCGAGCCGTGGTAACACCAGTCGAAGACGAGGATCTTCGTGCGACCGGTGACCTCGCGGGCGAGGCGCAGCGCCCACCGGTTCGCGTCCGTCGCGGTCAGCGCGAACTGCCAGAGAGGAAGCCCGAAGCGGCGCGCCAGCTCCTCGCCGATCCAGGCGCCGTCCTCGGTCGGGAGCATTGCCGTCGCGCCTCGTTCGGCCTGGATACCGATCGCCCGGACGACCGGCTGCGGCGCATGACCGGCCATCGCGCCGGTGTCGCCGAGACAGAGGTCGACGTACTCGTGACCGTCGACGTCCCTGACGCGGGCGCCCTTCGCCTCGTCCAGGTAGACCGGGAACCCGCCGGCCCAGCGCGACATCCAGCTCATCGGCACGCCGAAGAGGAGCGAGCCCTTCGACCGCTGGTGCAGCTCGAGCGAGCGCGGATGGTCGGCCCGGAAGCGGCCGACCTCGCGTTCGAGCAAGACCGCCAGCCGGTCACGGTCGATCGCCGCGAGGGCCCGGCCGGTCATGCTCGTCGTCATGCCGTCGGGACGACGAGCATCGGTACCTGGCAGCGGTGGACGAGCTTCAGGACGACCGACCCGAGAATCGTTCCGGTGAGCGCTCCCTCGCCGACCGTGCCCACCACGACGAGTCGCGCGCCCGTCTCGTCGGCGACCTGCATGATCGCGTCGGCCGGCTTTGCGGAGACGAGCCGCGAGGTCGCCTTGACTCCCTCCGCCTCGAGGCGCTTGACGCCGTCGTCGGCCGCGTCGGATCCGACTTTCTCGAGCGCGGCCTTGTAGTCGCGCACGTCCCCACCCCCGAGCGGGCTGATGTAGAAGCCGAAGACGACGACGACCTCGGCGTCGAGCTCCTTGGCCAGCGTCGCCGCCTGAGCGAGCGCCGCCTGCGCGGACACCGAGCCGTCGTAGCCAAGGACGATCGGCGCGCTCACAGCGCCAGCTCCGGGTTTGCGCGCTCGGCCTTCCTCCGGAAGAAGCCCGGCTCGAATCGCCACTGCAGGAGCATGACCACGATCCCGAGGATCAGGAAGAGAACTGCGATCAAGAGCGGCGGCCCCAACCCGAGCCACGAGTTGCCCGACTCCGAGTTCTCGGGATTCGCGAGGTCGATGCACGACTTGACGAACACCCAGGTCAGGATCACGGCGCCGGCCAGCGGTGCGATCCCGGCGAGCAGGATGCCCTTCGCGGACTTCAGGTTCCTGCGGAAGAACCAGATGCACGCATAGCCGGAGAGCCCGTAGTAGAAGGCGATCATCAGGCCCAGGGCGGCGATCGAGTCGAAGAGGATGTTCTGGCTGACGACCGTGAGCGCGGCGTACCAGACGATCGAGAGCACGCCCATCCAGATCGTCGAGGTGCTCGGCGTCAGGTAGCGCGGGTGGATGCGGGCGAAGTACTGGGGAATCGCCCTGTGCGCCGCCATCGAAAGCGACGTCCGCGTCGTGGGCAGGATCGTCGTCTGCGTGGAGGCCGAGGCCGAGGTCAGCACCGCGATGATCAGCAGGAAGTGGCCCCAGCCGAGCACCTGGTTGCCGAGCGCGCTGAGCACGTCGTCGGAGTTGTCGATCAGGTACTGCGTGCCGGCGTACGCCTGAGCGGCGAACGAGACGGAGACGTAGATCAGGAGCAGGAGAATCGTGCTGACGACCGCCGCGATCCCCGGCGTCCGCTCCTTGTCCTCGGTCTCCTCGTTGACGGAGACGAGACTGTCCCAGCCCCAGTAGATGAAGATCGCGACGAGCAGGCCGGCCGTCAGCGCGCTCGTCGAGTCGATCTCGAAGGGGTTGAGCCAGCTCAGGCTCGGCCGCACGGAGCCTTCGGGCGGAGAGGCATAGACCTTGACGAGCGCGACGACCGCGAACAGGAAAAGCGTGATGATCTCGGCGCCGAGCAGGAACCACTGCGACTTCGCGGAGACCTCGATCCCGATGTAGCAGATCCAGGTCATGACCGCGATCCAGATCACACCGATCAGCATCACCCAGTACTTGCTGTCCGCCGCGCTGTCGGCGCCCACGAGCAGGAACGAGTAGCGCCCCGCGATGTCGGCGAGGTTCGCCATCACGATCACGTCCGCGACGATGATCCCCCAGCCGCCGAGCCAGCCGACCCACGGGCCGAACGCCTTCGTCGCCCAGGAGAACGTCGTGCCGCAGTCGGGGTCGACCCGGTTGAGGTAGTAGTAGGCCGTCGCGACGAGGAGCATCGGGACGAACGACAGCCACATGATCGCCGGCGACTGGAAGCCGACGGCCGCGACGACGAGCCCGAGCGAGGCGGCGAGGCTGTAGCCGGGCGCGGTCGACGCCACGCCGATGACGACGCTCGAGGTGAAGCCGAGCGCATCCGCCTTGAGCCCCTTGTCCCCCGGAGCTCCTTCCGCAACCGCCGGCGCGGCCGTTCCCGTGAGCTCGGCCATCAGTCGATCTTCGCCATCACGTGCTTGATCTGCGTGTAGTCCTCGAGCGAGTAGACCGACAGGTCCTTGCCGTAGCCGGACTGCTTGTAGCCGCCGTGCGGCATCTCGGAGACGAGCGGGATGTGGTCGTTGATCCAGACCGTCCCGAACTGGAGCTTGCGCGCAGCGTTCAGCGCCCGGCCGACGTCACGCGTCCAGACCGACGCCGAGAGCCCGTAGTCGACGTCGTTCGCCCAGGCGAGCGCCTCGTCGTCGTCCGCGAAGCGCTGCACGGTGACGACCGGACCGAAGACCTCCTTCTTGACGATCTCGTCGTCCTGGCCGACCTCGGTGACGACGGTGGGCTGAACGAAGAAGCCGCGGTCGCCGTTCGAGCCGCCGCCGGTCAGCACCTTCGCTCCCGAAGCGCGCTCGAGGAAGCCGAACACTCGATCCTGTTGCGCCTTCGAGATCACCGGGCCCATGTCGAGGTCCTCGCTCGTCGCGGGGTCACCGACCGCGATCGACTCGACCGCGGGCACGAGCTCGTCGAGGAGCTTGTCGTAGATCGCGGGCCCGGCCACCACGCGAGAGGCCGCGGTGCAGTCCTGGCCCGAGTTCCAGTAGCCGGCGACCTTGATCCCCTCGGCGACTGCCGCCGGGTCCGCGTCGTCGAAGACGACGACCGGAGCCTTGCCCCCGAGCTCGAGGTGCACGCGCTTCAGGTTGTCGGCCGCCGCCCGCGCGACCTCCTTGCCGGTCGCCACGTCGCCTGTCAACGAGACCATGCGCACGTCGGGGTGGCGGACGATGCCCGCTCCGACAGGCTCGCCGTCGCCGGTGATCACGTTCAGCACGCCCGCGGGGAAGATCTCCCCGGCGAGCTGCGCCATGCGGAGCGTCGTCAACGGCGTCTGCTCGGACGGCTTGAGCACGACGACGTTGCCGCCGGCGAGCGCCGGCGCGATCTTCCAGACGGCCATCATCAGCGGGTAGTTCCACGGCGAGATCTGGCCGACGATCCCGACCGGCTCGCGGCGGATCATCGACGTGTAACCGCGCATGTACTCGCCAGCGGCCCGGCCTTCGAGCGTCCGCGCCGCGCCCGCGAAGAAGCGGATGTTGTCCGAGGACACGGGCATCTCGTCCCGCGCGGCGGGAACCGGCTTGCCCACGTTCTGTGACTCGAGCTGAGCGAGCTCCTCGGTGTTCGCGTCGAGCGCGTCCGCGAGCTTGAGCAGCATCTCGGCTCGCTCGCCCGGGGTCGTCTCGAGCCACTCCGGCAGCGCCGCCTTCGCCGCGTCGACCGCGCGGTCGACGTCCGCCTGCGTGCCGTTCGGCACCTCGGCGATCGTCTCCGCGGTGGACGGGTTGATGATCTCGGCCGTCCCGCCTTCGGCCGCGTCGACCCACTTGCCGCCGACGAAATTCTGGAACGTGGAAACCGTGACGCTCATGTCAGCCCCTCTCCGCTGGGTCGCAGGGTAGGAACGGTACTCCTCCCTCAGGGAGCGGGACAACTTGAACGCGCAATCATTTCTCGCCTCCTGGCACACCCGTCGCTGCCCCGCGGCTCAACTTCTGCGCGAGGTAGACCGGCACGATCGACGCGAGCAGCACGAAGAGCGCGACGACGTTGACGACCGGAAGCTCGCGCGGCCGCTGGAGGTTGGCGAAGATCCAGATCGGAAGCGTCTGCTGGGCGCCCGAGGTGAAGAGCGTGACGATCACCTCGTCGAAGGAGAGCGCGAAGGCGAGGAGCGCCCCCGCGAGGAGCGGCGTGCGCAGCTCCGGGAAGGTCACATGGCGGAACGTCTGCCACGAGTCGGCGCCCAGGTCGGCCGAGGCTTCCTCGAACGAGCCGGACATCCGCCGCAGCCGCGCGAGTGCGTTGTTGTAGACGACGACGATGCAGAAGGTGGCGTGCCCGACGATGATCGTCAGCAGGCCGAACGCGATGCCGACGTTCTGGAACGTCGTCTGCAGCGAGAGCCCGGTGATGATCCCGGGCAGCGCGATCGGGAGCACGACGAGGAACGAGACCGTCTCTCGCCCGAAGAACCGGTAGCGCGACACGGCGAGCGAGAGCAGCATCCCGAGCACCATCGCCACGATCGTCGCCCCGAGCGCCGCCTTGACCGAGAGCCACAGAGCGCTCCGCACCGCCTCGTCCTCGTAGGCGACCCGGAACCACTTCGTGCTCCAGTCCTGGATCGGCCAGCCCTGCGTGACCTGCGCGTTGAATGCGTAGAGGGCGATCACGGCGAGCGGCGCGTACAGGAAGACGAGCGTCGCCAGCGCGCCGAGCCGCAGCAGGATCCGGGTGGTCGCGGATTCGACCATCAGAGGTTCTCGAAGGCGCCCAGCCTGCGGGCGATGAACAGGTAGACGACCATGACCGCGATCGGGACGAACGTGTACGCGGCCGCGAGCGGGAGCGCCTGGCCGCGGATCGAGTAGATGACCGTCCCCATGAACTGCTCGCTCGTGATCAGCCCCGGCGCGATGTAGTCGCCGAGCGTGAGCGAGAACGTGAAGATCGAGCCCGCGACGACAGCAGGGAACGCGAGCGGCAGGATGACGCGGAAGAACGTGTGCAGCGCCTTCGCGCCGAGGTCGGACGAGGCCTCGAGCATCGAGCTCGGGATCCGCTCGAGCCCCGCGTAGACCGGGAGGATCATGAACGGGAGCCAGAGGTACGTGAAGACGAGCCAGAGACCGGTCTCCGTGTAGCCCGGCCCCGCCAGCCCAATCGGCCCGAGCGCCCAGTTCAGCGCGCCGGAGTGGGCGAGCATCGTCCGCCACGCGTACGCCTTGACGAGGTAGCTCGCCCAGAGCGGCATCACGACAGCGACGATCAGGACTCCGCGCATCCGCCGCGACGCCACGCGCGCCATGTAGTACGCGATCGGGAACGCGAGCACCGCGTCCGCGATCGTCACGAGCGCGGCCATCTTGATCGTCCGCCACGCGACGTGCCGGTAGACGTCGCGCTCCCACAGGTGCTTGAAGTTGTCGAGCGTGAACGTGTGGACGACCTGCGACGTGAAGGGGTCGGTCTGCCAGAAGGACGCAACGAGCAGGTTCGCGAGCGACCCGATGTAGACGACCAGCAACCACGCGACCGGCAGCGCGAGCAGCGCGGCGAGCCGAATGCGCGGGTGCCGGTCGAAGAAGGCGGAGACCCGCCGCCCCAGCCTCGGCCGGGGCGACGGGTCAGAGTGTGCGACCGAAGTCACTCAGCCTCGGATTTCGGTCCAGGCCGCCTTCCAGTCCTCTTGCGTCTTGCAGACCTCCCCGCGGTCGTCCCCGCAGTCGGCGGTCGGGGTCGTCCAGTAGTAGACGTCCTGCCACCAGGACTCGTCCTCTGCGTGGTACTTCGTGCAGAACTGCTTGTCGGTCGTCAGCGCGCACGCCTTCGGGTTGACGGGCGCCTCTCCGAACGACTCGGCGACCTTGGCCTGCGCCTCCGGCGAGATGATGTAGTTCATCCAGAGGTACATGCAGTTCGGGTGCTGGGCCTTGGAGTAGATCATCCAGGTGTCCGACCACCCGGTCGTCCCCTCCTTCGGCTTGACCGCCTTCACCGGCACCTTCGCGGCGTCGAGCAGGTTGACCTGGTACGGCCACGTCGTGCCGACCACGGCGTCCTTGTTCGTGAACGCCTGCACCTGCTTGGCGACGTCGCCCGGCCAGTAGTCGCTGACCTGCGGCGCCTGCTTCTTGAGCAGGTCGACGGCCGCCGAGAACTGCTTGTCGTCGAGCTCGTAGGGGTCGTCGATCTTCAGGTCGGGCTGGGTCGCCTTCAGGTAGACGGCCGCGTCCGCGATGAAGATCGAGTCGTCGTAGATCGAGAGCTTCCCGTTGTAGGGGCCGGACTTGTCCCAGATCACGCTCCAGCTGTCCGTGTTCTCGGGGACGGAGTCGGTGCGGAACATGAGCAGGTTCGGGCCGCGCCCGTGCGGCACGCCGTACGGCTTGCCGTCCAGGGAGTTGTAGGACTGGTTCTTGATCCCCTCCTGGACGTCCGCGAAGTTCGGGATGTAGTCGGTGTTGATCGGAGCCACGTCCCCACGGGCCATCAGCCGGACGCTCGCGTTGCCCGAGGCGGACACGCCGTCGTACTGGCCCGACGAGAGCAGGTCGATCATGTCGTCCGAGCTCGCGCCGTCCTTCGTGTTCACCTTGCACCCCGTCTGCTGCGTGAACGGCTTCGCCCAGGCCGGGTCGGCGTACCCGGACCAGATGACGAGGTTGACCTGACCCTCGTCGCGGGCCTTCGACTCGATGTCGTCCACGCTCGAGCCGAGCCCGGAGATGTCCTCCGCGCTGCTGCCCCCGCCGCCCCCGCCGCCGCAGCCGGCAGCCGCGAAGGCGAGGAAGACGAGCACTCCCGAGAGCGCGACTCCGGTGAGCGCGCGCTTCAAGGCCTTACTCATGCTGCTCCTCCTCTTCCCCCGACTGGATTGCGAACGTGTGCTCTGGGCGCCACGCGAGGCGGACCCGCCGGCCACGGGCCTCGAGCGCCTCGCTCGAAGTCGTCTCCAGGTTCTGCCTGATCACCATCAACGTTCCACCGTCGTCGAGCTCCACCGCATACCGCGTGACCATGCCGACGTAGACGACGTCGCGGATCTGCCCGGATTCGGTCTGGGCGCCGGGCTCCGCGGCCTCGTTCTCGGCCAGCATGCGGATCTTCTCAGGGCGGACGGTGAAGCGGCTCGTCCTGCCGTTCAGCGGGCGCTCGAGGACGTTCGAGACACCGACGAAACCGGCCACGAACTCGGTCTGCGGGTGCTCGTAGACGTCCGCCGGCGAGCCGACCTGCTCGATCCGGCCGTCGTTGAAGACCGCGAGGCGGTCGCTCATCGTCAGCGCCTCCTCCTGGTCGTGCGTGACGTAGACGAACGTGATCCCGACCTCCTGCTGGATCCGTTTCAGCTCGATCTGCATCTCCTGGCGCAGCTTGAGGTCGAGGGCTCCGAGCGGCTCGTCCAGCAGGAGTACCTGCGGGCGGTTGACGATCGCGCGGGCGAGTGCGACCCGCTGCCGCTGGCCGCCGGAGAGCTGCGACGGCTTGCGGTCGGCGAGCGCTCCGAGCCGGACGAGCTCGAGCGCCTCGGCCGTCCGCTTCGTGCGCTCGGCCTTCCTGACGCGCTTGATCATCAGCCCGTACGCGACGTTCTCGCCGACGGTCATGTGCGGGAAGAGCGCGTAGTCCTGGAAGACGGTGTTCACGTCGCGCTCGTACGGCGGCCGGGCGGTGACGTCGGCGCCTTTGAGCAGGACGCGCCCTTCGTCGGGCGATTCGAAGCCGGCGATCAGGCGGAGCATCGTCGTCTTGCCGGAGCCCGACGGACCGAGCATCGTGAAGAACTCCCCGTGCGGGACGTCCAGCTCGATGCCGTCGACCGCGACCACGTCCCCGTAGGCCTTGCGAACGTGTTCGAGCCGGACGTCAGCCGGAGCTTGCGTCGACAAGCGATTCCTCCAGGACCTCGAGACCCCGGGCGAGATCGTCGTCGGAGATGACCAGCGGGACGAGGATACGGATCACGTTGCCGAGCGTCCCGCACGAGAGGAGGATCAGGCCGCGTTCGCGGGCAGCCTCGGTCGTGCGCTTGGTGAGCTCGGCGGCCGGCTCCTTCGTCTCGCGGTCGGTGACGAGCTCGAGCGCGAGCATCGGGCCGAGGCCTCGGACCTCGCCCACCTGGTCGATGCTCGACGCGAGCTCCTCGAGCTTCGTCCTGATGTGCGTGCCCAGCTCGAGCGAGTGGGCGCGGAACTCGTCGGTCGCGACCTCGTCCAGGACGGCGTGCGCCGCGGCACAGGCGACCGGGTTCCCGCCGAACGTCCCGCCGAGCCCGCCTGGGTGCGGCGCGTCCATCACCTCGGCTCGTCCCGTGACGGCGGCCAGCGGGAGCCCGCCGCCGAGCGACTTGCCCGAGACGAGGAGGTCCGGCTCCGTCCCGTAGTGCTCGATCGCCCACACGGGCCCGGTGCGCCCGACCCCCGACTGCACCTCGTCGTCCACGTAGAGGGCTCCGTGCTCGCGGCAGAGCTCGGCGAGCCGTCCGGGGAAGTCGTCGGGCATCTCGATGAAGCCGCCTTCGCCCTGGACCGGCTCGAGGACGACGCAGGCGATCTCGTGCCGGTCGAGGAGCGCTGCGACCGCCTCGATCGAGTCGTCCGAGGCCACGCCGCGGTACGGGTATGGCGCCGGCGCGCGGTGGACCTCGGGCGCGAACGGGCCGAAGCCCTGCGTGTACGTCTCCTTGTGGGTCATCGTCATCGTCAGGAGGGTTCGGCCGTGGAACGCGTTGTCGAACACGACGACCCCGGGGCGGCCGGTCGCGGCCCGGGCGACCTTGACCGCGTTCTCGACCGCCTCGGCGCCGGAGTTCAGGAGCAGGCTCTTCTGGGTCTCGCCGGAGCAGGGGGAAAGCTCGGCGAGCCGCCGGCAGAGCTCGACGTACGGCTCGTAGATCCCGACCATGAAGCACTGGTGGAGGTACGTGTCGATCTGCTCGTGCATCGCCGCGACCGCGGCTGGGAAGCCGTGCCCGGTGTTCTGGCAGCCGAGCCCGCCGGCGAAGTCGATGTACGTCTTGCCGTCGACGTCCTCGACCCTGGCGCCCTCGGCGCGCGCGACGACGATCGGCGTGGTCGCGATCCCGCGCGGGACGTACTCGTCGCGGGCGGCCAGGATGCGCTCACTCTCGGTGCGCTTTGCCACCGCCATGAGACGATTCTCGCGTGATCGCCGTCGTCGGGGCAACTGGGACTATCGGGAAGCGGGTCACGGCGTTCCTCGAAGAGTGGGGTGCAGACGTGGCTCGGCGCGATTTTCGGCTCGAGGGGGACGAGCATGTGGACGCGCGAGAGGCGGCTTCGCTCTCGCGGGCGCTCGCCGGTGCGACGGTCGTCGTCAACGCGGCCGACTACCGGCTGAACCTCGACGTGATGCGTGGCGCACTGGGCGCGTCGGCGCACTACGTCGATCTCGGCGGGCTCTTCCACGTGACGCGGCAGCAGCTCGAGCTGGACGGCGAGTTCCGCGCGGCCGGCCTGACCGCGGTGCTCGGGCTGGGCTCGGCGCCCGGGAAGACGAACCTGCTCGCGGCAGCCGCTGCGCGCAGGCTCGGGCGCGAGCCGGAAGCGATGGAGATCTGGGCGGCGACCCGCGACCCCGCCGCGGCGGATCATCCGTTCCCGGCGCCGTACTCGGTGCAGACGCTCCGCGACGAGCTTCAGATGCGGCCGGTCGTGTTGCACGAGGGGGAGCTCGAGGAGGTCGAGCCTCTGTCGGGCGGGGCCGAGCGCGAGTTCCCGGATCCGGTTGGGCGAGCGAAGGGCATCTACACGCTCCACTCGGAGCTGGCCACCCTGCCGGTAAGTCTTCCGAGCCTCCGCGAAGGGAGCTTCCGGCTCTGCCTGTCGCCGGGTCTGCTCGAGAAGCTGCTCGCGCTCGAGGAGGGGGAGCTGCCCGAGCCGTACACGCAGTCACCGGAGTCGGTCGCCGTGCACGAGGTCGAGCTGCGCGGGGACGGAGCCCGGGTCGTGGGGCGGACGGTCACCCGCGGCGGGAGCGCAAAATCGACTTCCGAGCCGGCCGCGCGCGGCGCGTTCGAGATCGCCGATGGCCGGCTGGCATCGCCGGGCGTCCGCCCACCCGAGATCGGGGTGCACGACCCGGAGGCGTTCCTCGGGCTGCTCGACACGGAGGTGAGCTGGCTCGGTCCGTGATCTGACGCAAAGCTGCGACAGACACGGCACATCTTTCCCGCTAGGTTGCCTCGCATGGCAACGAAGACCGCGACTCCCTGGGGACCGGCGACCCTCGTCGAAGAGCTGAGCGTCCCGCAGCGCTCGGGCGACAAGCGCTTCGCGTCGCTCGTCCAGCTGCTCGAGGGGGCGAAGGGCGAGCGGTTCGTGCGATTCGCCTACACGACCGGCGGATCGGCCCGGCGCGGACCGGTCACGTTACGCGCGCGCGACGTCGAACGCCTCGTCGACGGTCTGTCCCGGTGTCCGGAGCTCGCACGGACGCTGCGCTTGAGTCAGGCCGAGGAGGGCGCGAACGGGAGGCGCTGACACAACCTGAGAACGCGCTGGTGCGCCGCGTTAGGCCGCTGCGAACAGCCGCTCGCGGGCACGGTCGACCACCGCTCCGAGGATCAAGGCGCCGTCGGTGGAGCCGGAGCCGATCAGCGGGTCGACAGCGTGCTCGGGGTGCGGCATGAGCCCCATCACGTTGCCTTCCGCGTTGGCGACGCCGGCGATCGAGGCGATGGAGCCGTTCGGGTTGTCCTCGTAGCGAAGGACGATCTGGCCGGCGTCCTCGAGCTGGGCGAGCAGCTCGTCGTCGGCGAAGTAGCAGCCCTCGCCGTGCTTGATCGGGATCGTCAGGCGCTGTCCGTCCTCGCAGCGGGTGAGGAACGGGAGCCCCGATCGCTCGACGCGGAGAGGCACGTCCTCGCAGACGAACGAGAGCGACTCGTTCGGGCGGAGCACGCCTGGAAGCAGGCCCGCCTCACAGAGCACCTGGAAGCCGTTGCAGATGCCCAGCACATGGCCGCCGCCGGCGGCGAACTCGGCGACCGCGCGCATCGCCGGCGAGAACCGGGCGATCGCCCCTGCGCGCAGGTAGTCACCGTACGAGAACCCGCCGGGCAGGACGATTGCGCCCACGTCGGGCACGTCGCTGTCGGCGTGCCAGTGCAGGACGGGCTCGGCCCCGAGGCTCTCGAGCGCGAGGGCCGCGTCCCGGTCGTCGTTCGACCCGGGAAAGACGACCACTGCGACTCGCGGCCGGGGCTCCGTCACGAGCCTTCCTCGAGCTCGATCTCGTAGCTCTCGATCAACGGGTTGGCGAGGAGCTCGGCGCACATGCGCTCGACCTCGGCGCGCGCCTGCTCGGGGTCCGACGCCTCGACCTCGAGGTCGACCAAACGTCCAACGCGCGCCCCGTCGACCGTGAAGCCGAGGTGCCTGAGGGAGTCCTCGACGGCCTTCCCCTGCGGATCGAGGATCCCGTCCTTGGGGCGGACGAGAACGGTCGCCTTCACCGCAGCACCACGGCCGGGTCGGCAGCGTAGTCGTCGAACGCGAGGCCCGTGACGCGCTCGAACGCCTCGAGGTAGCGGGCGCGGGTGCCGGCGACGACCTCCTCGGGAAGCTCGGGCCCGGGCGGGGCCTTGTCCCAGCCGAGCGACTCCGCGTAGTCGCGTACGAACTGCTTGTCGAACGACGGCGGCGACGCGCCGGGCGTGTACTCGTCGGCCGGCCAGAAGCGAGACGAGTCGGGTGTGAAGATCTCGTCGCCGAGGACGATCTGCCCCTCCTCGTCGAGGCCGAGCTCGAACTTCGTGTCCGCGATGATGATCCCCTTCGCGGCAGCCGATTCGGCGGCCGTTCGATACAGCTCGATCGAGATCCGCTCCAGCTCGGCGAACCGCTCTTCCCCGATCAGGCCGGCGGCCTGCTCGGCGGTCAGCGCCTCGTCGTGGCCCTCGGTCGCCTTCGTCGTCGGCGTGAAGATCGGCTCGGGCAGCTCGTCCGACTCCTGGAGCCCTTCCGGGAGCGCGATCCCGCAGACCTCGCCGCTCTGCTGGTAGCTCTTCCAGCCCGATCCGGAGAGATAGCCGCGAACGACACACTCGATCGGGAGCATCACGAGCCGTTTGCATTCCATCGAGCGGCCGTCGGCGCGGATCGTGAGCAGGTGGTTCGGAACGATCTCCTTCGTCCGCGCGAACCAGTAGCCCGAGAGGCCGGTGAGCACGCGCCCCTTGTCGGGGATCTCCGTGGGCAGGACGACGTCGAAGACCGAGATGCGGTCGCTCGCGGTGAGCAGCAAGCGCTCGTCGTCGATCGCGTAGAGCTCGCGGACCTTGCCGCTGCCGACATGGACTACCTCAGACATGAACGGGCTCCTCTCTGTTCGAGATTGCGTGCAAACGGTCGAAGACGGTGTCGACGTGGCGTGTGTAGTGGCCGAGGTCGAAGATCGAGTCGAGCGCGGCCGTGTCCAGGCGCTTCGTGATCTCCGGGTCGGCGCGGACGAGCTCCGGGAAGTCGAGCTCCTCCTCCCAGGCTCGCATCGCATGACCCTGGACGAGCCGGTACGCCTCGTCCCGGGAGAGGCCGCTCTCGACGAGCGCGAGCAGGACGCGCTGGCTGAAGTAGAGCCCCCGGCTGAGCTCGAGGTTCCTGCGCATCTGCTCGGTCCGGACGACCAGGCCCTCGACGAGCCAGGCGAAGCGGTCGAGCATGTAGTCGAGCGCGAGGAATGCGTCGGGGATCGTCACGCGCTCGGCGGAGGAGTGCGAGATGTCCCGCTCGTGCCAGAGTGCGACGTTCTCGAGCCCGACGACCGAGGCGGCGCGCACGACACGCGCGAGACCGCAGATCCGCTCGGCGACGACCGGATTCCGCTTGTGCGGCATCGCCGACGAGCCCTTCTGGCCCTGGCCGAACGGCTCCTGCACCTCGGCGACTTCGGTGCGTGCGAGGTGCCGGATCTCGACCGCGAACCGCTCGAGCGAGGCCGCGGCGACGGCGAGCGCCGACAGCAGCTCTGCATGCCGGTCGCGCTGCACGACCTGGGTCGCCGCGGGCTCCTGGTCGAGGCCGAGCCGCTCGCAGGCCACCCGCTCTACTTCCGGGTCGACGGCCGCGTAGTTCCCGACGGCCCCGGACAGCTTTCCGATCCGCACGCCTTCGAGCGCTGCGGCGACGCGCCGCCGCGCGCGGTCGAGCTCGGCCGCCCAGGTCGCGAGCTTGAGCCCGAACGTCGTCGGCTCCGCGTGCACCCCGTGGGTGCGGCCGATCGTGAGTGTGAGCCGATGCTCCTCGGCCCGGGCAAGGACGGAGTCGAACGCCCGGTCGATCCCGGCCAGGATCAGCTTGCCGGCAGCGACGAGCTGAAGCGCGAGCGCGGTGTCGACGACGTCGGAGGACGTCAGTCCGTAGTGGAGCCAGCGCCCCTCCGCGCCGAGCTCCGAGCCGACCGCGTCGACGAACGCGGCCAGGTCGTGGTGGGTTCGCGCCTCGATCTCGGCCACGCGTTCTGGAGACGGCGCGACCGCCTTGGAACGGATCGCCTCGACCGCCTCGGCCGGCACGACGCCGAGCTCGGCCCAGCCGTCGAGCGCAGCGAGCTCGACCTCGAGCCAGCGCTCGAGCCTGCCCTCGTCCGACCAGATCCTGGCCATCTCCGGTCGCGAGTAGCGCGAGATCACTACGAGGATTCTACGGACGGCGCCTGCGGGTATCCGCCGCCTTGTGCCAGGATCCGCGCCGCCAGGATCGCGGCGTTCCGCGCGCCGTCCACCGAGACGCACGCGACCGGGACGCCCGGCGGCATCTGCGCGATGGCGAGCAGCGCGTCGAGCCCGTCCGCGACCGACTTCGACGAGCGCAGCGGCACTCCGATCACCGGCAGGTCGCTGTACGCGGCGACCACGCCCGGAAGAGCGGCCGCCATCCCCGCGCCGGCGATGATCACGCGCACCCCCCGCACCTGCGCCGTCGACGCGTACTCGGCGACGCCGCGCGGGTTGCGGTGCGCCGACAGCACCTTGAGCTCGTGCGAGATCCCGCGCTCCCGAAGCTCGGCGAGCGCCGGGTCCATCGCCTCGAGATCCGACTCCGACCCGACGAGGATCCCGACGAGCGGGCCGGCCTCGTCCAGCTCCTCGAGCAATCCGATCGGCGACGTCTGTGTCTCGGGCTCAGCCGGCAAGGTTCACCGCCTTCGCGGCGATGTCCCGCCGGTAGCGGACGTCGGGGAACGAGATGCGCTCGCACGCCTCGTACGCGCGCGTCCGTGCCTCGTCGAGCGTGTCACCGAGCCCGGTCACGTTGAGGATCCTGCCACCGCTCGTCACGAGCTGCCCGTCGCGCATCGCGGTTCCCGCATGGAAGACGACTGCGCCGAGCCCCTCCGCGTCGTCGACGCCCGTGATCGGCGAGCCGGTATCGCGTCCGGCCGGATACGTGCCGGCGGCGAGGGCGACGGTCACGGCGGACGTTTCGGAGACGCCCAGCTCGACCTCGGTCAGGTCGCCCCGCGACGCCGCGAGCAGCGCCTCGGCGAGGTCCCCTTCGAGCCGGGGGAGGATGACCTGCGTCTCGGGATCGCCGAAGCGGCAGTTGAACTCGAGCACCTTCGGCCCTTCCGGGGTGAGCATGAGCCCGCCGTACAGGCATCCGATGAACGGCGTCCCGCGCTCGGCCAGCTCCTCGATCACAGGACGGTGGATCGTCTCGACGAGCTCCGCGATCTGCGTCGTGTCGAGCTCTGGGACCGGAGAGTAGGAGCCCATGCCGCCTGTGTTGGCGCCGGTGTCGCCGTCCCCGACGCGGCTGTAGTCGCGGGACTCGGGAAGCGGCAGGACCATGCTTCCGTCGACGATCGCGAACAGCGAGAGCTCCTCGCCCTCGAGCAGCTCCTCGATCACGAACTCCTCGCCGTGTGCACGGACCGCGCCGAGCGCAGCGTCGAGCTCCTCGTCCGTGCGGCAGACGTAGACGCCCTTGCCGGCCGTGAGCCCGTCCGCCTTCACGACGCACGGCGCTCGCGCCACGGACATCCGCTCGGCGAACGGCACTCCCGCCGCGCGCATGACGTCCTTGGCGAAGCTCTTCGAGCCCTCGACCTGGGCTGCGGCCGCGCTCGGGCCGAAGACCGCGACTCCGCCGCGGCGGAGCTGGTCGGAGACGCCCGCGACGAGCGGCGCTTCCGGGCCGATCACGACGAGGTCGGCGCCGAGCGTGCGCGCCAGCTCGAGGAGGCTCTCTCCGTCCTCGGCGCGGATCGGATGGCACTGCCCGATCGTCGCGATGCCCGGGTTGCCGGGGGCCGCGTGCACTTCTTCGACAGCCGGGCTCTGCGCCAGTTTCCAGGCGAGCGCGTGCTCACGCCCGCCGGAGCCGACGACGAGGACTTTCACGCCGGCAAGCCTACTGCTTCACGCTCCTAGTACGATCACGCCGTGAATCAAGCGAAAGGCGCCGCCACCTTTCGCTCCGCCACCGACATGTACGGCCGCTTCGTGGGCCGGTACGCGCCGGGGCTGGCCGCTGCCCTGATCGACGCGGTCGGCGTGGAGCCGCAGAGCCGCGTGCTCGACGTGGGCTGCGGGCCCGGTGGGCTCGCCATGACGCTCGCGAGCGTCGTCGGCGAGGAGAACGTGGCCGCGGTCGACCCCTCGCAGCCCTTCGTCTCGGTCTGCCGCGCGCGGCTTCCGTCGGCGGACGTGCGCGTCGCCGCAGCCGAGGAGCTCCCGTTCGCGGACGACTCGTTCGACCTCGCGATGGCGCAGCTCGTCGTCAACTTCATGACCGACGCCGAGCGCGGCGTGGGGGAGATGAAGCGGGTCGTGAAGCCGGGCGGACAGGTCGCCGCCTGCGTGTGGGACTACCGGGACGAGATGACGATGATCCGGACCTTCTGGGATGCGGCCCACGAGGTAGCGCCGGAGGATGCCGAGCGCGCGGACGAAGGCGCGACGATGGGCTACGCGACGCAGGAGGAGCTAACGGGCCTCTGGAGGACGGTCGGTCTCGACGTCGTGCGAGGCGGAGAGCTCTGGGTGACCGTCCCCTACGACGACTTCGACGACCTCTGGGCGCCCCTGCCGAGCGGGATCGGGCCGGCAGGAGCGTTCTGCGCGTCGCTCGAGCCGGATCAGCAGAAGATGCTGCGGGCGGCGTGGGCCAGGCGCCTGGGCAACCCGGAGGGCCCGTTCGAGCTGACCGCCCGCGCCTGGTACGCGGTCGGGACTAGCTGAGGACGGTCTCGACCCCGCGGGGCGACAGCACCCGCTCCCGCGACGCGCCGGTTCCGATCAGACACACCTCGACTCCGAGCTGCGCCTCGACGAAGTCGACGTAGCGGCGCGCGGCCCCGGGGAGCGAGGCGACGTCCTCGACGTCGTCCAGCGGCTCCTGCCAGCCGGGAAGGGTCTCGTAGATCGGCTCGCAGTGATGGAAGTCGCTCTGGTGGGCCGGGAACTCCTGCGTCTCGCTCCCGTCGCGCAGCCGGTAGCGCACGCACACCGGCAGCTCGGCGAACGCGGAGAGGACGTCGAGCTTCGTCAACGCGAGCGAGGTCATCCCGTTCAGCCGGACCGCGTAGCGCAGCCCGACGAGGTCGAGCCAGCCGCAGCGCCGCTGGCGCCCGGTCACGGTCCCGTACTCGCCGCCGAGCTCGCGTAGGCGCTCCTGGTCGGGCCCTGCGATCTCCGTCGGGAACGGTCCCTCGCCGACGCGCGTGACGTAGGCCTTGGCCACGCCGATCACGCGGTCGATTCTGGTCGGCCCGATGCCGATCCCGGTGGCGGCAGCGCCGGCGATCGGGTTCGACGAGGTCACGAACGGATACGTGCCGTGATCGAGGTCGAGCAGCGTCGCCTGGGCGCCCTCGAAGAGCACGGCCTTGCCGTCCTTGAGCGCGTTCTCGACGAGCAGGGACGTGTCCGCGATGTACGGGCGTAGCCGCTGCGCGTAGCCCTCGACCTGCTCGGCGACCTGCTCCAGGTCGAGCGGGGCAGCACCGTAGACGCGCTCGAGCCACACGTTCTTCTCGGCGAGCGCGACCTCGATCTTCTGGCGCAGGATCTTCGCGTCGAACAAGTCCTGGACGCGGATCCCCAGCCGCGTCGACTTGTCTGCGTACGCAGGCCCTATCCCGCGGCGTGTCGTTCCGATCTGGAGCTTCCCGAGGCGCCGCTCGCTCGCGCCGTCGAGCGCGACGTGCCAGGGCATGATCAGGTGTGCGTTGCCCGAGAGCCGGACGGTGTCGGTCGAGATTCCGCGAGCCTCGAGGTCGTCGAGCTCCTCGACGAAGACGCCCGGGTCGACGACGAGCCCGGCGCCGAGCACGCACTCCTTGCCCCAGAGGATGCCCGAGGGCATGTGCTTGAACTTGTAGGTCTCGCCG
>DATBGG010000169.1:0-4919 GCA_036558065.1 Gaiellaceae bacterium | reverse complement strand
CCCGCGTGTCGGCCCCCGCGTTTATGCTGCGCGGCATGGCCGAGCCGGCCCGCCGCCAGGAACTGGTCGACGAAGCGCTGGAGCTCGATCCGGCCGCTGTCCAGCGCGCCTACCAGGTGCACCGGGCGCGCCGCCGGGCGCATCGGAGCCGCGAACGCGAGACGAAGCGCGCCAAGCTCCGTTTCTGGCTCGTGCTGCTCGTCCTCGTTGCGGGCAGCCTCTATCTGGGCATCGTCATCTGGCACCAGATCCAGCGGACGTTCGGCCTCTAGTTGAATATCTAGCGCGTGGAGCCTTCCGACCCCTATCCACCCGACCGTCCCGCTCACCGCGAGCACGAGCGCGATCCGCTGCTCATGCTCCCCGGTGGGATCTGGGCGATGGGCGAGCGCCTGACCGCCTTGTCGGGCTTCGTCCTCATGCTCTCGGCGTTCATGGGCTGGTACGCCGGCTCGGATCAGGGACCGACGATCGCGGTCATCGGCTGGCACACGGGCGTGATCGGCAAGCTCGTCTTCCTGCTCGGGCTCGCCGTCGTCGTCCTGGTCGTGTTGCGCGAGCTCGGGATCGAGCTCCCCGCGACAGTCCCTGAGAGCCTCGTGATCATCGTGCTCGGCTCGCTGGCGACGATCCTCGTCCTCGTGCGCGTGATCTCGGTCCCCGACCGCTTCTTCCCGTTCGACGGGCGGGGGATCGGGATCTGGATCGCCCTTATCGCGGCACTGGGCTTGATCGTCGGCGGGCTTCTACGAGCAGGCGAAGAGCTGTAGCGACCCCGAGACCGAGGAGCGCGCCGCCGATCACGTCGAGCGGGTAGTGCACGCCGGCGTAGACGCGAGAGAACGCGATCAGTCCGGCCAGCAGGAACAGGGGAACCTTGGGCAACGGTGTCAGCCAAGCGAGCGTCGCCGCGCAGGCGAAGCTCGTCGCCGAGTGTCCCGAGGGGAAGCTGTTGCTGTGCGGCACGGCAACGAGCGGGGCCGGGTCCGGAAAGCGGAGCGGCGGGCGGTCACGACCGATCGCCTCGCGCAGGCCGTAGGCGGTCAGGTTGGCGACGAGGTCGGCGAGCGTGACGTAGAGAAAGATCGCGGGTCGCTTCCACACCAGCGCGGCGATCGCGGCGATCACCAGCCAGATCAGCCCCTGCGATCCGACGTGCGAGAAGCCGATGAACGCGTCGTTCAGCCAGCTCACCCGGTGGTGGACGACCCAGCGCTCGAGCCGTGTGTCCAGATCAGTCAGGCCGGGACGAGCTGCTTCGTCGACTCGATCAGCTGCTGCGGGTTGAAGGGCTTGCCGATGAAGCCCTGCGCTCCGCGCGACGTTGCGGCCTTCAGCGACTCCTCGTCGACCTTGCCGCTGAACATGATCACCGGAATCGCACCCACGCCGTGCCGCTCGTGGACGCGGCGCAGCATCTCCCAGCCGTCCACCTGCGGCATCATCACGTCGAGCAGGATCAGGTCGGGCGGCTCTTCCTCGAGAGCGGTGAGCCCCTCCTCCGCGCTCGCGGCCTCGCGCACCGAGTAGCCCTCCATCTCGAGGTTGACGCGCACGAACTCACGCAGGCGCTCGTCGTCGTCGACGATCAGGATCAGGCGCCTGCCTTCGCTTCGTCTCGGAGCGGCCGCGCCTCCGCGCTCGAGGAACTGGTCGAGATCGCTCCTGCGGTACCGCCGATGGCCGCCGGGGGTGTAGAAGGCGGGCAGGCGGCCGGAGTCGGACCACTTGCGGATCGTGCTCTGGGCCATGCCCAGGTACTTCGCCGCCTGGCCGAGCGTCAGCCAGTCCGGCTCGTCCGCCGGCACGGGCAACCGTGCCGCTTGTTCTCGTTCTTCGGCCATGACTGTGAATCTAGCTAAATCTGACGTTTCCTCTTTGTATGGATTCCAAACTCAGGGCGCTGTGGTCACCGTCACCGTGACGGTTTCGGCGCTCAGTGTTACGGGCGCCAGGGTGCGGACGGATGTCTGTGTGCCCGAGGGCGCCGAGCTGTCGTCGAGCGTCTGACCGAACGCGATGCCCACGACGAACACGATCAGCAGGCCCGCCGCGCGCAGCAGCCAGACCGTGCGCTGCCGACGCCTTCGCGGGCGCGGCCTCATGGGCGGTAGTCGACCGCGCCGCGCGCGTAGAGGTGGAACGCCGCGTCCTCGACCAGGCCGACCTGGACGGCGCCCGGGCCGGGAGGCAGCACCTCGAGCAGCCACCGGTCGGCGTCGCGGTAGGCGACCGCCAGCTCGGCCAGCGTGAATGTCTGTCCCACCCGCCGGTTGAGCTCGTCGAGCAGGACGTCGACCTGAGCCATGAGCCGCAGATACAGCGGCCGGTCGCCTGCTTGCTCGCGGAGGCGGCGATACCCGTCCTCCCACTGGAGGCGGGCGTTCTCGACGGCGACGGCGCTCATTCGGGCTCGATGATAGGCGCGGCGTCCAGGCAGCACTTCTCCGGCCAGAGCGGATCGATCTCGGCTGCGATCCGCTCGCCGAGCTCGTACCCGGGGCGCGCGAGGGCGAACGCGACGTGGGCGTGCAGGCACTTGAGCTGCCCGGGATTCGCCGAGCCGCCGATCCCGAGTGCGAGCGAAGAGCCCTCGTCGCGGCCGGTCTCGCCACCCGCGAGCTCCGCGCGCACTCGCCGCTGCTCCTCGGTCGCGCGCTCGAGGCTCTCGGCCAGAGCAGGATCGCGCCGCGCCTCCTCGCTCCAGCGCTCCACGCCGCGCGCGGCCTCGAGCCGCGAGATCGCCGCGACCAGGTGGCGGCAGGTCACCCAGTAGGTCGTCGGGAACGGCTCGCCTGCGACGTCGTACGCGGTTTGCTCCGTGACCGCGGGCATTCCGAACGGGCAGCGCACGACGACGCGCCGAAAGGCTCGCGGCTCCCGGCCGAGCTGGCTCGCGACCCGGTCGCGATCCAGCTTCGCTTCGCTCGCCTTCACGGGTGAACCCCTGGTTCCCCCGTGTGCACCCTCCTTTCGCGCGGAGTCGTCGCTCAATCGTTTCAGGAGCCGGCGGATGCTTGCGTTAGTTCGATGGTCTTCCTCTCCAACCTGAGCCTCCCGCCGGGTCAAGCCCGGCTCCGGCGGCGTGTGTTGGTGGTCTCCGACCGCCTGTAGAACGCGAACCTACCGGTCGTCTCTCGGTTCGTGCTTGCGGCGCCAGGCTCCGATGCCCTTGAGGATGAAGAGCCGCTCGCCGGGCTTGACGTAGCCGAGGCGGCGAGCTTCGCGCGTCACCGCCTGCGGCGTGTCCATGTCCGCGAGCCGGCGCTCGAGGCGGAGCTTCTGGGCGCGCAGGCGCTGCACCTCGGCCGTGCGCTGGTCGAGGGTGTCGCGCGTGGAGAGGTAGCTGCGCAGGGGCTGCGAGTAGAGGAACGCGATGAACGCGACGACGCCAACCGCGAGCCAGCGGAGCAGGAAGCGGCCGCGCGGGATGCGCTTCTTCGTGCGACGGGCCATCTCGGCCGTGTCTTTCGCGGCCGGGCGCCGCCTTCCTACGCGAGGTCGACTTTGATCACGTCGGTCGTGCCCGGGAGGTTGACCGCCGTCCCGGCCGTGATCACGACGAGGTCGCCCTCGGCAACGAACCCTTCGGCGCGCGCCGCCGCGATCGACTTCGCCCAGAGGTCCTCGACGTCACTAGCCTCCTCGATCGGAATCGGCGTCACGCCCCACTCGAGCGCCAGCTGGCGCAGCGCGTAGTCGTGGTGCGAGAGCGCGACGATCTGCCTACGCGGCCTGAGACGAGCGACGGCCGAGGCAGTCCGCCCGGTGAACGTCGGAACGAGGAGCGCCTGGGCGCCGAGCGCCTCGGCGATGTCGCAGGCGGCGTTCGACATCGCCTGGCCCGCGGTCGGCTCCTCATGTGCCTGCGGGAGCTCGTGCCGGTAGTCGATGCTCGGCTCGACCGCCCGCGCGATCCGGTCCATGTACGCGACCGCCTCGATCGGAAAGTCGCCGAGCGCGGTCTCTGCGGAGAGCATCAGCGCAGAGCTGCCGTCGAGGATCGCGTTCGCGACGTCGCTCGCCTCCGCCCGGGTCGGCTCGGCGTGATGGATCATCGACTCGAGCATCTGCGTCGCCGTGATCACCGGCTTCGCGCGGTCGAGCGCCGCGAGGATGATCCGCTTCTGCAGGAGCGGCACGAGCGCGGGCCCGATCTCGACGCCCAGGTCGCCGCGCGCGACCATCACCGAGTCGGCCTCGCGCATGATGTCGTCGAGCGCGTCCACCGCCTCGGCCTTCTCGATCTTCGCGATCACGAGCGCGTGCGACCCGGCGGCGACGATCAGCTCCTTCAGGTCGCGCACGTCGGCCGCTGACCGCACGAACGACAGCGCGACGAAGTCGACGCCGAGGTCGAGCGCGAAGTCGAGGTCGTCCATGTCCTTGCGCGTAAGCGACGGGATCGGGACCGGGACACCCGGGACGTTCACGCCCTTGTGCGCCGCGACGACGCCGCCGGTGACGACGGTGCAGCGCGCGCGGCCGCGCTCGACCGCCTCAACGCGCAGACGGATCAACCCGTCGTCGATCAGGATGTCGTGCCCGCGCTGGAGCACCTCTCCGACCGCGGTCGGGCTGACCGGGAGCTCTCCGTCGTTTGCTGCCTCCTCGGCCGCGACGACGACCTCCTCCCCGCGGTCGAGCGTCACCGGCTCCGGAAGCTCGCCGATCCGAACCTTCGGCCCCTGGAGGTCGGCGACGACCGCGATCGACTTCTCGGCCTCCTCTGCGGTCTCCCGAACGAGATCGACCGACCGCGCGTGATCCTCGTGCGTTCCATGCGAGAAGTTGAGCCGGGCGACGTCCATGCCGGCCCGTGCAAGCTCGAACACTGTCTCGCGCGACGACGACGCGGGCCCGAGCGTGGCCACGATCTTCGTCCGGCGAGGAAGCTCGGCGGACATGGTGCTCAGACT
>DATBGG010000168.1:0-7240 GCA_036558065.1 Gaiellaceae bacterium | reverse complement strand
CGGGGATCCTTTCAGGGAGGATCGCTCCGTGGGGCACGCGTTCACCCTCGGCTTCGGTCTCGGCTTCCTTGTCGCGCTGCAGCTCGGGCCGGTCTCGCTCTACCAGATCAAGACGACGCTCCGAAACGGCTTGGCCGTCGGGCTCGCGTTCGCCGCCGGAATCGCCCTGGTCGACCTGGCCTACGCCGCGCTCGGAGCCGTCGGAGTCGCGCCGCTCCTGACGATCGGGCCGCTGGAGACGATTCTCGGATTGCTGGGCGCTGCGGTGCTCGTCTTTCTCGGCGCTCGAACGTTGCGGAGCGCGTTTCGCGTTCGGCTGGGAGAAGCCGTGCCGCCGGTGAGCCCGAAGCGCGGCTTCGCGATCGCACTCTCGATGACCGCCGCGAACCCGCTCACGATCGCGTCCTGGGCCGCGATCTTCTCGGCGGCGAGCGCAGCCGGGGCGGCGAGCTCGCTCTCGGGGGCGGTTCTCCTGGTCGTCGGCGTCGGGCTGGGCAGCGCGACGTGGGACGTGGCGCTGGCGACTGCGACCGCGCTCGTCGGTCGTTTCGTGGGCGAGCGATTCCTGCGGGCCGTCGACCTGGTCGCAGGGATAGGACTGCTGTGCTTCGGTCTCGTGCTGGCATATAGCGTTGTTGCATGACGAGGACGGTGGGTCTCCTGCTGGGGGCGGCAGCGATCGTGGTTTCGCTCGACCTCGGCCAGAAGCAACTCGCGATCTCGGACCGGGGCGGAAGCGTCTACCTCCACGACCGCCCGCTGCGCTACGTCGTCGCCGGCGCAGCGCTGACCCTGAGCTGGGCCGGAGCGATCGCGCTCACGCGCTCGGCGCTGATGGCGGTCCCGGGCGGAGTCGTCCTCGGCGGCGCCGCGGGCAACCTCATCTCGTTCGCCCTGTGGCCGTCGCTCCCAGGCGTCCCGGACCCGATCGTCGCCGGCGGGCTCGCCTTCAGCCTCGGCGACGTCGCAGTCGGGCTCGGGCTCGCGCTGCTCGTCCCGGCGACCCTCGTGTTCGCGGCGCGCAACCGGTCGCGGCTGCTCGAGCCGCCGGGCGCTACTTGACGGAGCCCGCCAGCAGCCCCTGCACGAAGTAGCGCTGGAACGCGAAAAAGACGACGAGCGGAATCGCGAGCGAGACGAACGCCGCCGGTGCGATCAGCTCGATGTTCGCACTGAACTGCCGCATCTGGGAAAAGATCGCGACGGTGATCACCTGCGTGTCGCGCCCGAACGTCAATGCGACCAGCAGGTCGTTCCACACCCACAGGAACTGGAAGATCGCGAGCGAGGCGATCGCGGGCAGCCCGAGGGGCAGGATCAGGCGCAAAAAGATCCGCAGCTCCGAGGCGCCGTCGATTCGCGCAGCCTCGAGCAGGTCGCGCGGAATCCCGATGAAGAAGTTTCTGAGCAGGAAGATCGCGAACGGCAACCCGAAGGCCGTGTGGAACAGGATCAGGCCGAGCACCGTGTCGAACAGGCCGACGGAGTTGTAGAGCGAGAAGATCGGGATCAGCGCCATCTGCAGCGGGACGACGAGCAGCGCGACGACGACGAGGAAGAGCCAGTCGCGTCCCGGGAACTCGAGCCACGCGAACGCGTACGCGGCGAGCGAGGCGACGAAGATCGGGAGGATCGTCCCGCCGACCGCGACCCAGATCGTGGTCACGATCGACGAGGTGATCTGATCGTTGTCGAAGATCGCGCGGTAGTTGGTGAAGGTCGCCTGGCTCGGCGAGGAGAGGAGCTCCCACCAGCCCTCGCGTCCGATCACCGACGGGTCGAGCACCGACGTGAAGAAGAGGCCGAGCGTCGGGATCAGCCAGAGGACGCCGATGAACGCGATCAGGAGGTAGACAGGCGTCTTCGCGAGCCAGCGAGTCGCCCGCGTAGCCGCCGACTCGTGCAGGACGGCGGGATGCGTTTCCGCGGCGGCCGCCATCAGACCTCCCTCCGGAAGCGCCGGATGTTGATCAGCAGCACGGGGATCACGAGCAGGAACAGGAAGACCGCGATCGCCGAGCCGAGCCCGAAGTCGTTGACCCCGCCGAACGAGGTGCGCCACATCGCGAGCGCGATCACGTTCGCATCGTCCTGCACCGAGCCGGGCGCGATCGCGATCACGATGTCGAAGACCTTCAGGACGTAGATCAGCATCGTGATGAAGACGACCGTCAGGACGGGAGCCAGCAGCGGCACGGTGATCCGCCGGAAAACCTGCCACTCGTTGGCGCCGTCGGTGCGGGCCGCCTCGAGCAAGTCGCGCGGGATGGCCGCCAGCCCGGCCGCGATCACGACCATCGCGAAGCCGGCCCAGACCCAGATGTACGCGATCATGATCGACGGCAGGACGAGCTTCTCGCCGAGCCACGAGACGCCCGCGTACGGCGTTTGGAACGTGTCCGGCCCGATCGCGGCGCGGTACGTCCCTGGATCCACGTCCTCGAACTCGAACGTGCCGTTCGGCTCGGTCGTCGTGTCGGCGATGCTCTTGCCGCTCGAGTCACGGAGCTCGACGGTCACGCCGGGGAGACCGAGCTCGCCCTGCTCGACCTTGCCGGGGGTGCCGCCGCCCGGCTTGAAGTCTCGCCAGACGACACCCGTGATCCCGCCCGACATCGACTCCGGAACGACGGCTTGCACGGCATCCGGAGAGACGTCGCTCTCGCGGATCGCGGTCAGCCCGAGCTGGGCCACGTCCCCCGGTTGGATCGGCGTCTTCAGCTCGAGCCCGCCCTTCGGCCCGCCTTGGAGCGCGTCGGTCGAGGGTTGCGCGTTCGAGAGCACGCCCGACGGAGAGACCGCGTCCTTCGCGACCTTGATCGCGGCGTTGACGGTGCCCTGGCTGGGATCCTTCTCGTACATCAGGCGCCAGATGACGCCGGCGGCGAACAGCGAGATCGCCATCGGCATGAACACGGCGACCTTGAACGCCGTCGAGAAGCGCACGCGCTCCAGCAGGACGGCGAAGATCAGCCCGAGCGCGGTGACGAAAGCCGGGACGATCAGGATCCACAGGAAGTTGTTCTTGATCGCCGTTTGCAGCGTGTCGTCTGTGAAGAGCTTGTGGTAGTTGTCGAACCAGACGAACGTGTCGCCCTGGCGGTCGTAGAAGCTTCGGATGATGGTTCGGATCGTCGGGTAGACGATCCAGACACCGAGGAGGAGGAGCGCGGGCGCGAGGAACGCCGCGGCGACGCCGTAGCGCTGCCAGAGGCTCTCCTTCTCGGGCGCCGGCGGAAGCGAAGAGGCTTCCGCCGACGCCGTCTGCGCGCCGACGGTCATTCAGGCTCTATTGGCTTCCGTAGGCCTTCTTCGCGTCGGCCTCCATCTTCTGCGTGATCTGGTCGATGTTGTTCGGATTGGCGACGAAGTCCGAGAACTCCTTGAACAGCCCCTGACCGGGTGTCGCGCCGAACGCGGCCGGCTGGAGGTCGGAGAGGTCGAACCGGAACGTCTCGGCCTTCGCGAGCGCGCTCGCCGTCTTCTTCGTGATCTCGTCCGGGTACACGCTCGTGTCGAGGTTCTTGTTCGGTGACGAGAACCCGCCGCGCTTGGCCCAGATCTCGGCGGCGTCGGTCGTCGTCAGGTACTCGAGGAAGGCGTCGGCGGCCTCGCTCTTCTTGAACTCGACGAAGAGGTCACCGCCGCCCACCACCGAGGGCTGCGAGCCCTCGACCGACGGGAAGTCGAACACGTTGAACCCGCTCACCGGCTCGAGGGTCGTCTTGGTCACACCCGGCGCGAAGTCGCCGATCGCGACCATCGCCCCCTTCGGGCTGTCCGAGAAGACGTTCGCCACCGACGTCGGCATGTCCGTCTGCAGCGCGCCGTCCGTTCCGCCGACCATGTCGTCCGACTTGCCGACGACGTCTTTCATGATCGTCAGCGCCTGCTTCACGGACGCGTCCGTCCACGGGATCTTGTGCGTCGCGAGCTGGTCGTACTTGTCGGGGCCGGCGGTGCGGAGGTAGATGTTTTCGAAGAGGTCGGTCATCGGCCACCCGACGTCGACGCCCACCGAGTACGGAGTGATGCCGGCCGCCTTGATCGTGTCGCGCGCCTTGTCGAGCTCGTCCCAGGTCTTGGGCGGCTCGACGCCGGCCTCCTTGAAATCGGCGACGTTGTACCAGATGGTCGACTTGTTGGCGCCCTTGAACATGACGGCGTACTGCGTGCCGTCGACCTGGCCGGCCTTGGCCACGTCCTCGCCGAAGGCGTCTTCGATCTTGCTCTCGAGGTCGTCGATCGGCTGGATCGCCTTCTTCTTCGCGAAGTCGGCGACGAGGCCCGGCTGGCCGAGCGCGGCGATGTCCGGCGGGTTGCCGCCCTGCACCGCGGTCGAGAGCAGCGGCGCCAGGTTGTCGCCTCCCGACGTGTACTTGACGGTGACGTTCGGATACTGCTCCTTGAAGCCGTCGATCACGGCCTGGAACGACGCCTGCTCCTCGCCGGCCCAGATCGCCATCATCGACAGCGAGCCGCTGACGTCGCTGTTGCCGCCGCCGTTGCCGCTGCCCTCGTCGCTGCCGCCTCCGCAGGCGGCCACTCCGAGAGCGAGTGCGACGGCAAGCGCCACGAACACTGCTCTGTGTCTCATGCTGCGGGCTCCTTCCCAAGATGCTTGTTTCACTGGTAGATCCCCTCCCCGGTCTCGACGTCAAACAGATGCACGGCAGACGTGTCCACGGCGACGTCGATCGTGTCGCCCGTGTGGATGCGTGAGCGAGGCCCGAACCTCCCGACCATGACGGCCTTCCCGGTCTCGTCGCCACCGGCCTGAACCTGGCTCTCCTGGCCGACGTCGCGCGCGAGCTCGCGAACGTCCTCCGTCAGCGCCGGCGGGGCGTCGACTTCGAAGTGCGCGACGATCTCCGAGCCGAGCGGCTCGCGGAGGACGACGACGCCCTTGATGTGGCGGTCGGACGGGATCTCCGGGGCCAGGCTCGAGTCCTCGAGGCTCTCGGGGCGGATCCCGAGCACGACCTGGCGGCCGGCGTACTGCTCGAGCTTCGGCCGCGCCTTGACCACCTGCTCGTCCAGGGTCAGCTCGTGGCTCCCGACCTTGGCCACGTAGTTTCCGTTGCGGCGCTCGATCGACGACTCGACGAGGTTCATCGCGGGCGAGCCGATGAAGCCGCCCACGAAGATGTTGACCGGGTGGTCGTAGAGGTCCTGCGGCGGCGCGACCTGCTGGAGCTCCCCTTTTCGCATGACGGCGACGCGGTCGCCCATCGTCATCGCCTCCACCTGGTCGTGCGTGACGTAGATCGTGGTCACGCCGAGCGTGTTCTGGAGGCTCGCGATCTCGGCGCGCATGTGCACCCGGAGCTTCGCGTCGAGGTTCGAGAGCGGCTCGTCCATGAGGTACGTGGCCGGCTCGCGGACGATCGCGCGGCCCATCGCCACGCGCTGGCGCTGGCCTCCGGACAGTGCACGCGGCTTGCGCTCGAGGAACTCGTCGAGCGCGAGGATGCGGGCGGCATTGCGGACGCGCTGGTCGATCTCCTTCTTGTCCGTGCCGCGCAGCCGAAGGCCGAAGGCGATGTTCTCGTAGACGCTCAGGTGCGGATAGAGCGCGTAGCTCTGGAAGACCATCGCGATGTCCCGGTCGCGAGCCGGGACGTGGTTGACGACGCGGTCGCCGATCTTGATCACGCCCTCGCTGATCTCCTCGAGCCCGGCGATCATCCGCAGCGCAGTCGTCTTCCCGCAGCCCGAGGGGCCGACGAGCACCATGAACTCCTGGTCGGCGATCTCGAGGTTCATGCCCGAGACCGCGCGCGTGCCGTCCGGGTACTTCTTCCCGACGCCGTCGAACGTCACGCTGGCCATGGACTCACCTCCCCGGAGACTCCGCGCTGCGTGACTATAAGCGTTTATAAGCGTTGGGGCCTGGAATTGGGAGAGCCCCGCGCGCAGGCAATCGCAGACAGTTGCCGAAGACCTTGCTGCTAGCCTAAGAAGCGAGGCTTCTATGACCTGCACCATCTACACACGCTGCGCGCGCACCGCCCTTCGGGTGTCGCTTGCGCGCGCGCCACACAAGGAGATTCCGTTTGCTGAACTGGTTTCGGCGCAAGCAGCGCCAGGAGGCGCCTTCTGAGCGCCCCGTCCAAGAAACACGACCTGCAGTAACCCAGCCGCCCGCTGAGGCGGGCGCACAATCGACATCGACCAGGCCCCGCCGAAGACGCGGATCTCGCGGTGGCCGCAACCGGCGCAAGCCTTCCGGCGCCGCGACCGCGGCGACAGAAGCGAAGCCGAAGGCTGAGCCCGAGGTGAAGAAGAAGCAGCCCGAGCGCAAGTCCGGGCAGCAGCGAAGCCAACGCTCCCAGCGCTCGCAGCAGCGGTCCCAGCAGCGCCGCCGCCAGCCGGCCCGCCGGCCGCCGCTTCCGAAGGCGAAGCGCGAGCTCCTCGTCTCGGTCGACGTCGGCGAGCAGCGCGTCGCCGTCCTCGAGGACGACCGCGCCGCCGAGGTCTACCTCGAGCGCCCCGAGCGCCGCTCGATCGCCGGCAACATCTACAAGGGCACCGTCGACAACGTCCTGCCGGGCATGGAGGCCGCGTTCATCGAGATCGGCCTCGAGAAGAACGGCTTCCTGTACGTCGACGAGATCGTCACGCCCGAGCTCGAGGGCCGCGGCGGCCGCAAGATCCAGGACCTCCTCAAGCGCAACCAGGAGGTCATGGTCCAGGCGGTCAAGGACCCGATGAAGTCCAAGGGCGCGCGGCTCACCACCGAGATCTCGCTCCCCGGCCGCTTCGTCGTCTTCGTCCCGAGCGGCGAGGGCCTGGGCGTCTCCAGACGCCTGGACGACGACGAGCGCATCCGTCTGCGCGACATCGTCAAGGCGATCGCCCCGAAGAAGGGCGGCGTTATCGTTCGCACGGCCGCCGAAGACGCGTCCGCCGAGGACATCGAGCGCGACCTCGTCTTCCTCCAGCGCCTCTGGAAGTCGATCGAGGCCAAGGCCGAAACGGCCAAGGCGCCCGCGCTCGTCTATCAGGAGGCCGAGCTCCCGCTCCGCGTCACGCGCGACCTCTTCACCGACGACTTCGAGAAGGCGCTCGTCGACG
Organism: Gaiellaceae bacterium; assembly: GCA_036558065.1. GTDB lineage: Bacteria > Actinomycetota > Thermoleophilia > Gaiellales > Gaiellaceae > VAXT01. The sequence goes on along the minus strand of DATBGG010000168.1, from coordinate 163 downwards.
ACGAGAAGACCTTCAAGCGCATCGTCGGCTACCTGAAGAAGACCTCGCCGCACATGGTCGACCGCGTCATCCGCCACCGCGAGAAGACGCCGCTCTTCGAGGCGACGGGCGTCGACGACGCGATCCGCTCCACGCTCTCGCGCCGCGTCGACCTCCCGTCCGG
>DATBGG010000167.1:0-13673 GCA_036558065.1 Gaiellaceae bacterium | reverse complement strand
GCGGGCGGCAACGCCGTGCTCGCGGGCGTGCTCCCCACGCCTGCTGTGGCGCTGCTCGCGCTCGACCTCGGCGCCGTGATCTCCGCCTCGCACAACCCGCCCCAGTACAACGGCGTCAAGTTCTTCGACGCGGAGGGGCAGAAGCTCACGGACCGCTCCGAGGAGGAGATCGAGGCGCTCCTCGACTCACCTCCGGCGGAAACGGCCGGCTCGGTCGATCGCATCGGCATCGCCACCGACAGCTACCTCGCGCACATCGTCGAGCGCTTCGGCACCGACCTCAGCGGCCTGCGCATCGCGGTCGACTGCGCAAACGGCGCCTACTCCGGAATCGCGCCGCAGGCGTTCGAGCGGCTCGGTGCCGAGGTCGCTCCCGTCGCCGCCGCCCCCGACGGCGAGAACATCAACGTCGGCTGCGGCGCGACCGACCTCACGCTCCTCCAGCGTGTCGTCAGCGACGGCGGCTACGACCTCGGCATCGCGTTCGACGGCGACGGAGACCGGATGCTCGCAGTCGACTCCGACGGAGACGCGGTCGACGGCGATCAGATCCTCGCCGTCCTCGCGCTCGACCTGAAGGTCGACCTCGTGGCGGTGACCGTGATGACGAACCTCGGCTTCCACCGCCTGATGGGCGAGCGCGGGATCGAGGTCGTCGTCACCGACGTCGGCGACCGCTACGTGCTCGAGGCGCTCCGCGCCCGCAACGGCCTGCTCGGCGGCGAGCAGTCGGGTCACGTGATCTACCTCAAGGACCACGTGACCGGCGACGGCCTCGCCGCTGCGCTCCTGCTCTGCGGCGCGCTGAAGGGGCGGACGTTGCGAGAGGCGGTCGCCGTCATGCCGCGCTTCCCCCAGGTCCAGGAGAATGTGCCGGTTGCCACGAAGACGCTGCCTCCGAGCCTGCTCGTCGAGGTCGAGCGGGCCAACTCGGATCTGGCCGAACGAGGCCGAATCCTGGTCAGAGCCTCCGGAACGGAGCCCCTGGTGCGCGTTCTCGCCGAGACCGAGGACTTCCAGGAGGCGCGGAACCTCTGTGCTACCATCGCTGGCCTCGTTCGACGAGAGCTCGGTTGACCGACCTCCGACGTGGGGGGTCGCGAAGGCCGGGCTTTTTGCCGTTCCAAAGGGAGGTGCTCGTAGGCGATGTGCGGGATCATCGGATACGTCGGCCCGCGAAGGGTGAAGCCGCTTCTCATCCACGGGCTCGAGCGCCTCGAGTACCGGGGGTATGACTCCGCCGGGCTGGCGATGCTCGAGGAGGACGGCCTCGACTACATCCGCGCGGTCGGCAACCTCTCGAACCTGAAGAAGATCGCCAAGCACAACGGGTCGCAGTCGTCGACCGGGCTCGGCCACACGCGCTGGGCGACCCACGGCAAGGTCTCCGAGCAGAACGCGCATCCCCTGACCGGCTGCGACGAGCACAAGGTCGCGGTCGTCCTGAACGGCATCGTCGAGAACTTCCGTGAGCTCAAGAATTCGCTCGAGAAGGACGGGCACAAGTTCGGCACCGAGACCGACGCCGAGGTCGTCGTCCATCTCGTCGAGAAGCACTACGACGGAGACCTCGCCGCAGCCGTCCGCGCCGCCTACCAGGACCTCGAGGGCCATTTCGCCTTCGTGGTCGTCCACCAGGACCACCCGGAGCAGCTCGTCGGCGCGCGCGTCCAGTGCCCGCTGCTCGTCGGCGTGGGCGACGGCGAGATGTTCCTCGCCTCGGCCGCCGCGGCCTTCCTGCGGGACACGAACAAGATCCAGCTGATCGAGGACGGCGAAGTCGTGTCGATCACCCCGGAGGGCGCCGAGTTCACGAGCATCGAGAACGGGCCGGTCGAGCGCGACGTGATCGAGGTCGACTGGGACGACGAGGCCGCCGAGAAGTCCGGCTACGAGACGTTCATGCTGAAGGAGATCTACGAGCAGCCGGAAGGCGTCCGCGAGACGATCGGCGACCGCGTCCGCCACAGCAAGCTCGTCCTCGAGAGCCTGGGCCTCTCCGACAAGGAGATCAAGAACCTCCGGCGGATCGTCATCCTCGCGTGCGGCACCTCGTACCACGCTGGGGTCGTCGGCCGGTACGTGATCGAGGAGTGGGCGCGCATCCCGGTCGAGCCGGACATCGCGAGCGAGTGGCGCTACCGGAACCCGGTGCTGTCGCGCGACACGCTCGTGATCGGCATCTCGCAGTCGGGGGAGACCGCCGACGTGCTCGCCGCGATCAAGCTCGCGAAGGAGAAGGGCGCGCGCACGGTCGCGATCACGAACATGATGGGCTCCCAGTTGACGCGCGAGGTCGACTCGGTGCTCTACACGCGCACGGGCCTCGAGGTCGGCGTCGCCGCGTCGAAGACCTTCACGGCGCAGGTCGCGCTGATCAGCCTGATCGCGCTCAGGCTCGCCGAGGTCAAGAAGACGATCCCGCAGGAGGAGATCGAGTTCATCCTCGACTCGCTGTACGGACTCCCGGAGTCGATGCAGTCCTTCCTGGACGGGAACCATCCGATCGAGGAGATCGCGCAGCGCTACTACGACAAGCCGTTCTTCCTGTACCTCGGACGGCACATCGGCCTGCCGGTCGCGCTGGAGGGCGCGCTCAAGCTGAAGGAGATCTCGTACATCCCGACCGAGGCCTACTCGGCCGGCGAGATGAAGCACGGCCCGATCGCGCTGCTCGACCCGGACACGCCCGTCGTCTGCATCGCGACCAACTCGCACGTCTACGACAAGGTCGTCTCGAATATCCAGGAGACCCGGGCGCGCGGCGCGCACGTGATCGCGATCGCGACCGACGGGAACGAGGACATCCAGCACCACGCGGACGACGTCATCTTCGTGCCGAAGACGCCCGCGTTCCTGCAGGCCGTGCTCGCGATTCTCCCGCTGCAGCTCCTCGCCTACCGCATCGCGCGCCTCCGCGGGCTGAACGTCGACCAGCCGCGGAACCTGGCGAAGACCGTCACCGTCGAGTAGGTAGGCACGCTCCCCCGTTGGAGGGAGGCCGCGCGTCGCATTGCGCACGAAGGTGAGTGCGATGCCTGCGGGTTCGCGGAATCTCTTGTTCGGCGCGTCCGGCGTGATCTTCGCCGTGACGTTTGCCTGCTTCCTGCTCTACGAGCGTGCCGGCCTCGGCCTCGGTCACTTCTACTACATCGCAATTGCGCTGGCGGCGATGGCGATGGGCCCGCGATTCGGTGTGGCCGCGGGGATCCTCGCGACCACCCTGTACGCGGCCGGGGTGCTCATCAATCCACACATCGCGCCGGCCGAGGTCCTCCGGCTCGGAACGGTCACGCGCGCGATCACGTACGTGACGATCGGCGGGTTGATCGGCTGGTTCGCGAGCCGCAACCGCTCGATGCTGGACGAGATGCGCGTGCTCGCCGAGCGCGACGTGCTGACGGGCCTGCCCAACACCCGCGCGTTCGAGACGGCGATCTCGCGCCGCCTCGCGGACGGGCGGCCGTTCGCGCTGCTGCTCGCGGACATGGACGCGCTCAAGGACTTCAACCGGGAAGAGGGCTTCACGGCCGGGAACGACGCCTTGCGCCGTCTCGCCGACCAGATCTTGAAGTCGCTCGGTCCCGACGACGACGTCGCACGCGTCGGAAGCGACGAGTTCGCGATCCTCGCGGCCGTCCGCAACTCGGAGGGGGCCGCGCAGCTCGCCGCACGGCTCGAGCGCATGTTCGCCGGCGACACGAGGGCGACGCTCGGGTGGTCCGTGCATCCGCAGGAGGGCGACAACGCGCTCGCCCTGTACCGCGCCGCGAGCGAGCGCCTCTACGCGCGCAAGGTGATGCGCAGCTACCTGCGACCGGTCCCCGAGCCGGTCGAATCCGCGGTCTAGCCCACTAGAGCTTCAGCTCGTCGTCGGCCTGCTCGATCACGGCCGGGTCATGGGTCGCGCTGACGACCGCGATGCCCCGTTCGCGCGCGATGCGGGAGAGGAGCTCGCCGATCGCGAGCGCGTTCGCGTAGTCGAGGCGCGCCGTGGGCTCGTCGGCGATGAGGAGGTCAGGCTCCGAGGCCAGGGCCCGCGCGATCGCGACGCGTTCCTGCTCCCCGGTCGACAGGCGCGAGACCCGCTGCTCGGACAGCTCCTCGAGACCCACCGTCTTCAGCGTCTCGCCGGCGCCGCCGGTCTGCGAGCCGCGCAGGCCGACGTAGAGCTCGACGTTCTCCCGGGCGCTCAGGAACGGGATCAGCGGCGGCTCCTGAGCGACGAGCGCGACGTGCTCGCGGCGGAACGCGGCCCGTGCCTCCCGGTCGAGCGCCTGGAGCTCGGTGCCGAGCACGACGACCTCGCCGGCGTCGGGCAGAGCGAGGCCTGCGATCAGGTGCAGGAGGGTCGTCTTCCCCGAGCCGGAGGGCCCGGTGACGACGGTCAGCCGGCCGGGGTGGATCGTCGCGTTCAGCCCCGAGAGGACGCGCCGCTCGACGCCGCGTAGCTCGATCGCGGCCGAGCTCGGCGCGGCGGCCGGCGCGCGCTCTGCCGAGGCTCCCTCACCCGTGGGCTCAGGCTCCTCGGTGCCCTCGATCACGACGCTGCGCTCGCCGAGGGACGCCGTTGCGCGGGCGCCGATCCCGCCGCGGCGCAGGAGCTCCTCCGGAAGCCGGAGCCAGCCGCCTCGCGCGACGACGATCTCCTCGTTCTCGATCCGCTCCCTGGCCTGCTCCGAGCTCACCCGGCCGTCGCGGATCTGCACGATCCGGTCGGCGATCGCCGCTGAGCCCGGATCGTGGCTGACGACGAGCACGGTCGTCCCCTGGGCGCGCGCCAGCTCGCCGATCAGCTCGTAAACGCGCGCGGCGTTCTCGGCGTCGAGCTCCCCCGTGGGCTCGTCGGCGAGCAGGAGCGCGGGCCGGTGCGCGAGAGCGGCGCACAGGGCGACCCGCTGCTGCTCGCCTCCGGACAGCTCGCGCGGGTGTGCGTCGGCACGGCTCCCCAGGCCGACCCGGTCGAGCAGCTCGGTTGCGCGCCCGCGCTGCGTGGCGCGAGGCTCACCCGCGAGCGCGAGCCTGAGCCCCACCAGCTCGCCGGCGGTCAGCTCGGGTGCCAGCGCGTGCGTGTAGCGCTGATCCGCGTAGCCGAGCTGCCGGCTTCGGTAGCGGTCGAGGCGCCTGCCGCGGAGCCGCCTGAGGTCGACGCCCGCGACGCTCACATGCCCCGCGGAGGGCCGGTCGAGGCCGGCGAGGATCCGGAGCAGGGTCGTCTTCCCCGAGCCGCTCGGCCCGAGGACGGCGACGACCTCGCCGGGGTGAACCGCCAGACTCAGGCCCTGCAGCGCCGCCGCGGTGCCTTCGTCGGTCGCGTAGACGCGGAAGACGTCCTCGACCTCGATCGCGTATCTCATGCAGGCTCCGGTGCCGGGGCTTGCTCGCGGAAAGCCGCCCGTGTCAGGAGGACGACGACGACCCAGGCGGCGACGGCGAACAGCACGAGGCCGAGGACGAGCCCGAGCCAGTCGGGCGCGAGGACGAGCGGTGGGACGGGCTTCGTCGAGTTCGCGCTCACGGCGATCGCCTCGAGCAGGGTGAGGGCGAGCGCCGCGCCGAGCAACACGCCTCCGACCAGGCCCAGGAGCACCACCGCGCCGGCCCGCAGCGTCACCTGGCGCCTGAGCGCCGCAGGTCCCAAGCCCTGCGTCTCGAGGTCGAAGAGCTCGCCGTCCTCGTCGCGGAGGTCGACGGCGACCGTCAGGCCGAGGCCGACGAGGGAGAGGACGAGCGCCGCGAGCGCGGCGGCGGCGAGCACGAGCAGCGAGCCGCGGGCGAGCGGATCGGCGCGGAGCTCGCCCTCGACCTGGCGGCGGGACGTGACGCGCACGTTTCGCTGCTCCAGGCGGCCGCCCACGCTCGGCCCTCCGGACACCCAGGCCTCGTCCGCGAGCGCCGTGCCCGGAACCGCCGCGTTGAGCGCTGTCTCGAGCCGCGAGCGGTCGGCAACGACGAAGTCCCCGATCGCCGACGGGAAACGGTGCGCGGTCGCCGCGATCCGCACGTTGACGCGGGTCGTCCCCACGAAGAGCGGAAGGACGCCACCCGTTCCGGCACCCCGGGCGAGGGTCGGCGATGCGATCACCGGGACGGTCGAGCCGTCCGTCGGCTGGGAGGGACGCAGGCGGAAGACCTGGTTCTCGGTCAGGAGGTAGCCGAGCGGGAGCGAGCCCGCCCTCGCGCCAGGCGGTCGCGTGCCCTCGGCTCCGACCCAGTCGCGATAGTCGAGGGCGAGCGCGCGGTCACCGCTCGGGGTTGCCACGCTCGGCCGCTCGAGCTTCAACACTCCCCGTCGGAAGATCGCGATCGCAGGCGGCGGCCCGCCCGTCTCTCGGTGCGCGGCCGTGAACGCCTCGGAGCGCGAGAACTCGACGACGAGCCCGACGAGCAGGCCGCCGCGGGCTTCCGGCGGCAACTTCGCCCGTACGATGATGCGACGGCCGTCGTTCCGCGGCTCTCCGAGGTCGACCACGAGGAAGCGCCCCTCGGGCGTGCGCACATTCGCCGAGAGGTTGATCGGGTCGCCGCGAATCGTGACCGGAAGGCGGAGCTCGCGGGCGTCCACGGGGATCGGCGTCCCCCGCAAGGTCACCGGCGGCCCTCCGATCCGATCGGCCAGCGTGCCGGGAGAGTCGGAGGCGAAGTCGCTCCGCCAGTGCAGGCGCGTCAGGTCGCTCGCGGGCAGGCCGAGCAGCGTCACAGAGCGGCGGTCGAGCGAAGGCGCCTCGCTCTGCAGGCGGACGACCGGGACCGCCCCGAAGCGCTCGGCGTAGGCCGGGCCGACCGGCTCCGTGCTGGAGGGGAAGCGCGGGTCGGCCTCGACCGTGTAGTCGAGCGGGACCTCGAAGGCGGCACGATCCGTGTCTCCACGGATCAGCGTCGTGCGGTAGGTGGCGGCGAAGATGGCGAGGCCGACGCTCACGCTGACGAAGACGACCGCGACCGTCGCCGTCCCCGAAGCTCTCGCCAGCGACAGGAGCGCGAGCTTGAGCGAGGGCGAGCGGCGGGCCGCCGCGCGCTCGGACGCCCGGAGCAGCGGGTGCAGGACGCGCGCGATCACGACCGCGGCGACGAGCGCGATCAGTCCGGGCAGGAGCATCAGGACGACACCCGTTCCGCTGCTCGAGGCGAGGGACTCGGCGTCCGTTCCGCCCACCGCCAGCGCGACGAGCACGGCCACGAGTGCGCCCGCGGCGGCGACGTCGGCGACCGAGATCGAGGCGCCGCCGATCGCGACCGCCCGCGCGCGGGAGCCCAGGTAGAAGACGATCGTCGCCACCACGGCCAGGAGCAGCGCCGGTCCGATTGCGCTCCAGGAGAAGACCGAGCGCGAGACGACCGCTCCGGCCGGCGTGTCTGTCGACTCCGCGAGGGCGAAGGCTGCGCCGGCGCCGAGCAGCCACCCGAGGAGCGTCGCCGGGAGGACGACGACGGCGGCCTCGGCGAGCGACGCGAGCCTCGTCTGCCAGCCGGTTGCTCCGAACGACTCCAGCCGCTGGGCCGCGGCTCGTGCGCCGGATCGCAACCGCGTCGCCGCGAGCAGCACGAACGCGAGCAGCAGAACGACCGCCTGTCCGCCCACGAGTAGCAGCCGGCGGCCTGCGATCTCGGCCTTCGAGCCGGCGTCGGCGAGCGCCACCGTCGGCGCGCTCAGCGCGAAGTTGGGCGAACCGGCCTGGAGCTCCGTGCGCGCTCGTTCGATCCGCGTCCGAAAGCCGTCCACGTCCCAGGCCCTGACGTCCCCAGCCCGCAGCGGTGCCACCCAGCCGTAGGTCCGCTGGAAATCGGCGAGCCCGGACAGGCGCGACGTGCGGTCGACCCCCTCGGCGAGCCGCAGACGACCGCCCTGCGCGACGCTGCGGAAGAACGAGGCCTCACCGCCGGGCTGCAACGAGCCGTGCCCCGTGACCGTCAAGCCCGGCGTGACGAGGCGCCGGCTCCCGATCGCGACCACCTCGCAGCCTCCCGCGTCGCAGCGGCTCGGAAGCCGGCCCGACGACAGCTCGACGATCCGCTCCAGCCCGTCGGCCGCCCCGAGCCGGGCGATCTCCTTGCCGAACCTCGTGTCGCGATAGATGAGGACCGCGGTCGGCTTCTGGATCCCGACCGGCCCGGTTGCGTCCCGCACCTGTCTGTCGAGCGCGGCCCAGCTGTCGCTCGGAGACGTGCTGACACCGACCCAGGTCACCTGCACGACGCGCTGGGCCGGCGGGAGTGCGGCCACCGCGCGGCCGACGGCGCGGTCCTTCACCACGAGGCTCGCCGCCAGGACCGTGGCCAGCGCGCAGGCGGCCAACGCGACGCCGGCGGCAGCGAGGACGAACGCCGCCGGTCCTGCAGCAACGCGGCGGACTCCAAGCCCGATCGGGACCGCGACACGACGGATGGAGCTCAGTCCAGACACCGGTAAACTATTTTTGCAGGTGTCGAAGGCTCCCCGCTACGACATACCGAAGGCGGCGCCACCGCCGCTTCGGCTCGTCCAGACGTTCGTGAACACGGTCGACCTGGAGCATGGACGCGAATGGCTTCAGGATCCACGATCGCTCGAGGACTGGGCCTACGAGCGGCGCCTCGTGCCACGCGGGGCGAGGTTCACACCCGCTGAGCTCCGGAGGGCGCTCGAGCTGCGTGAAGCGTTCCGGGCGCTGCTGGCCGCCAACCGCGACCGCAAACGCGACGAAGCGGCGCTCGGCGTGCTGACGGCAGCGGCACGGTCGGGACGGCTCACGGTCGCGTTCGACGGCTCAGGCTCGCCGGTCCTCGAGCCGGGCGCGGACGGCTTCGACCGCGTCTGCGGCGAGCTCGCCGGCGTCGCGGTGACCGCGATGCTCGACGGCAGCTGGGAACGGCTCAAGGCCTGTCGCAACTGCCGCTGGGCCTTCTTCGACGAGTCGAAGAACCGCTCTGCGCACTGGTGCTCGATGCAGCTCTGCGGCAACCGGCTCAAGACCAGGGCGTACCGCCGCCGCCGCCGACACTAGGCTCGCGGTATGGACCTGCTGGGCTGGATCGGCGACGGGCTCTGGAACGCCTTCCAGATGGCGTGGGAGGTGGGCTGGGCGCTCGTCCTCGGCTTCGCGCTCTCCGGAGTCGTGCAGGCGTGGATCCCGCGCAGCCGCATGGAGCGCGCGCTCGGGGGACGCGACCTGCGCACCGCCTCGCTCGCCACGGGACTGGGCGCCGCATCCTCGTCCTGCAGCTACGCGGCGATCGCGATCGGCAAGTCGATCTTCCAGAAGGGCGGGAGCCTCGCGTCGGCGATGGTCTTCCAGTTCGCCTCGACGAATCTCGTGTTCGAGATCGGGATCGTCATGTGGATCTTCCTCGGCTGGGAGTTCACGCTCGCGGAATTCCTGGGCGGCCTGATCCTGATCGTCCTCATGTGGGCAGGCATTCGGCTCTTCGTGACGCGTCGCCTCGAAGAACAGGCGCGCGAGCACGCGCTGGCCGCGCAGACCGGTCACGAGCACCACATGGCCGGCTCGGCGGGGCTCGCGTGGCGCGAGCGGCTGACCTCGCCGCAGGCGTGGTCGGACGTGGCGCACAACTTCCGCGGCGACGTCGAGATGCTCTGGAAGGAGATCGGCGCCGGGTTCGTGATCGCCGGCTTCGTCGCGCTGCTGCCGATGAGCTTCTTCAACGGGCTCTTCCTGACGGACGCGCCGGCGTGGATTCGGATTCCGGAGAACGTCGTCGTCGGGCCCCTCGTCGCGATCCTCTCGTTCGTCTGCTCGGTCGGGAACGTGCCGCTCGCCGCTGTGCTCTGGGCCGGCGGGATCTCGTTCTCGGGCGTGATCGCGTTCATCTACGCCGACCTGCTGATCGTCCCGATCCTGCTCGTCTACCGGAAGTACTACGGCGGTTCAGTGGCGGCGCTGATCTCCGGGATCATGTTCGCGACGATCGTGCTCGCGGCGCTCCTCGTCAGCGGCATCTTCGGGCTGGCCGGGCTGATCCCGAGCGACCGGCCCGACGTCGACTCGATCACCGAGCGCGGCATCGCCTGGAACTACACGACCGTCTTGAACATCCTCTTCTTCGTGCTCGCGGCCTCGCTCTGGGGCCTGACCCTGCGTCGCGGCGCGCGCGACCCCGTGTGCGGGATGACCGTCGATCGCAGCACGGCGTTCACGAGCGAGTGGCGGGGGCGGACGTACTACTTCTGCGGCGCCGGCTGCAAGGGGCGGTTCGACGCAGACCCCGAGGCGTACCTCGACCCGCATCGCGAGCCTGCACATGCGCATCACCACTAGTCTCGCCGCGGTTGTCGCGGCCTTAGCGCTCGCCGCGCCGGCCGGCGCGCCGGCGACGAAGATCGTCGTGCCGGCGGGGTACCGAGTCTCGACCTACGCGACCGGGCTCGAGCATCCGACCGCGATGGCCTGGGGGCCGGACGGGCGGCTGTACGTGACCGAGGACACGGGCCTGCTCGTCGTCGCTCGCAAGGGCTCGACGAAGCCTTCCGTCGTGGCGCGTGGCCTGCTCGTCCCGCTCGGGCTCGCCTGGCACGGGCGTACGCTCTACGTCTCTGAGCAGGGGCGGCTCGCGCGCTACACGCTCCGGGCGTCGAAGCTCTCCGGTGGGAAGGTAATCGTTCGGAAACTCCCCTTCGGCGAGCACCAGCAGGACAACGTCGTCGTCGGGCCGGACGGCCGGCTCTATCTCGGCAGCGGGTCGACGTGCGACGCCTGCCGCGAGCGGAATCCTCGGAGCGCGACGATCCTCTCGATGAAGCCCGACGGCACCGACGTGCGAATCGTCGCGCGCGGCCTGCGGAATCCGTACGGGCTGGCTTTCGAGCCGGGGACGAACAAGCTCTTCGCCTCGGTCAACGGCCAGGACAAGCTCGGGACGAAGAAAAAGCCCGAGCCCGCGGAGTCGGTCGTCCTCGTCAAGCAGAGCGCGTTCTACGGCTGGCCGCGGTGCTGGCCGAGCTACGCGAGGAAGGCGCTTGCGGGGCGCTGTCGCGGCGTGACGCCGCCGGCCGCCTACCTCGAGCCGCACTCTTCGGCGGACGGCCTCGCGTTCTGGCGGGGCGATCTCTTCGTCGCGCTCTGGGGCCAGTACCTGAGCGACGAGCACGGCCGGAAGCTCGTGCGGGTCCACCTCGGTCCGCCGAAGCGCGTGACGACCTTCGCGCGGGGCTTCGACCATCCGCTCGCGCTCGTCGTCGATCCGAAGGGCGGCCTGCTCGTCGCCGACTGGGGTCGCGGGGTGATCTACCGCATTCAGTCCGCGGGCGGCTGACGAAGCCGTTTCGTCTGCGAGCGCCTGCGCTTCTGCTCGAGCCGTCGCTCGACCGCGGCCTTGCTCGGCTTCGTCGGGACGCGCCTCCGCTCGACGTGCAGCGCCTCACGCAACGCGGCTGCGATCCGCTCGACCGCGAGCTCGCGGTTCCGCGCCTGGCTCCGCTCGTCCTGGGCGACCGCCCGCAACACCGGGCCTGCCTTGCGCACGACTCGCTGCTTCTGCCGGTCGGTGAGCGCCGACGACGAGTCCACGTCGAACAGCGCCTCGACCCGCGTCTCCGACTTCTGCGCGTGCTGGCCGCCGGGGCCGCTCGAGCGCGAGGTGCGGAAGTCGATCTCCGAGACCGGGATGGAGACCGACCGGGTGACCCGAATAGACTCGCGCTCCATGGCAGCAATTCTCCTGGACATCGACGGGGTCTTCCACATCTCCGGACGTCCGATCGACGGTGTGGGGGCAGCGGTGAAGCAGCTGCGCGACGACGGGCACCGGCTGCGTTTCGTCACCAACAACACGACGAGCTCGCGCGCGGACGTGGCCGAGGACCTGCGCGCGATCGGTGTCGACCTCGACGACGAGGAGCTCGAGACGACGCCGCGCGCTGCCGCGCGGGTGCTCGCAGGCAAGCGCGTGCTCGCGCTGACGATGGCCGCGATTCGAACCGAGCTCGAGGGAGTGAAGCTCGTCGGCGAGGAAGCGGAAGCCGTCCTGATCGGCGGCGCGGACGAGACGGACGAGTCGAACCGCGTCTTCAGCTACATGAACCTCGCGCGCGCGTTCGCGGAGCTCGAGGCCGGCGCAGAGCTCTTCTGCCTGCACAAGAACGCGTGGTGGCAGACCTCGCGCGGGCCGCTCCTCGACTCGGGCGCCTACGTGGCCGGCCTCGAGTACGCGGCCGGGGTCGAGGCGACGATCCTCGGCAAGCCGAGCCCCGCCTTCTACGGCGCGGCGCTCGAGGCGCTCGACGCGGATGCGGAGCGTACGTGGATGGTCGGCGACGACCTGGAAGCGGACATCGCCGGCGCGAAGAGCTGCGGGCTGCGCGCGATCCTCGTCCGCACCGGCAAGTTCCGCGAGGAGGCGCTCGAGAAGGCGATGATCAAGCCGGACGCCGTCGTCGACTCACTCGGCGACGTGCCCCGCTATCTGGAGCGAGCCTTGTGAAGGTCGGCGTCGATCTGATCGAGATCGAGCGCATCGCGGAGGCAATCGAACGCTACTCGGGCTTCAAGGCCCGCTGCTTCACCGAGGCGGAGCGCGAGTACTGCGACAGCCGCGGGAATCCGGCGCAGCACTACGCGGCGCGGTTTGCCGGGAAGGAAGCGGTGGGCAAGGCCCTCGGCTGCGGCGTCCGCTTCACGTGGCGCGAGATCGAGATCGTGGGCCGGCCCAAGCCGGGCGTTCGCCTGTCGGGCAAGACGAAGGCCTGGGCGGAGAAGGTGCGCGCGGGTGCGATCGATCTCTCGATGTCGCACTCGAAGGGGCTCGCGACGGCGGTCTGCCTCGTCGCCGAGCAGGATGCTTGAGCCGCTCTACACCGCCGCCGAGATGCGGGCGGCCGAGGAGCGCTACCCCGGCTCGGTCGACGAGCTGATGGACCGCGCGGGTCGGGCCGTCGCCCGGCACGCGCTCGAGGACTTCGGGAACGCGCAGTCGTTCACGGTCGTCTGCGGCGGCGGCTCGAACGGGGGCGACGGACGTGTTGCCGCGCGCGTGCTCGAGGATGCGGGCCGGGACGTGCTCGTCGTCGACGCGAAGCCGGAGGACGAGGAGAAGGATCTCGGCGATCCGGACGTCGTGATCGACGCGCTCTTCGGGACCGGGTTCGAGGGCGAGCCGCGTCCGGGCGCCGCCCGCTTGATCGAGCAGATGAACGACCTCGGCGCGCCGGTGCTCAGCGTCGATCTCCCGTCCGGCGTGGACGCGTCGACCGGTGAGGTCGCGGGCGCTGCGGTCGATGCGGACCTGACGGTCACGTTCCACGGCGAGAAGGTCGGCCACTACGTCACGCCGGGAGCGTTCCTGGCCGGGTACGTCGAGGTCGAGGACATCGGGCTCGAGCCGCAGGAGACCGAGAGCGGGCGGGTCACGCGCTCGATCCTCGACCTGCTTCCTCGCCGGAGCCCCGAGGGCAACAAGTACGAGTCGGGCCACGTCGTCGTGGCTGGCGGCTCGCCGGGGATGACCGGCGCTCCGTGCCTCTCGGCGCTCGCGGCCTTTCGCGCTGATGCGGGCTACGTGACGCTCTGCGGGCCGGCGCCCGCGATCGCCGTCTTCGAGCACGTGGTGCTCGAGGCCGTGAAGCGCTCGCTCCCGGCCGACGGCGACGGCTTCGTCACCGAGGACGCGGCTCAGACGGTTCTCGACCTGGTCGAGCGAGCAGGAGCGCTGGCCGTGGGGCCGGGCCTGGGGCGGAGCCA
>DATBGG010000166.1:0-6880 GCA_036558065.1 Gaiellaceae bacterium | reverse complement strand
ACCGCGCCGTAGCCGAGCATGTTCAGGAAGATCCCGGCCTCGACGAGCCAGAGCTCGCGGGAGAGCCCGTAGCCCATCCGACTCAGTTTGTTATAGTACATTATCGCTTTTCATCTAGCACAGTTTATCGGCACCGCTGCCGACGCGGCGTCGATCGCCGCACGCACCGAGACGGCGATCTCCGGCGGGCACCTGACTCCCGGCGAGCAGCTGCCGACCGTACGTGCCCTGGCGGGAGATCTGGGAGTCAGCCCGGCGACGGTCTCCGCCGGTTACCGGGCCCTCAAGCAGCGCGGTCTGATCAGCTCCAATCGCCGCAGCGGTACCGTCGTCTCGGCGCAGCCGCCGCTCCTCGTTCGTGGCGTGCGGATGCTTCCGCCGAACGTCCGCGACCTGGCCGGCGGGAATCCCGACCCGGCGCACCTTCCCCCGCTCGGCCCCGCGCTCGCCCGCCTCGAGTCGGGACACAAGCTGTACGGCGGCCCGGCCAAGCTCGAGCGCCTCGTTGAGCTGGCGCGCGACGATTTCGCGACGGACGGGATCGACGGCGAGATAGCAGTCGTCGGCGGCGCGCTCGACGGCATCGAGCGCGTGCTCCAGGCGCAACTTCGACCAGGCGACCGCGTTGTCGTCGAAGATCCAGCCTGGCCGCGGATCGCCGACCTCGTGCGGGCACTCGCGCTCCAGCCGGCTCCGGCCCGGATCGACCGGCGCGGGCTCGTCCCCGAGCGGCTCGAGGACGCGCTGCGGAGCGGGGCGCGCGCGGTGATCGCCACGCCCCGCGGCCAGAATCCGACCGGCGCGGCCGTCGACCCGCGACGAGCACGAGAGCTGCGCGAGGTCTTCGACCGTCATCCGGAGGCGATCGTGATCGAGGACGACTACGTGGCGGCCGTCTCCGGCGCGCCGTACGTCCCGCTGCACCGCGAGGGGAGCTGGGTCGTGATCCGGTCGTTCTCGAAGGTGCTTGGCCCCGACCTCCGGGTCGCGGTGATGGCGGGCGACCCGTTGACGATCGGCCGCGTCGAAGGCCGCCAGCTTCTCGGCTCCGGCTGGGTGAGCCACCTGCTCCAGCAAACCGCGGCCGAGCTCTGGTCGAGCGTCGCGACGAGGAAGCTGCTCGCGCGAGCCGAGAAGAGCTACGCGGCGCGACGCGCCGCTCTCGTCGACGCCCTCGCCGCGCGTGGAATCGAGGCCCAGGGCGACTCTGGGCTGAGCGTCTGGATACCGGTGGTCGAGGAGGTCGCGACCGTGCAGCAGCTCCTGGACAGCGGCTGGGCCGTCAGTCCGGGCGAGCGCTTCCGGTTCGAGTCGCCGGCCGGCATCCGCGTCACGACGGCGACGCTCGAGCCGGACGACGCCGAGGAGCTCGCGGATGCGCTGGCCGCTCTCTGGAGCGTCAGCGGCAGCACTTACGCGGCGTAGAAATCGGACCGAACCGAAACGCGGCCCGGTGCGAATCACGCGGGAACCAAACAAAGGAGCCGCAATGCGTTTCATCCCCACGAAGTTCCACGCGCCGCTCGACTACATCGTCGGCGTGGCGCTGATCGCCGCACCGTGGATCTTCCAGTTCTCCGATGTCACGGCCGCGACGGTGGTGTCGATCGTCCTCGGCATCGGCCTGATCGCCTACAGCCTGTTCACGAACTACGAGCTGGGCGTCTGGAAGGTGGCGCCGATGGCCGTGCACAACCTGATCGACATCGCAGCCGGCGCGTTTCTCGCCGCGTCGCCGTGGATCTTCGGTTTCGCGGATGAGTCCGCCAACGTCTGGGCCCCGCACGTAGTCGTCGGCCTCGCAGCGGTCTTCCTCGGCCTGACCACCGTGCAGCGGGGCGGCTACTCGTACCGCAAGAGCACGAGTGCGACGACCGCCGCCGGCTAGTCGTCACGCGAAGTTGAAAAGGGCCAGGCCGGCTTGCGTCGGCCTGGCCCTTGCTGCTCCTCAGTGCGACATCGTGCCCTGGACGTCGCCCACGTTGAGGAGACCGACCTGTCCCTGGTCGACCGCCGCGAATGCGTGCGAGACGAAGGGATAGAGGCCAGGCTTGTCGATCTTCACGTCGAAGACGCCTCCGCCGCCCGCCGGAACGGTCACGGTCTGCACGTTCTTGAGTGCGTGCGCCGGATTCATGTCCGCGAACGGGTAGGCCGTGTTGAGCACCGTGCCGACGATGTGGAAGTCGGTGTCGATCGATGGCCCGGCATCGACGACCCAGAAGCGGACGAGCTCGCCCGGCTTGGCAGTCAGCGGATGCTTGACGTACTGGCCGGAGTAGCCGTTGAAAGTCATCCAGTCGGGCATCCGCGCGTGCGCCTTCGTCATGTCGAACTGCGCGGGCGACTTCAGGCCGTCCGAGTTGAGGTACCACTCGCTGGCGACGAGGACGTAGTTCTTGTCAGCCTTGGGCAACGTGCCCGCTTTCGGCTCGACGACGATCGCCCCGTACATGCCGTTCGCGATGTGCATCAGGACCGGCTTCGTGCCGCAGTGGTACATGAACACGCCCGGATCGTTCGCCCGGAACGTGTAGCTCACGGACTGGCCCGGCATCACGTCGCGGAACGCCTTGTCCGGCGCGACGCGGGCCGCGTGGAAGTCGACCGAGTGCGGGATCGCGCCCTTGTTCGTGAGCGTGATCTTCACCATCTGTCCCTGCCGCACATGGATCACCGGGCCCGGGGCGCCGCCGGCCCACGCCCAGGCGGCGTACTTCACGCCGGGCGCGATCTGCACGGTCACGTCCTTCAGGACAAGGTTCACATCGGCGATCGGGCCTGCAGGCGCAGGCGGTATCGCGGCCGGGAAAGGCTTGTGCGCGGTCGCCAGCGCGTCGGCGTTCGAGGGCGCGGCGCCCGCGTAGCTCGTCATCGAGCCGCTGCTCGCGCCCGACATGCCGGGCATGCCCGCCATCGCGCTGTCGCCGCCCGCGGTGACTTTCGACGCAGCGCGCTCGGCGGCGCTCTTCGCGTTGTGCGCGTCGAACCACATCGACGCGGCGAAGACGGCGAGAATCGCGACGAGGATCCCGAGGATCGTGG
The DNA here is from genome assembly GCA_036558065.1 of Gaiellaceae bacterium. Taxonomy (GTDB): domain Bacteria; phylum Actinomycetota; class Thermoleophilia; order Gaiellales; family Gaiellaceae; genus VAXT01. Next base: position 3,835 of record DATBGG010000166.1, on the reverse strand, counting down.
CGACGATGGCCGAGAGCGCGTGGGAGTCCGACTCCTCGTACGGGATCGCCCCGTTGGGGCTGGGGACTGGCTGAGCGGCGTGCGCTCCATTCGAGCGTGTACGTGATGGTGAGAGAGTGGGCACTGATCGTCTCCTTTTCGAAGTCTCGGCTCATCGTCGTCTGTGGCCTCCGGGACGACCTCATGGCGACTCCGCACTCTCGATCGGGGCTCGACCACACGGTTGCTGCGGGTTTCCCGCAGCGCCGCCTGCTCAGATCAGGCGGTCCGCGACCGGAAACCGGGCGTCGCCGGCGAGGCACGAGGCCAGGCACAGCGCCACGCCCTCGTCGCCGCTGAAGAGCGAGTGATGCCCGCGGCCGAGACGGGCGGCGCGGTCTTCGACCTGGAGCGCGGCGTGCTGCGCGAACCGGCGCGCGCGGTCGAGCCACTCCTCGTCTCCCGTCCGCTCCCAGAGCGCGAGCAGCGCGTACGCATTCCCGGCCGTCCCGTGGCAGAGCCCTGGGGAATCACGGATCGGGCCGGCGTCCCAGACGAGCCGTCCGGCCGCGAGCAGAAGCTCTCCCCAGTCCTCGTCCTCTTGGGCGATCCGCCCGAGAGTCGCCACGACTCCCGCCGCGCCGTGGCACCACTGGACTCGGATCCGGTCGTCGTTGGCGACGAGCGATTCGCCCACGACCGGGGGCCAGTTCGCGCGGCCGTCCTCCACGACCGCGAGCAGGGTCAGCGTCTCGACGGCCCGGCGTTCGACCTCCGCACGCCGCTCGCCCTCGAGCAGGTCGTCACCGCGCAGGAGCACATGCACGTTTCCGACGAGCCCGTGCGCGGCGCCCACGTAGCGCGCGTCCTTCTCGCCGAAGCGCTGCGTCCAGGCCCAGATCCCGTCTGCATCCCGCCACTCCTCGAACAGCCGGTCGGCTCCCTCGGCCCACAATCTGGCCCAGCGCTCCTCCCCGGTCCGGGCGTGGAGCTCGGCGGCGAGCGCCATGTAGCCGGGATGGCCGAACATGATGTCGAGCGCGGGATCGCTCAGCGACGCGTGAGCGAGCTCGAACAGCCGGTTACGGCGAGCTTCGTCGGGCCAGCGGTGCTCGGCGACGGCCAGGACGCCCGCGGGGCCGAACCACACGCCGTTCGCGGCGTACTCCACCGGATCCGGATCTGCGGCGATCTTCTCCTCCAGGGCCTCGACGAAGACGCGATCCACGATCTCGTGGCAATAGCCCTCCTCGGCCAGCTCAGCGAGGGCCCACGCGATCCCCGCCGCACCGAGGTAGACGGCGCTCGCCGGCGGCTCGTCGTCGAAATCCCGGTCGTCGTCGTCCAGCCGCCAGCGTCCGTCGGGCCGGTCGAGCTCGGACTCGGCACGCGAGACGATCCTCGCGATCGCCCCGCGCACGCCGGAGTCGGAGAAGGACTGGTCGGTGAGCCGCTCGTGACGCTCTGGCGTGAAGAGCACGCTTCAGACCGTAATGACGATCTTCCCCCTCGCGTGGCCCTCGCCGAGCTCGGCGAGCGCCGCCGCGGCTTCGCTCAGCGGATACGTCCGCTCGACGACCGACCTCAGCTTGCCGTCGGCCATCAACTCTCCGACGTAGGCGAGGTCCTCACTGTTCACGTTGGCGACGAAGAACTTCACCTTCTGGCTGCGGCCGATCCCCTTCAGGATCGTCCCTGCGATGTGCGGAAGCGGGCCCAGGCCCCGGTACGACATCTTCCCGCCGACGAGGACGAACGTCGCCTCAGGCGTGAGCACCCTGCGGCAGGCGAGGAACGAGCTTCGCCCTGCGATATCGAGCATCAGGTCGTGACGGATCCCGAGCCTCGTGAAGTCCTGCTCGGTGTAGTCGACGACGCGATCGGCTCCGAGCGACCTCGCCTGCTCGACGTTCCTCGTGCTGCAGACGGCCGTCACCTCGGCTCCGAGCGCCTTCGCGATCTGCACGGCAAACGTTCCGACGCCGCCGGAAGCGCCGTTGACGAGCACTTTCTGCCCCGCCTGGAGGTTTCCGTGGTCGCGCAGCGCCTGGAGCGCGGTCAGCCCCGCGATCGGCACGGCCGCCGCTTCCTCGAACGAGACGCCGGCCGGCTTGAGCACGATGCGGTCGGCTCGCGCCGCGGCGTACTCCGCCCACGCGGGCGTGGCGGTGCCGAAGACCTCGTCGCCGGGGCGGAATCCCTGCACGTCCCTGCCGACGGCCTCGACCGTCCCGGCCGCGTCGGCCCCGACGGCGTCGTCATTCGGCCTGCGGAAGCCGGCCCCGATCCGTGCGAAGTACGGGCCGGTCACCCCGTACCACTCCACCGGGTTGACCGACGACGCGTGGACTCGGATCAGAACACGGTCGTCCTCCAGCTCGGGCACGTCGCGCTCGCCGAAATCGATCACTCCGGGCCCCGGCCGGCCATACCGCCTGTGCAGGATCGCCTTCATCGTCCTTGGGATCGCAGTCGACATCGTCCTCTCCTCGCGAATCGCCGTGACCGTCATCTTCGTCTCCCTTCACGTACAGTGTAAGCTTATGGCGTAAGCCTAGACGTACGCCGTAAGCTTGTCAAGCGATGGCCCAAACGCGAACCCCGCTCACGAGAGAACGCGTGCTCCGGACTGCCCTCACGCTCGCCGACGAAGGCGGAGCCGAGGCGGTCAGCATGCGCAAGATCGCCGACGAGCTCGGCGTGAAAGCAATGTCGCTCTACAACCACGTGGCGAACAAGGACGACGTGCTGGACGGGATCGTGGACTCGACCTACGCCGAGATCGCCGCCCCCACTCCGGGCACCGACTGGCAGGCCCAGGTTCGCGAGATCGCGATCTCGGCCCACGACGTCTTCCTCCGCCATCACTGGGCACCCGGCCTGCAGATGGGCGTCAAGCCCGGCCCGGGGCGACTGCGGTACGGAGACCGGCTCCTCGGCTGCTTCCGTGAAGCGGGTTTCTCGAAGCAGCTGACCTACCACGCGTACCACATCATCGAGAGCTACATCCTCGGATACACGTCGATGGTGCTCGCGTACCGGGCCGTCGACATGGATCAGTTCGAAGACGTCCTGGCGCGCTTCACGCGCGGCGACTTCGCGAAGGAGTACCCGTACTTCACCGAGCACGCGCTCCAGCACATGGAGCCCGAGCCCGGGCAGGAGGACGTCAACGCCTACGAGCTCGGGCTGGACATGATCCTCGAGGGGCTCGAGGGCGAGCGACGGGCTGAAGCGACCTGAGAAGCAGGCTCCGCCGCCGGCGGAAGAGGCGCAGCCTTCGCCTCCGGGTTACACGCGGAGGGAAGCGAGTGGACATAGAAGAGGGCCCCCAATTGCATGGGGGCCCTCGGTACGACTCGTTGGTTGGTTAGTTGCTTAGCGCCGGCCGACCACCAGGTTGACCGGGAAGCCGCGCCGCCGGAGCGAGCCGGGCCGCGGGCTCTGGTTGATCACACGGCCGCGCAGCGAGCGCCTCGAGCGCGCCCTGCGCACCCTGCCCACCGAGCAATGCCGCTGCCGGATCTTCCGCTTCGCAGCCGCGAGCCGCAGACCGAGCACACGAGGCACACGGCAGCGAACCGGCGGAGGCGGCGGAGGTGGCGGTGGCGGTGGCGGTGGTGGCGGTGGCGGAGGCGGCGGTGGTGGCGGCGGAGGCGGAGGTGGTGGCGGCGGAGGCGGAGGTGGTGGTGGTGGTGGTGGTGGCGGCGGAGGTGGCGGAGGCGGCGGGCCGCCAGGGATGGTGTACGTGAGCGTGAAGTCCCCTTGCTCGTTCTGCCAACCGTCGATAGCGATCGAGTAGGTCGTGCCGGCATCGACGGGGAAGTCGAGAACGCTTCCCGTTCCGGAGCCGCCG
>DATBGG010000165.1:0-6484 GCA_036558065.1 Gaiellaceae bacterium | reverse complement strand
TCTGGAGCCCGTCGCGCGGGCCGACCTCGCAGATCGAGATCAAAAGACGCGCTCGGGGGTGACGCGCACGATCACGCGACGCTCGCCCGGCCTGTGGCTTTGGAACTTCGGGTTGCCCGTGTACTTCTCGGACAGCTTGTCGATGTGGTCGTTGGCCGCGTCGCTCTCGTCGAGCTCGACCGTTCCGCTGACCGTGACGTACTCGTAGGGGTCGTCCTGTGCGTAGACCTCGATCGTGACGCGCGGGTCGCGGCGCATGTGGTGCCACTTAGCGCGGCCGGTCGCGGTGTTGAAGACGACGTGCTCGCCGTCGTAGTCGACCCAGACGGGCGTCACGTGCGGCGTCCCGTCGGGGCGGATGGTCGCGACGGCGCCGAAGTTCTTGCCCAGGAAGAGCTGCGCCTGCCGCTCGGTGAGCCTTGCCATGAGTGACTAGGCTACCCAGCGATGGCTCCCTCGATTCTCGTCGGCACGCGCAAGGGCCTGTTCGTCCTCCGCGGGGACGACGACCGGTGGAAGTGGACGGTCGGGGAGCCGACGCTTCCCGGCTGGGAGGTCTTCCACGCGATCGAGCACGACGGGACGCTCTACGCGGCGGCCAACAACTTCGTCTACGGCGCCACCGTGCAGCGCTCGACCGACGGCGGCAAGACCTGGGAGCGGAGCGAGGGCCTCGGCCTCCCCGAGGAGACCGGGCTGACGCTCGAGAAGGCCTGGCACGTCGAGCCCGGACACGGCGACACCCTCTGGCTCGGCGCGGCGCCCGGCGCGCTCTTCCGCTCGGACGACCGGGGCGAGAGCTGGGAGCCGGTCATGAGCCTGATCCAGCACGAGACTCGCGAGCGCTGGAATCCGGGCGCCGGAGGGATGTGCACGCACTCGATCCAGGTCCACCCGACCGACCCGAACACGATCTACATCGGGATCTCCGCCGCCGGAGTGTTCAGGAGTGACGACGGCGGCGAGACGTGGTTGCCGAAGAACAAGGGCACGGCCACGGACTTCAACGAGGACGACCGCTTCCCCGAGCTCGGGCAATGCGTCCACAAGGTGCTGCTCCATCCCGAGCAGGAGGGCCGGCTGTGGCAGCAGAACCACTGCGGCGTCTACCGCACCGACGACGGCGGTGAAAATTGGGAGCGCCTCGAGGACAACGGGCTGCCGAGCTCGTTCGGCTTCCCGATCGCGATCAACCACCTGAAGCCGGACATGGCGTTCGTGATCCCGGAGGACTCGGTTCGCGGCTCCGAGGGCGAGGTCGGGGGCGGCGACCGGGTGACGACCGGCGGGCGCCTCGGTGTCTATCGCACCGAAGACGGCGGGCAGAGCTGGGAGCTCGCATCGAACGGCCTGCCGGACCCGGCGTGGGTCGAGGTACTGCGCGAGGGGATGGCGTCGGACCGGCGCGACCCGGTGGGGATCTACTTCGGCACGAAGAGCGGCTCGATCTTCGTCTCGACCAACGAGGGCGGCGAGTGGATCGAGGCGGCGCGGCACCTGCCCGCGGTGCTCTCGGTCGAAGTCGCCGAGTGATAACCGTTCGCCTCCCGGGCCTGCTCGCGGATCAGGCGGGCGGGCAGAAGGAGTTCGACGTCGAGGCAGCCACGGTTCGCGGGGCGCTCGAGGCGCTGCCCGTGCGTGACCTGCTCTTCGACGAGCGCGGCGAGCTGAGGCCGCTCGTGAACATCTACGTCGATCGCGAGGACGTTCGCGGCGGCGAGGGGATCGAGACCGCGCTGAGCGGCGACGAGACGATCAGGGTCGTCGCCGCGATCGCCGGCGGCTAGGCGAACTTCTCCCCGCGGGTTTCTCGGCCGAAGAGCCCGGCGACCGCCGCGCCGGCGACCATCACGATCGCGACGAACGTCAGCGACCACGTCGTCGAGCCGGTCGCGTCCTTCAGGTTTCCGAAGATGTACGGGCCGGCGATCGCGGCGGCCTTCCCCACTCCTTCCATCAAGCCGAACGCACTCGAGCGAAGGCGCGTCGGGAACAGCTCGGCCGTGTACGGGTACACCGCGCCCCACGCGCCGAGGTTGAAGAAGCCGACGAAGAAGAGCGCCGTCACGTAGACCGCCTCGGAATCGGCGACCGCGAACGCGTACGCGGACAGCCCGCCGAGGAGCAGGAACGTCGCCAGCGTCGGCTTGCGCCCGATCCGCTCGACGAGCCAGATCGCGGCTGCGTACCCCGGGAACTGCGACAGCGCGCTGAGGGTGAGCAGCAGGTAGACGTCGATCGTGAAGCTCTTCTCGGCCTGGAGCACGAACGGGAGCCACAGGAACAGCCCGTAGTACGAGACGTTGAGCGCGATCCAGATCAGCGCCGTCGTGAACGCGCGGCCGCGCAACGTGCCTGAGAGCAGGTCGCGGACCGATGAGCGCTTCTCCTCGGGAGCCTCGACCGCGGCCTCCTCGACGGGCTCGCCGGTGATCTCGGTCAGAACCTCGGCCGCTTCCTTCCTCCGTCCGTGGCGGGCGAGGAAGTACGGGCTCTCGGGCAGCGTCCGGCGGGCGAAGAACACGAGGAACGCCGGGAACGCCGCGGCGACGAACAGGTAGCGCCAGCTCCAGTCGCCGAAGCGGTCGAACGTCGGCCCGAGGAAGACGTACGAGAGCCCGGTCGCGAGCAGCAAGCCCACCGGCCACCAGAAGTCGAGGAACACGAGGAGCCGGCCGCGCCGCTGAGGCGGCAGGTACTCGGAGAGCATCGACGGATCGACGACGAGCATCCCGCCGAGCCCGAGCCCGGCCAGGAAGCGGAGCGTCATCACCGACCACGGCCCCCACGCCAGCGCGGTCAAGGCCGTGAAGGCCGCGTACCAGAGGATCGAGTACTGGAAGATCGCGCGACGCCCGCGGCTGTCGGCGAGCCGGCCGAGCGTGAGGCTCCCGACGAGCGAGCCGGCCAGGGCCGCGCTGTTCACGAGCCCCTGCATCCGCCCGTTCAGGCCCCACAGGCTGGTGAAGATCGGCGCGACGAAGCCGACGAGCAGGATCTCCATCGCGACGAACGTCCACGCGGCGCCCGTGACCAGGATCGCCTTCTTGTGGAAGCGTGTGAGCCCGTGCTCGCGCAGCACTTCCTCGACGTCGCGGGTTGCTGGGGGTGCGGCGATCTCGGCTGTGGTCATCCCTCGCTCCTGGTAGGTTTTAGACTGTCAGGCGAAAACTATGGCGGAGTCTACCAAACCGACGCACGCGACCTTGGCGGTCGTGTTCCAGGTGCGCTCGGGGAAACTGCAGGTGCTGCTCTGGGAGCGCGCGAAGGATCCGTTCGCCGGCGCGTGGTCCCTCCCGGGCGGCTACCTGGAGCCCGGCGAGACCCTCGAGGACTCGATTCGCAAGCACCTGGCCGCGAAGGTCGACGTCCGTGAGCTCTCACACCTCGAGCAGCTCGAGACGCTGAGCGACCCGAAGCGCCATCCGCGAGAGTGGCAGCTGGCGACTGCATACCTGGGAGTCGTACCGCTGGGCGTCGATCCCGTTCTCCCCGACGACACGGACTGGCATCCGGTCGACCGGCTCCCGAAGCTCGCCTTCGACCACCGCGAGATCACGCTCGCCGGCCGCGAGCGACTGCGCGCCAAGCTGTCGTATACGAACATCGGGTTCGCGCTGGCGCCGGAGACGTTCACGATGCGCGAGCTGAGGGACGTGTACGCGGCTGCGCTCGGCCACGAGCTGTCGGCGACGAACCTCCAGCGCGTCCTCGTCCGCCGCGGCGTGCTCGAGGCGACGGGCGAGCGGCGCGGCTCGGGCCGGGCGGGGGGTCGCCCTGCCGAGCTGTTCCGATTCAGCGCGCCGCGGCTCGAGGTAACCGACCAGTTCGCGGTGCTGCGCCCGCCTGGTCGTTAGCGGCGACCGACGACGAGCCTGACCCGGAAGCCCCGAGGCTTGACGGTGCCCCTGCGCGGGCTCTGAGCGACCACGCGGCCGATGCGGCGTGAGCGCGCGCGCCTCACACGACCGACCCGGCAGTTCGCCCGCCTGATCCGCGTTTTCGCGCGGCGCAACTTCATCCCGATCACGCGAGGGACGCGGCAGCGGACGGCCGGCGGTGGCGGAGGCGGCGGGGGTGGTGGAGGCGGTGGCGGAGGCGGCGGAGGCGGAGGCGGAGGCGGCGGAGGAGGTGGAGGAGGAGGCGGCGGAGGTGGCGGAGGCGGCGGCGGAGGCGGCGGGCCACCACACTCCGGGAACTTGAAGCTCCCGATCCGCGTCTTCCACGAAGATCCGGTCGTCTGCATGTACTCGCTCGTGAACCAGAACGTGCAGTCGTCCGTCGGATCGATCGCCAACATCGAGTAGTCGCCCCAGCGGTTCGTGGTCGTCTGCGAGCCCGTCCCCGCCTGGAGCACGGACTCACCCTGAGAGAGCTGCCCGAGCGGATCGGTCACAAGCCGTCCGGCATAGCGGACGCTCGGGTAGTTCGGAGCCGTCCCGCTGCTCGTCGAGAACCCGACGGCCATGTCGCCGCTCTGGTCCATCGCAGCGGAGCCCATCCAGCGGTTCACGGTCGTGTCCGGCTCATACGTGCCCTGCTGGTAGATCGACCAGTCGCCGGCCGTCTTCCTCAGCTCGTACCAGCGAACGCCCGCATGGTCCGCGCCGTCGACGTCCACGGAGTGGTTGACGACCATCCCCTGGTGATCGCCGAAGTTCCTGTACGCCATGCGGTACATCAACCGGTCGTTGAGCGTGTCGAGCTTCATCGACGTGCCCGGCTGCGGGATGCAGGCGGCGAAGTTGCAGAGATTGCCGTCGAACGGCGCCGTCGGCAGCGGCCCTTGATGCGTGACGTTGATCGTCCCGGCTCCCGACCAATCCACGGTCGCGTTCCAGACGTCGAGTCGGTCCACCGGGAAGTTCGCCGGATCCCACTCCTGGGCGTCGACCTCGATCAGCGGGGCCGGCGCGTTCGCCGGGGGCAGCGTCTCACCGTCGAGATCGGCCGGCAGCATGCCGCCCCAGAGGGTCGGCTCGACCGCGAACATGTCCTTGTAGAGCATCCGCGCGGAGCCGCAGCCGCTGATCATCGCGTCCCGCTCGAGCGCGAAGACGCCGACGCCGGCCCAGCCGTCGCCGGGCTCGTGGAACTGGTTGACGGTGATCATGTAGGCGTGCTGCGTGGGCCAGACGCCGAACTTCGGATAGTCGTTGAGGTTCGTCTGATGCGCCACGAACTCGTACGCGCACCAGGTACCCGTCGGATCACTCGTCGAGGAGAACGCGACGCACTGGTAGAACGGCCCCTGGTGCGGACCGCTCGGATATGCGAGCTGCGCCGCGATCCACCGCCCCGCAAACTGGTCGTACAGAACGATCGGGTCGCCGCCGTTTCCGGCCGGGACGCCGCAGTGCGGCTTGCCGGTGAACAGCTGGTACCCCTGCGTCTGGTTGCTCGCCGGAGTGCCGTCGCGGTTGTAGATCCGGAACGCGAGGTTGACCCATTGCATGTAGTGATTCGGGCCGATGTCGCCCTCCGTGTCCGGCGGCGATGCGCCGTTGGCGCCCACGCCGTCAAAGTTGGCGATCGGGCTCGGCATCTGGTTCTTCGGCGCCCCGCGCTGGACGAGCGCGCTGCCGTGGCCGGGAGCGAGGGACGGGAGACTCTCGGCCCGTGACCGTTCCCCGGCCTTCTTGAACATCGTGTTCCAGTGGCCCGGCTTCCGCGGCATGTCGCGGACGGCAGGCGTCAGCGTTCCGTGTGCCACCTGGACCCGTGGCACCGTGCCTGAACGCGCGCTCACTCCAGTCGCCGCCGATGCCGACGGCGTGGCCTTGCTGATCGTCAGCCTCGCACCGCTCCTGTGACTGCCGGCGTCGTGCATGACGATGCCGAGCGTCGCTGCCGAAATGCCAATCGCGGCCGCGGCCGCAAGAAGCCAACGCATCTGATCTGACCTCCCCCTGGTTGTCTACCCCTGTGTTCGAGTTGTACCACGCTCTCGAGCGCGGGGCGTGAGTGGACATAGAAGAGGGCCCCCAATTGCATGGGGGCCCTCGGTACGACTCGTTGGTTGGTTGCTTAGCGCCGGCCGACCACCAGGTTCACCGGGAAGCCGCGGCGCCTGAGCGCGCCCGGCCGCGGGTTCTGGTTGATCACTCGGCCGCGTAGGGAGCGCCTCGAGCGCGCCCTGCGGATCCGGCCGACCGAGCAGTGCCTCGCCCGGATCTTCCGCTTCGCAGCCGCAAGCCGCTGGCCGAGCACGCTAGGCACGCGGCAGCGAACCGGCGGAGGCGGTGGTGGCGGCGGTGGCGGTGGCGGTGGTGGCGGTGGCGGAGGCGGAGGCGGTGGCGGCGGAGGCGGCGGTGGCGGAGGCGGTGGCGGTGGCGGTGGCGGAGGCGGTGGAGCGCAGGTCGGGAACTTGAAGCTCCCGATCCTCGTCTGCCACGGCGACGTGCCCGTCGTCGTCAGGTACTCGTTCGTGTACCAGAACGTGCAGTCGTCGGTCGGGTCGATGGCGAGCATCGAGTAGTCGCCC
>DATBGG010000164.1:0-2439 GCA_036558065.1 Gaiellaceae bacterium | reverse complement strand
GTGGCCCAGGGGCCGTTCGAGCACACGGGGAGATCGACCCTCGTCGATCCGCCGGCCGGGACGGCCACGTGCACCTTGCGTCCGCCCGGAAGCTGCAGGTCGAGGGTGGTCGCCTTCAGCGGCGCGGGCGACTCGACGTCGAAGACGAGCCTTCCGTGCAAGCGCGTGCTGCCGGGCCGGGGCCAGAGGTCGATCGACCCGCGGTCGGCCAGCCAGCCGTTGTCGTACCGAGCGAGGAAGAAGAGCGAGAGGCGCGGCCGTCCGACGGCGCGGTAGAGCGTGTAGCCGGGCGCGGAGCCGATCCGCTCGACGCCCGTGAACCGCGTCGTCACCGCGTGCTCGTCGACGAGCAGCGACCCGGTCACCGCGCGGCCGGCCGCTTCGAGCGTCCCGTCGTCGGCGACACTGACGCGATCCGCGCCGAAGGGGTCGATCGGCGGCGCGCCGGGCATCAGCACGAGCCGCTTGACCGAACGGTTCCAGAACATCTGCTGGAAGGCGTTGCCGCGAACGCCCGAGATGTTGCGCAGGAGCGTGACGTCGCCGACATGGGCGTGGTCGACCCAGGACGGGTCGGCGGGAAGCGACGCTTTCCGAACGGCCCTGCTGTTCTCCTGGTCGAACAGGACGGTCGACGCGGCGAGCCCTCCGGACACCGCGATCGCGATGACGATCGCGACCGGCGTGGCCAGCCGAGGGGTCTTGGCGAGCAGGGCGACGACGCCGAGCCCGGCGGTGGCGGCGAGCGCGATCGCCAGCGAGCCGTTGCCGGGCGATCCGAGCCACTCCTCGATTCGGAAGACGCCGTACAGCACCGGGGAGTGCGCCTTCTCGTCCGCAGCCGCATAGCCCGCGAGCGGCACGACGGCGGCGAGAGCGACGAGCCCCGCGGCGAGCGCAGTGTGGACGAGCTTGCCGGGCCAGCCCCGCGACGCGTAGAGCCCGAAGGCGAGGGCGACGAGCGGCAGCGCGTAGAAGAGGTAGCGCTCTTGCGCCTGGTCGACCGCGCCGAAGAGACCGGCCTCCACGAGCAGGATGCCGAGGAAGAGGACGCTGAAGCCGCCGAAGGCGAGCTCGGCCCTAGACCGCGGCCGCGCGATCGCGAGCACGAGGCCGATCAGCGCGCCGGGCACGAGCACGACGCCCGAAGCGAAGAGGAGCACGAACAGGTTCATCCCGGACCGCTCGACGAGCGCGACCGGCTCGAGATGCACGTGGACGACTCCCTTGTAGTACGCGAGCACACGAGCCGGGCCGAGCGCGACGGCGGCGGCCGCCGGCACCGCGAACAGAACGAGCGGCAGGAGCTGCTCGCGGAGCATCGCGCGCAGGCGCCGCTCCCGCAGCCCGGTAATGACGAGCGCTCCGACGAAGCAGGCCGGCAGGAGCACGAACTGGATTCGCGCGAACGCGGCGAGGCCGGTCAGCAGGACGAACGCCACCTGCATCCGGCGCGACGGCCGGTCGAGCGCGAGGACGCCCGCGGCCAGCGCAGCAAGCGCGAGCGGGTAGGCGAAGGGCTCGGCGACCATCCAGGTCGCGTACACGAGGTCGGGCAAGACGAGCGCGAAGACGGCGATTCCGAGCGCGGGGCCCGTTCCGAGCCCGAGGCGCCTCGCCAGCCAGTACACCGGGAGCGCAGCCAGCGACATGGCGAGCGCGCCGAGCATCTGCGCAAGGTGGTAGGCGACGCCGACATCGCCGATCAGCCATGCGGGCGCGGTCAGGAGCGGCTGGAGGAGCGCCGGAAAGTGAGCCGGCCCGCCGCGCACGAGCGGATGACCGGTCTCGGCGATCGACTTCGCGATCGACGAGTACATGTACTCGTCCCCGAAGTAGACGGGCGTCGCACGGAACCAGGCGATCGCGACGCGCACAGCGAAGCTGACCGCGACGAGGCCGGTGAGCAGCCGTGCCGACGAGAGGCCGCTTCGCTCCAGACCGACGGAAGCCGCACCGAGGTGCGTACGTGTGGTTTCTGCCGCAACTCCCACAGGGTTCCTATCGGCGCTTCGTGCGCGCGGCTTGATGAACGATGAAGGGGGCGCGGACGCCCCCTTCGGAAACCGGTCGGACGATGTCCGTTACGGACAGGCTCCGGACAGGATGTCGGAGCCGGGGCCGGACTTGTTCCACGTCTCGGACCCGACCGTCGACTGGATGCAGTACGTCGTCGACGTCGCGGACTGAACGAGGATGTTCTTGATGCCCGCGTCGTAGGTCGTCTGCAGGTACGAGAGCGTCGCGCCGGCATACGTGTTGTTGTCGGCGTAGTACGCCTCGATCGCCGGGACCGAGGCCCGAACGTTGGCCTGAGCGGCCGACTTGTTCGCGCGATCGCGGAACTTCAGGTACGAGGGGATCGCGATCGCGAGCAGGATCCCGATGATGATGATCACGACCAGGAGCTCGATCAGGGTGAAACCACCCTCGCTCTTG
>DATBGG010000163.1:0-10069 GCA_036558065.1 Gaiellaceae bacterium | reverse complement strand
CCTGCAGCGGCGCGGCTACACGTTCAGGACAGCCGACGAGCTCGTCGAGACCGGCCCACCGCACGAGGGCACGGCCGTCCTCACGTTCGACGACGGCTTTCGAAGCTCGCTGACCGACATCGCGCCGATCCTCCGGCAACTGGGCGTTCGCGGGACGTTCTACGTCACGCCTGGGCTGCTCGGGAAGCAGCACTGGCGCGTGCCCGGCGACGCCGGCCGCCTGCTCGACGCGGACGAGGCGAGGGCGCTCGTCGAAGCGGGCATGGAGCTGGGCTCGCACGCGATGACGCATCACGACCTGCGTCTGCTCGACGGCCGGGAGCTCGCGTTCGAGCTCGAGGAGTCGAAGGCCGCGATCGAGAAGATCACGGGCCGTGTGTGTCGAACGTGCGCGTATCCCTATGGCCTCCACGACCACCGCGTGACCGAAGCCGCCGCAGCCGCCGGCTACGACCTGGCATTCGCCTGGCGTCCCGGGCCGTGGGCGCCGCTCGCGGCTCCGCGCATGCCCGCGCCGCCGAGGCACGGCGCGTTCCGGCTCGCCCTCAAGCTCGCCGGGATCAGGAGACGCGCATGAGGTTCTCGGTCGTGATCCCGACGCTGCGGCGCCAGCGGATCCTGGAGGCGACGCTCGAGAGCCTCCGCGGGTGCGATCCCGCGCCGGAAGAGGTGATCGTGATCGACGCGGACGCGGACCGGTCGTCCGAGCCCGTGGTGACCGCCTTCGGCCAGCAGGTCGCGCCGGCCGTTCGGTACCACAACACGGAGCCGAGCCTCACGCGACAGCGCAACCTCGGCATCGACGACGCGAACGGCGACGTCGTGGTCTTCCTCGACGACGACGTCAGCATCGAGCCCGACCTCTTCGGGCGGCTCGCTGCCGTCTACCGTGACGAGAGCGTCGTAGGTGCGACGGGGCGCGTGATCGAGCCGCAGACCCCGCGCAAGCTCGGGCCGCACTCGAGACTGCGCAGCCTCCTGCCCGGGGGCGGTGAGGACGGCACGTTCACACGCTACGGCTACCCGCGCTACCTACGCGATCCGGAGCACGACCGGGACGTGGAGTTCATGCAGGGCTGCTTCATGAGCGCCCGAACCGAGGCGGCGCGCGCCGTGCGGTTCGACGAGCACATGTCCGGCTACGCGCTCGCCGAGGACGAGGACTTCTCCTACCGGCTCTCGCGTCTCGGGCGGATCCGGTACGTGTCCGACATCGTCGTCGAGCATCGCAAGCTCGGGTTCGGCTCGGCCGACGAGCGCCGCTTCGGCCGGCTCGTCGTGATCAACCGCGCGTACCTCTTCCGGAAGAACTTCGAGCAGACGCCGCTGGCCCGCGCCCAGTTCGGGCTGCTGGTCGCGATGCTCGTCGGGCACCGGGTCGTCAACCGCGAGTGGCGCGGGGCGCGGGGGCTGCTCGAGGGCGCGGGTCAGGTCTTGCGAGGTCGGAGCTGACGGGCGGCGCGGTCGGCGAGCAGGTGGAGATGGCGACGCCCTCGGTTCAGCTCGGCTCGCCGGATGACGTCGCGGGCGAGCGGCTCACGCGTCCCGCGCACCGCCGCTCGGCCGTGCCAGGCGTCGTAGAGCCCGCGGCCCCACGAGCTCGTGGCGCCGCTCTTCACCGACTCCATCAGGTCGAACGCGAGGTAGGCGGGGATCCTGCGCGCCGCGACCGAGGCGGGGAAGTGGCGGTAGAAGTACCAGAGCTGATTTCGGATCCGGGCGCGCAGCATCGCGCCCTTGTCGCGTCCGGTCTCGGCCTTCAGGTGCACGAACCGCGCGGCCGGGATGTACCGCACGTCCCAGCCGTGCCCGAGCAGCGTCGTCGCGAGGTCGAGCCCGGCGCCGCCCTGGAAGTACGGCTCGAAGTAGCCGCCGACCTCGAGGAACGCCTCGCGCCGGATCATCGAAGCGCCCTCGGGGAAGAAGAACGCGGGCACCTCGTCGTCGGGCCGCTCGGGGTCGCCGAGCCAGTAGTCGAAGGTGTTCGTCCCGCGCTCGTTCTCGGAGCCAGTGGCCGGGTCGACGTCGCGGACGAGGCCTCCGGCGACACCCAGGCGGGGATCGCGCTCGAACGCCTCCCGAAGCGTCTCGATCGCTCCGGGCAGCGGGTACGAGTCGTCGTCGAGCATCAACAGGAGGTCGCCCTTCGCCTCGCGTGCGGCGAGGTTGCGCGCGGCGATTCCGAGATTGCTTCCCGGGCGGAGAACGCGGACGCCCGGCCGTTCCTCGAGCTCCGGGCTCGGCGCGTTCTCGACGACGACCACCTCGTCGACGGGCAGGTCGGCGAGCGCGTCGAGCACGACCTTGAGCTCCGGCCTGGCCGCGAACGTGGGGACGACCGCCGTGACTCCGGGCACCGCGGAAGAGTCTACGGGGGCCTGCGGTGACCGACCCGGTCGCCGTCACGTTCGTCTCGTCGCACGCGCGGCTCGGGGGCGAGGAGAACTACCTCCTGAAGCTGATCGAGGAACTGGGGCCGGACTGGGTGCGGAACGTGATCTGCCTCGAGGACGCGCCGTTCGTGGACCGCCTCCGCGCCAACGGGATCCCGACCGAGGTGATCCCGACCGGGCCGCGGCTCGGGATCGCTCCGTCGGCCGTGAAGCTGAGGCGGGCGCTGCGACGGGCCGAGCCGGACGTCGTGCACGCGAACGGCGTCAAGGCCGCGGTCGTCTGCGCTGCCGCGCTCGTCGGGTCGCGGACGCCCTGGATCTGGCTCAAGCACGACTTCAGCTGGGACGGGCGGCCGGCGAATCTCGTCGCGCGTCGGGCGACACAGGTCGTCGCGGTCAGCGAGGCGGTAACGGAGACGTTCGAGGGCGAGGCGCGGAGAAACGTCCACGTCGTGCACAACGGGCTCGCCGAGCTGCACGTCGATCGCGAGCGGGGCCGCGCGCGCCTACGCTCCCTGCTCGGCGCCGAGGCGGACGACGTCGTCTCGCTCGTCGCGCGCGTCGACCCGACGAAGGGTCATCGAGAGCTGCTCGCGATCCTGCCCGAGCTGCTCGAGGCCCGGCCCGGGCTCCACCTCGCGTTCATCGGAGCCGAGCACTTTCCGCACCTCGAGCTGGCCGAGGAGCTGCGGGGCGAGATCGCCGACCTCGGGCTCGAGCACGCGGCCTCGTTCACCGGCTTCCAGGAGAACGCGGTCGAGCTGATCGCAGGCTCGGATCTCGTCGCGATCCCGTCGACGATCGGTGAGCGCGGTCTCGGCCGCGAGGGCTTCCCCTACGCGGGGCTCGAGGCGATGGCCGTCGGCACACCGGTCGTCGCCTACGCCCACGGCGGGCTGCCGGAGATGCTCGGCGACTGCGGACGCCTCGTTCCTCCCGGTGACCGAAGCGCGCTGCGAGACGCGATCCTGAGCCTGCTCGCGGACCGCGGCGCCTACGGCCGGGCTGCCGCGTGCGGACGGGCGCGCGTGCAGGAGCGCTTCTCGCTGGCGGGAATGGTCGAGGCGATGCGCGAGCGCTACCGTGAGGCGGCATGAGCGTCTCGGGCGACACGCTGCGGGCGCCGCTCGAGAGCCCGCGCGAGCTTCTCCGCCCGGTCGGCTGGCTCGTCAGCGGCCTGCTGGCGATCGCGGCCGGGATCGCCGCCTCGTTCGTCGCGACCCACGCGACCGACAACGCCGGCGCGCAGCCCCTGATCCTGGTCGCGCTCTTCGTGGGGCCGCTGCTCGCGCTCGCGATCCTGATCAACCCGCTGATCGCGATCCTGACGGTGCTCGCGACGTTCCCGATCGGCTCGGTCGCGCAGGACATCGGGCCCTTGCGGATCCAGGCCGTCGAGGCGGCCGTGTTCGTGGCTGCGATCGTCGTCGTCCTTCGGCGGCTGGCCACGGGGAGGATCCCGCTTCCGTTCGCGGCTCCGCTCGGCTGGGCGGTCGCCCTCTTCATGTGGACGCTGATCTCGGTCTACTCGGCGATCGACCACACGCTCGCGCTGAAGGTGCTCTTCTCGCTGCTGGGCGGGATCGTGTGCGCGACGGTCGTCCTGGCCGGGTGCCGCGACATGCGCGACTTGCGCATCCTGCTCGGCGGCTTCGTGACCGCAGGCGTGGTGATCGGCGTGATCACGTTCTCCGAGACGAGAGGCCTGGGCAGCGTCTCGACGGAGTTCGGCGGCGCGGAGATCGTCAGCGGCCGGCTCGAAGGCGCGTTCGACAGCCCCAATCAGCTCGGCTCCCTCTGCGCGATGATGGTGCCGGTCTGCACCGGGCTCATCTTCGGGCTGAGGACGGTACGCGGCCGAGTGCTCGCCGGCGCTGCGGTGATCCTCCTGCTGGCGACGCTGATGCTCTCCCTCTCACGCGGCGCCTGGGTCGGGGCCGGCGTCGCGCTGCTCTTCATGCTGATCAAGCTCCGCGAGGCGCGGCGGCTGCTGCTCGTGCTCGCGGTTCCGCTGCTCATCGTCGGCTTCTTCGTCTGGTCGCTGGCGCCGACGAAGACCGACGTCAAGGTCGTCGGGGAGCGGGCGCGCGCGATCACGGTCCTGAGCCCGTACGACGACCGGCGCGTGATCTACCGCGAGGCCTACCGCGAGATCCGCGAGAACCCGCTCCTGGGAGTCGGGCCCGGCGGCTTCCCGGTCGCCAGCACGCGCGTGGTCTCGGAGTCGGCCACACTCTCCTACGCGCACGCGCACAACCTCTATCTGAACTGGGCGGCCGAGGTGGGGCTGCCCTCGGTCGTGATCATTCTCGGCTTTGCGTTCAGCCTGGGGCTCTCCGCGCGCACCGCGAGCCGCGGCGCGAGGGTGCGCGGCGACCCACGCGACCGCGCGATCGTGATCGGGATCTCGGCAGCGCTGCTGACGGTGCTCGTGCAGGGCTTTTTCGACTACGTGATCCCGAACCCGGTCTGCTACACGGCGATGTGGGCGCTCATCGGCGCGATGCTGGTCGCCCGCCGTGAAGGGCTGAAGACGCTCGAGCCCGGCCGGTTCAGGGACGTCTAGCTAGCCGACGAGGTACGACTTGAGCGCCCAGTAGACGGGGCGCTCGGCGAGGTTCGAGTCGAGGAGCGCGTAGCCCTCCTCGTGCACGTTTTGGCTGCCCGGATAGGCGCGCTCCTTGTACCAGAACATCGCTCCGACGTACGGCCAGTGCTCCGTGGCGTACTGGTGCGCCCGGACGAGGTACGCCCCCTGCTGCTGCGCAGTCACGCCACGCTGCCAGTTCTGGATGCCCTGCCAGTTGGCGTGCGCAGACCAGCCGAACTCGGTGAACCAGATCGGCTTGTCGCCGTCGCCGTGCGCGGCCATTACGGCGTGCACTGCGGGGACATGCCTGAACCACCAGCGGTGTCCGTCGTCCGCCTGCTCGGGCGGAGCGTCGCCCATCCCCTGGTACGGGTGCGTCGCCATCACGTCGAAGGAGCCGTGGGCTCCGAGGCCGTAGAGCTGGCTGAGCCAGGAATCGTCGTTCGAGGACGGGCCCCCGACGAGGACGAGGGCGTTCGGGTCGCCGGACTTGAACGCGGGATACGCGGCACGGAGGAGGCCCGCGTACTGCGAGATGCTGCCCTGGAAGAACGTCACGTTCGGATCGGGCTCGTTCCAGACCTCCCAGGCGCCGACACGGCCGCGCCAGTAGGTCGCCGCCCAGCGCGCGAAGTCGGCGTAGTCCTGTGGGTTGGTCGGCGGGACGCGGTTGGACTGGGCGCCGTTCGCCCACGCGGGGGTCAGCCAGAGCGTCATCAGGACGTTGATCCCGCGCGCCCGGGCGAGGTCGACGCAGGTGTCCATCATGCGGATGTACCAGGAGTTCCGTGCACCCTTGTAGGCGTCCTCGACGCCGTCCCACGCGAAGTCGATCCGCACCCAGCGGACGCCCGCGGCCTCGAGCTTGTCGAGGACGGCGGCGCGTGAAGCGTTGTCGTAGTGGTCCCACCCGCAATGGAACTGGACGCCGAAGGCAGGCCCGGCGCCCTCGGGCGGCGGAGGCGGGGGAGCCGGAGGCGGAGGGGCAGGCGGGGGCGGTGGCGCGGGCGCCGGCGGTGGCGGCGGGGGAGGTGGAGGCGGCGGCGGATGGCAATGCCGCCGGCGACAGCGGGAGGGGCGCACCGTCTTCGCCAGGACGCGCGGGCGGAGCCGCGCGAAGACCGAAGCCGTCAGCCGCGAGCCGCTCCGGCGGGCGCCGTAGCGGACCGGGCGCAGCTGCTGGCGGCGGCCCGTCGCGCGAGAGCAGCGCTTGGCGGAGCCGATCGTCTTACCACCGAAGCGCTCGCGAAGGCGAAGGCAGACCCTGCTCCCGTGGCGCGCCTTGACGACCGCGGTCGCGACGTAGCGCTCTCCCGCCTTGGCGGTCACCGCTCGGGCGGCCGGCTGGGCGCCGGCCGAACCGACGAGGACGAGCGTTCCGGCGGTCGCCGCGCAGGCGAGGGCAATCTTCCGGGAAACCGGCTCCACGAGACCGGTTTCGGAGAACCCAGGGCCGCTCTCGATAACTCGATTTCGGTCGCTAGATCGAGTGCCCTCGGTCGAGGGACAGGCCCTCTACGCTTTCGCGGCGATGCCTGCGCCCGAGGTCTCGGTCGTCATCCCCACCCGCAACCGCTGGGAGCTCCTCTCACGGCACGCGCTGGCGAGCGCGCTCGGCCAGGTCGACGTCGAGCTCGAGGTGATCGTCGTCGACGACGCGTCGGACGACGGAAGCGAGGAGCGGCTCGAGGCGGTCTCCGACCCGCGTGTGCGGATGATCTTCCGCGAGGAGCAGGGTGGCCAGGCGGTCGCCCTGAACGAGGGGATCGAGGCGGCGCGAGGCGATTGGATCGCCTTCCTCGACGACGACGACGTCTGGTCGCCGCGCAAGCTCAGTGCGCAGCTCGGCGCGACGAGCCCGGCCGCGGCCTTCGTCTACGGGTCGATGGTCGCCGTGGACGCGTCCGGACGGGTGCTCGAGACCGTGCCCACTCCCCCGCCGGCCGAGCTTCGGCAACTCCTTCGCCGGCACAACGTCCTGCGCTGCCCGTCATCGGTCATGGCCCGAACGGCGTTCGTGCGGAAGATCGGCGGCCTCGACGAGACGCTCAACGAGCTCACGGACTGGGATTTCTTCATCCGGCTCGCGGACGCGGGGCGCTGCGCGGCCTGCGAGGAGATCGTCGTCGGCTACCTGGTCCATCCGCAGAACCGCAGGCTGCGCCAGGACAGCGACGTCGAGACGGAGTTCCGCTACCTGGCCGCGAAACATGAGCGCGGCCTGCCGCTCGAGCGCGCCGGGTTCGCGCGCTGGGTCGCCATGGGCCACCTGCGCGCCGGACGCAAGCGCGCGGCGCTCGCCGTCTATCTCCGTTCAGCCGTCCGCGACCGCGACGCCGGAAACGCCGTTCGCGCAGGAGCTGCTCTCTTCGGCGAGCGCGCCTTCCGCGCCCGGCGCCGGCTCGCCGACAAGCCGGACGTGCCCTGGCTAGACGGCTTCGCGGCGCCGGAGGATGGCGATCATCGCGGTCACGTCCCCGGGGTAGAAGAGCTTCTCGAAGACGACGAGCGCGCCGACGAACACGGCCGCGCCCACGACGACGGCGACTCCGAAGGAGCCTCGGAGCGCGACCATCGCGGCGGCTGACAGCGCCGCTGCGAGCAGGGGCGCGGCGAGGATGCGCCGCACCTCGATCGCCCCGGCCGTCTTCCGCGCGAGAACGAAGAACGGCACCGTGATCAGCGCCTGGGAGAGCGAGGCTCCCGCCGCCGCGCCGTCGAGCGAGAAAGCAGGGATGAGAACGAGGTTCGCGAGCACGTTCTCGAGCGCCACGAGCCCGTAGACGACGGCGACCGTGCCCTGCCGGTCCCGCGCGATCAGCAGCGATGCAGAGACCTGGGCGAGCGGGTAGAGCACGATCGCCGGAGCGAGCCAGGCCAACGCGCCCGCCGCATCGTCGAAGCCGGAGCCGTAGACGAGGCGCACGAGCGAGTCGCCGAGCACGACCGCGCCGACCGCGAGCGGGAGCGTCGGCGCAAGCACGAGCTTGAGCGAGCGTTCGAAGACGAGCGCCAGCGGCGGCTCGGAGTCTCGCGTCAGCCGCGAGAAGACGGGATAGACGGCTGCCGTCACGCTCCAGCCGACGACGAGGGTCGCCTCGAACAGCCGGTACGCCGCGCTGTAGTTACCGACGACCGCATCCGACTTGTAGAAGGCGAGCATCGCCGTGTCGACGCGCAGCAAGACCGTGATGAACACCCCGGCGATCCCGAGCGGAGCGGCAACGCGCATCAGCGGCCACCAGCTCCGCAGGTCGATCTGGAACCGCGGCTGCGCGATCCGCCCGTAGAGAAGGACGAGTGCGAGCGCGATCGACACGAGCGTCCCGGCCGCGTAGATCGCCGCCACGGCGACGACGCCCGCGCCGGCCAGCATCGCCACGATCGCCGGGATCGTCGTCACGACGCGCTGCGTGATCACGACCACCGGCATCAGCGAGAGGCGCTCGAACGCCTGGTACGCGGCGAAGCACGTCTGCGTCAGCGACTCGACGACGACGGCGAGCCCGAGGAAGACGATCACCCACCGCGTCTCCGCGCTCATCCCGATCGACCACGCGACCGCGAGCGCGACCGCCAGCGCCGGCAGCGCGAGCGCCAGCTTGAGGACGAGCGTGTTCGCGAAGTAGCGGCCGAGGAGCCCGTGATCGCGCGCGACCTCGCGGGTCAGGATCCCGTCCTGCCCGAAGTTGGCGAGCGTCGTCACGAGCATCACGAACGCGAGCCCGAAGGCGAAGACGCCGAAGCCCTGCGCTCCGAGCTGCCGCGCGATGACCGCGTACAGGACGAGCGTGATCGCTTTCGAGCCGATGTCCGAGAGCGCACGCCAGCCGACGTTCGCGAGGATGCGGCGCGCCCCCGCGATCCGACCGACCTGCTGCTCGAGAGTCGGCTCCATGCAGACTCAGTTCAGCCCGTCAGGGCCTGCTCATCCTTCGCCGAGGAGCTCGCGGTCGATCCGGTCCAGGATCTCCGCGTCACGGGCAACGTCGAACTTCCGCGCGAAGAGCTTGCCCGAGGCCGCGAGCCGGTCGAAGTCGGCGCTGGTGAACGTTCGCGGGTGCGAGCCGCCGGGCCACTCGATGTGGTGGACGGTCTCGTTCGCGACCCGGTCGCGGAGCGGCGAGCTCATCAGCACGGTCTGCACGAACATCTCGTCCGGGGTCTTGACCCGGCGGAAGAAGCTCCAGGCGTCGGGCCGCTCGTGGTGGAAGGCGAGCAGCGTCGCCACGGCCTCGCCGGACAGGACGCACCAGGCGGAGCCGCCCCACGGCTCGAGGCCGGCGGGGAACGATCGTCGCAGGAGCGGGAGCCGAAGCGTCCGCGTCCGGAACCGAACTCGCTCGAAGTAGCGATAGCGGACGCGGTCGAGCCCGCCGTCCTCGTCTGCCCAGCGCTCGCTTGGAAGGTGGAAGCGCTCGACGAGGCTTTCGCCGGGACGCCCGGCAAGCGCCGACTCGATCTCCGCGGCCGGCCGGAGTGGATAGCACTGCCCCGAGAGCAGCACCGTGTGCGCCGGCGTTCCCTTCCGCTGCACCTCGTCGAGCCCGGCGACCACCGAGCGGACGAGGCTGAACCCGGAGTAATACGAGTCGACACGCGGCACCCAGTGCACGTCGTCGCGACCGGCCAGCCCCGCGCGCACCGTCTCGTAGACGACCCCCGGTGCCCGCCCGTCCACGTGTACGAAGAAGGACGTCGTCGGAGTCGTCAGCCGCTCGACGAGGCGGACGAGTTGTTCCGGCCGGTGGTGGGCTCGGATGAGATACGCGACTGCCATTTGCTCGAGCCTGCGGCTACGATTTGGAGGGCGGGGTCGCCTGCCGCCGAATTTCTAGCCGATGCAGACCGAGTCCGACCTCTCTGTCGAGCGTTCCCGTCGGCGCAGCGCCGCGCAGGAAGGTGGCTTGCCCGAGCTGCTCGACGCGCTCCGCTGGCGCTGGAAGCCGACCGTCCTCATCGCCGCCCTCTTCACCCTGGGCGCGACGATCTATGTGGAGACGCTTCCTTCGCAGTACGACGGCAAGGCGCTGCTCTCGATCGGCCCGCGCCTCGGCCAGGACTCGAGCGTCGTGCGCGTCGTCGG
>DATBGG010000162.1:0-3101 GCA_036558065.1 Gaiellaceae bacterium | reverse complement strand
GCGCCCGCGATGCTCAGATCTCCGCGCAACGGAAGGTCGATGCAGTGCGCGAGGCCCGTCCGGAGGTTGAGCGCATGCACGAACGTCGCGCCGTCGGCCTTGGCGTAGAGCGTGTAGAGCCAGCTCCCGTCACGCTTCTGGACCGCGCCCTGGGCCTGGCCCTCCATCTTCTCGTCGGGCTCGTCGAGCCGCGTCGGGCTGAGTCGGGCACTCGTTCGGTCGTATTGCTGGAGGTCGTAGCTCCCGGTCCGGTGCCAGTGGATCAGGAACAGTCGGCGCCCATCCGGCGAGAAGCTCTCCAGCTCGTACGAACCGGCGAGGTGGATGGCCTGCGAGCGGCCGGGGTCGTCCACCGTAAAGGTCGTCCCCTTCGCGTACTTGCCGGATGTGAAACGAGCGATTCGTCGGCCGTCCGCCGAAACGACGGCGATGCTCCAGACACCGGGCACCGTACGAAGCGCCCGAACGCCCCCGGTACGCGGATCGAAGCGGAACAAGCGCGTGCCGCCTCTCACCGGCACAGCCGAGACGAACGCCCGCCCGTCGGCGGAGAGGATGCCGTGAGGGAGGACGAAGCGCCTGCTGCCGCCGCGAAGGTCGTAGACGTGAAGGGGACCCTGCCGTCCGTTGGGAAACACGAACAGGCTGGAGCCCGGCGGCGCGAAGCTCGTCGTCCCGCAGATCGAGGGCGGGCAGCCGTCGGCGTGCGCGGTCGCGGGAAACGGGATCAGCGCAAGAGCGAGCAGTGGGAGAAGGCGTCGCATGCCCTTCATACGCCTGCCACGGCACGAAGGGTCCCTCGGACCTCTGCGCGGCCCCCCCGCGTATGGACCTCGTGCCCGACGTCGCTCGTATAGTCAGCGCGCCATGGTGGGCCCCGGCCGGCAGGAGCGTTCCTGGATACGGGGCGCTCAAGGAGGATCAGCCTCGGACCTCGAGGCGCTCTTCAAGGAGCACTGGCCGCGCGCGCACAGGGCCGCGTATCTGGTCGTGCAGGACGGGGCCGCGGCCGAGGACATCGCCCAGGAGGCGTTCCTGTCCGCAATCCGCAACCTCGACCGCTTCGATCGCAAGCGGCCGTTCGGGCCGTGGCTGCACCGGATCGTCGTCAACCGGGCGATCGACTGGGCGCGGGCGCGGTCGCTGCGCCGCGAGATCACGGAGACCCCAGGGGCCGAGGACTTCGACACCGGCGACCTGGGCACGTTCTCGGACGGCGTCGCGGCCGGGCTTGCCTCGCTCAGCGCGGAGCACCGCGCCGTGATCGTCCTGCGCTACCTGCTCGAGTACACGCCCGGCGAGATCGCCGACCTGCTCGACCTTCCGCGCGGAACGGTCAACTCGCGCCTGCGCCGCGGGCTCGACCGCCTCGAGACGATCATCGACAGGGAGAGAGCATGAGCGAGGACCTGCGCCGCGCGCTCCAGAAGATCCAGGGCCCGGACGAGCTCGAGGCCGAGCGCCGTGCGTGGGTGATGGTCCGCTCGTCGTTCGAGGAGCGTGAGCCACTGACGTGGCAGCAGCGCAACCGCCGGCCGCTCCTCTTGGCAGCCGCGGTCCTCGTCGTGTTGCTGCTCGCGCTGCTCTCGTCTCCCGGCCGTGCGCTCGTGGGCAGCGTGCATGACGCGTTCACGACGGAGAAGGCGAAACCGCCCGCCCCGGCGCTGACGGCGCTCCCGGCTCCGGGCCAGCTCCTGGTCAACTCGAGCACCGGCCCGTGGATCGTCCACTTCGACGGCTCGATGCGGAAGCTGGGGCCCTGGTGGGAGGGATCGTGGTCCCCGAACGCGTTGCACGTCGCGGTCACCCGGGCCCACCGGCTCGCCGCGCTGGCGCCCGACGGGACGATCCGCTGGACGCTCGCCCGCAACCGGACCGTGCACGGAGCGCGCTGGTCTCAGGAGCCGCCGAACGAGTGCTGCCGCATCGCGTACCTGAACGGCCGCGAGCTCCGCGTCGTCGCCGGCGACGGGACCGGGGACGGGCCGCTGCGGAACGTCGTCGGGCCGACCCCGCCTGCCTGGCGGCCCGGGTCGGTGCGCCAGCTCGCGTTCTCGACCGTGGACGGCCGGATCGAGCTCGTCGACGCCGACACGACGAAGACGATCTGGCTGACGGATCCCGGCGACGTCCCGACGCAGCTCGTGTGGTCGGAGGACGGCGAGCGGCTGCTCGCGCTCGGCGAGCGGACGCTGCGCGCATTCGACGCGAACGGGCACAAGCTGTGGGCGATCGGCCATCCGGTCGGGCCGTCCGGGGTCGTCTTCGTCCGCAAGAGCCACCGCTTCGTCCTGATCCGCTACTCGACGGCGACCCTGCGCAGCGACCTCGTCCTCTACCAGGCGGAGGCCGACCCCGGCGAGGTGCGCTTCCTCTATTCGGCGCCGGGCGACTTCGGCACGCTCGCGATCTCCCCGAACGGCAACTGGCTGCTCGTCGGCTGGGTCAACGCGAACCAGTGGCTGTTCCTGCGGCTGACGCCGAGCGCCAAGGTCGAGTCCGTCTCGAACATCGTCGAGCAGTTCGGCGGCAAGTCGAGCGCGCCGCTCGAGAAGTCGTTCCCGAAGAGCGTCTCGTGGTGCTGCCCCGCGTCTCCGTAAGAGGCGGCCACTCGTTCGACTCCTGCTACTACGAGTTCACGCCGCAGCACGTCCTGCGCATGCAGTACGCGTGGCTCGAGTGGCGCGCGCCCCAGCCGCCTCTCCAAGCTCTACTAGGGTTGACGCGTGCTCGGCGCCGGCGACACCATCCCCGCCGCAACGGTCTGGCTCGCTCCGCGGGAGCCGGCGAGCTGCGTCAACCTCGTCGCGGGCCGCTCCGCGCTCTTCGTCTTCTTCCTCTTCGCCTGGTCGTCGACCTGAACCAACGAGCTCCAGCTCCTGCGTGACAGGAGAGCGGAGTTCGAGGAGGCGGGCGTGACGCCGTACCCGATCTCGCGCGACTCGTGCTGGACGCAGACGGCCTGGAGCCAGGCGCTCGACCTCGACGAGCTCCAGTTCCTGTCGGACTGGAACGGGGACGCCGTGCGTGGGTTCGGCGTCGCCCACGAGTTCCGCGGGATGAAGGACGTGGCCGAGCGGTCGACGTTCCTCGTCGAGCGC
>DATBGG010000161.1:0-3621 GCA_036558065.1 Gaiellaceae bacterium | reverse complement strand
TGGGAGTCGGTCCGGCTCACCGGCGTGATCACGAAGGAGATCGGAGAATCGCTCTCCAGGCTCGTCCGCGGGAGCCGCAAGGAGGTCTCGAGCCCCGTGGGGATCGTGGAAGGCTCGTCCGAGGCGCTCAGCCAGGGCGTGGAGACGTATCTGTGGGTGCTCGGTCTGCTCAGCCTGTCGCTCGCCCTGCTCAACCTGCTGCCGCTGCTCCCGCTCGACGGTGGCCATATCGCGTTCTCGATCGTGGAGGGCATCCGGGGCCGTGCCGTGGGGCGCGAGGTCTACGAGCGGGTGTCGGCAATCGGGATCGCGCTCGTCCTGCTCCTGTTCTTCATCGGGCTTTCGAACGACATCGGCAACCTCGGTGGCTAGCGAACGGTCGATCCGCGTAGGAAACGTTCAGATCGGCGGGGGCGCTCCTGTCGTCATCCAGTCGATGACGCTGACGCCGACGCACGACGTGCCGGCGACGACTGCCCAGATCGCCGCGCTTGCCTCGGCCGGGTGCGAGGTCGTGCGCTGCGCCGTTCCGAAGATCGAGGACGCGGACGCGTTGAGGAAGATTGTCCGCCTCTCGCCGATCCCGGTGATCGCGGACATCCACTTCAACGCGAGCCTGGCGCTTCGCGCGATCGACGCGGGCGTGGCCGCGGTGCGGATCAACCCGGGCAACATCGGCGGCCCGGACAAGGTCGAGCAGGTCGTCTCCGCCGCGCGCGAGGCCGGGATCCCGATGCGGATCGGTGCCAACTCCGGGTCGCTGCCGAAGCACCTGCACGAGCTCGCACACCGCGACCAGGCGGAGGCGCTCGTCGCGGCCGCGCTCGAGGAGGTCGAGCTCCTCGAGAAGCTCGACTACCGCGACTTCAAGATCTCGGTCAAGTCGACGCACGTGCCGACGATGATCCGGGCGTACCGGATGCTGTCCGAGCGTGTCCCGTACCCGCTGCATCTGGGCGTGACCGAAGCGGGCACGTCGTTCGCGGGGTCGATCAAGAGCGCCGTGGGCATCGGCGCGCTCCTCGCGGACGGGATCGGCGACACGCTGCGGGTCTCGCTGACCGCGGATCCGGTCAAGGAGGTCGAGGTCGCGTGGGAGATCCTGAAAGCGCTCGGCCTGCGCGAACGGGGGCCGGTGATGATCGCGTGCCCGTCCTGCGGCCGTGACAACGTCGGCGTCGAGATGCTCGCCGTCAAGGTCGAGGAGCGTCTGAAGGACTACCCGCAGGCGTTCGAGGTCGCGGTCATGGGCTGCGCGGTGAACGGGCCGGGGGAGGCGGGCGACGCCGATTTCGGGATCGCCGGTGGGCGCGACGTCGGCTTCATCTACGCCCACGGACGCGTCTTGAAGAAGGTGCCGTCGGACACGCTGGTCGACGACCTGTTCAGCGAGATCGACACCTGGATCGACGCGGGCATGCGCCGGCCGAAGCGCCTCAAGATGGCGAAGCCGGCCGCGCTCGCCATGGCGGAAGCCTCCGAAATTCCTCTCGACTAGGTGCCCCACGCGGCAACACACGCTGGCCCCTGGCCCGCGAGCACGCGGCGCCAGAATCCACCCTCGCTCTTACCAATACTTTGTTCAGTATTGGCATCGAGCGAGTGCGGCCTCTGGCTTGGTGCTCGCGACCCAGGAACTCAGCAGTGTCACCGCGCGGGGCACTAGGGTTGGGCTCGTGATCCGCCGGGCGTCACAGCTGTTCCTGCCTACCCTGCGCGAAGCCCCCGCCGACGCGGAGTCGGCCAGCCACACGATGCTTGTGCGCGGCGGCTTCATCCGGCAGGTGAGCGGCGGCCTCTGGACGTTCCTTCCGCTCGGCTGGCGCGTTCATGAGAACGTCGTCCGGATCATCCGGGAGGAGATGGACGCGATCGGCGCGCAGGAAATGCTGATGCCGGTCCTGACGCCGGCTGAGCTCTGGAAGGCGACGGGACGCTACGAGATCCCCGAGCTCTTCAAGCTCCGCGACCGTAACGACCGCGAGTTCGTCCTCCCGCTGACACACGAGGAAACGGTCACCTTCCACGGGCGCGAGATCCAGTCCTACCGCGATCTGCCGCAGATGCTCTACCACTTCCAGACGAAGGATCGCGACGAGCCGCGCCCGCGCGCGGGGCTCATTCGTCTCCGCGAGTTCGTCATGAAGGACTCGTACTCGTTCGACCGGGACGCGGAGAGCCTCGACAAGAGCTTCCAGCTCCACAAGGCGGCGTACGATCGGATCTTCGAGCGGTGCGAGCTGGAAGCGCACCCCGTGCCGGCGGAGTCGGGGATGATGGGTGGCAGCGAGAGCATGGACTACCTCGCGCCTGCGGAAACCGGTGAGAACACGCTCGTCACCTGCGAGAACGGCGACTACGCGGCCGACCTCGAGATCGCTCACGCTGTTCCGCGGGCAGCGGAGTTTCCCGCGAGCCTGGGCGCCCCGGAGGAGGTCGACACGCCCGGGGTGGGCACGATCGAGGACGTTGCCAAGCTCCTGGGCGTCGATGAGGCGGCAACCTCGAAGGCGATGCCCGTGGTCGCCGACGGCAGGGTCGTGCTCGGGCTGGTGCGCGGCGACGACCGCCTGGACGAGGGGAAGATGCTCGAGGCGCTGGGCGAAGCCTTCCGCCCCGCGACGGAGGACGAGATTCGCGACGCGTTCGGTGCGGACCCGGGCTCGATCGGGCCTGTCGGGGTCGCCGTCGAGGTGGTTGCCGACGACTCGCTGCGCGAAGGGCAGTACGTCGCGGGGGCGAATCGCACCGGGCGCCACCTGCGCGGCGTGCAGGCAGGCCGCGACTTCGAGGCCCGCTTTGCGAATATCCGCGAAGTGCGAGAGGGTGACACGTGTCCGAACTGCGGCGGAAGGCTCCGTCTGCAGACCGCGATCGAGGTAGGGCACATCTTCAAGCTCGGTACGCACTACAGCGAGCCGCTCGAGGCGACGTTTCTCGACGAGGACGGCAAGGAGAAGCACCTGGTCATGGGTAGCTACGGAATCGGGCCCGCGCGGACGATGGCCGCGGTCGTCGAGCAGCACCATGACGAGCACGGGATCCAGTGGCCGAGCTCCATCGCGCCGTACGACGTGCATCTCGTCGCGCTGCCCGGGGTCGAGGAGCAGGCGGAGCAGGTCGCGACGAAGCTGGACGAGGCAGGGGACGACGTGCTCCTGGACGACCGGGATCAGCGCGCGGGCGAGAAGTTCGCCGACGCCGACCTGATCGGGCTCCCGGTGCGCGTCACGGTCGGCAAGAAGACGCTCGAGGACGGGGCAGTCGACATCCGCTCGCGCCGGACTGGCGAAGACCAGAGAGTGGCGATCGACGAGCTCGGGAGCCTGCGTTAGTGGCCCGGCGGAGGCGTTTCAGCGACGACCCGTTCGGCGAGACGCTCGAGCGGCTGATGAACGAGAACGGGGTCACGTACCGTGGGCTCGCTGCGAAGACAAAGCTGTCCGCCGGCTATCTCAACCACCTCGTCCACGGGAACCGTCCGGTGCCGTCGAACGAGATCGTGCGGTCTCTCGCCTCGGCGCTGGACGTCGAGCCGGAGCACTTCCGCGAGTACCGGATCCGCGTGATCACGGAGCGGCTCGAGGAGATGCCTGCGCTGATCGACCGGCTCTACAAGCG
>DATBGG010000160.1:0-3972 GCA_036558065.1 Gaiellaceae bacterium | reverse complement strand
CGTTCAAAAGTCGTGATCGCCACGTCGTACGGCCTGCCGCCGTTCACGATCGTGAAACGCGAACCTTGCTCGATCGGCTCGTCGCTCAGCAGCTCCGCGCTGCTCACCTGGCTATTCCACTGCAACTCGTTACGCACGTCTGCCAGCGTGTCGAAGACGCGGCCGGGCGGGCAGGCGATCCGGGTCGTGGCCGTGACGCGCACCGGCTGATCTTATTGACCACTTTCCCGCACCCACCCTGCTCTGCGGTTCACTCTGCGACCGGCGCGAAGTCGAGCTAGGGTCGTGCTGTCCAGTTTGACGAGCGCGGCAAGACGGCGTTCACGAGCTCAGCGCCTCTGCCCGCTCTCCGCGTGGGGGGTCCTCGCACCGGCGATGCGGACATCGCAATTCACCGTTCTTGGAAGCCCGAGGAGCGAGCTTTGAGGTCGCCCCGCGATGAACCTCAATCGCGAAAGGACGGTGCAGCCAAGTGAGCACGACGAGTGAAACCACCGTGCAGGGCCATGTCGAGGAGGGCTGGGACGAGGTCGCAGACGTCTTCCGGGCGAACTTCGACGAGATCCCGGGCGAGGTCGGCGCGGCGTGTTGCGTCTACGCGGGCGGCCACCCCGTCGTCGACCTGTGGGGCGGGCTCGCCGATCGCGAGGCGAACCGCTCCTGGAACGAGGACACGGTCGCGCTGGTCGCATCCACGACCAAAGGGGCAACCGCGATCTGCGCCCATCTGCTCGTCGAGCGTGGCGAGCTCGATCTGGACGCGCCGGTCGTCGAGTACTGGCCCGAGTTCGGCGCCAACGGCAAGGAGGAGATCCCAGTCCGCTGGCTGCTTTCCCACCAGGCCGGCCTGCCGGTCATCGACACGCCGCTGACGTACGAGGAGGCGTGCGCCTGGCATCCGGTCATCCGGGCGCTCGAGGCACAGAAGCCTCTCTGGGAGCCCGGCACGGAGCACCTGTACCACGCACACACCTTCGGGTTCCTCGTGGGAGAAGTCGTTCGGCGGATCACCGGCAAGTCGCTCGGCGCCTTCTTCGCCGACGAGATCGCTGCCCCACTCGGGCTGAGCGCCTGGATCGGCCTGCCTGCGGAGCACGAGTCCAGGGTGACCCGGATCACGTACGCCCCGTTCAGCGTCGAGGAGTTGGCCTCCGGAATGATCGAAGCCACCGGCCTCGATGCGGACACCGTCAACGCCTGGATCGGGGCGCTGTTCGCCCCGGACTCGGCTGCCGCCCGCGCCGGCGAGCTCGGCGGCGCCTTCGATCCGACCAGCGACTTCATGAACGGCTCCGCCTTCCTCACCGCGGAGTTCCCCTCCGGGAACATGGTCGCCGACGCTCGATCGGTCGCGCGAATGTACGCGGCGACGGTGAGCGAGGTCGACGGGATCCGGCTGCTGGATCCGGAGACGGTCGAGACGATGACGGTCGTTCAGACCGACAGGACGCGGATGCACGGGCTGCCGCCGGGGCTGGACGTTCCGGCCGACCGCTCGTTCTGGATGTCGCTCGGCTTCTGGCGGGCGTGCCCGCCGATGCCCTTGGCCGGGCCCGCGTCGTTCGGGCACCCCGGCTCAGGAGGATCGATCGGCTTCGCCGACCCGGAGGCCGGCGTCGGTTTCGGCTACGTCCCGAACCTGTGGTCGTGGAACACCGCCGAACCGCGGGCGAAGAACCTGGCAGCGGCGGTCGTCGCGTGCCTCGGGTAGGGGTCGGAAGATGAGGTCCTGATCTCCGGCGCAGGGCATCGCAGGAATGCCGCTCGCGACCCGCGAGACGGAATCGAATACCTCCTCTGGCGCCACGCGCTCGCGGACGGCGAGGTGACGACGGTCTACGCCGTGCGGTTCC
Organism: Gaiellaceae bacterium; assembly: GCA_036558065.1. Lineage (GTDB taxonomy): Bacteria > Actinomycetota > Thermoleophilia > Gaiellales > Gaiellaceae > VAXT01. The sequence goes on along the minus strand of DATBGG010000160.1, from coordinate 2,119 downwards.
CGAAGCGCTCGACGCGTGCTCGGGTCGTGCACTTTCCCCGGCCCGAGCACCTGGACGTGTGGTGCCGGAAAAACGGGATCGAGGAGGCGATCGTGGGCGGCTTCTTCCTCCGCGACCCGTACCGGCCTCTCGGCGAGCTCTGGATCGACGGCCTGCCGGCAGATCACGAGCCGATCACGCCGCCGTACGCGGCGCGTCGCGGCACAGTCGTGATCGACGACGGGGCCGTGCGGCTCCTGGAACGCGGCGTTGCTCCGGAGCGGCCGCCCGGGGATCTCGTGCAGGCGGGCCCACTGCTCGTCGTCGACGGGACGATCGTCTTCGACCCCGACGACGACCGGGAAGGCTTCTCCGCCGCCGCCGGGCAGTTCGACTCGGACATCACCGACGGTCGCTACCCGCGCGCCGCCCTCGGGGTCTCGGGCGAGTCGCTCGTCGTGCTCGCATGCGACGGCCGGCGCTCGAACGTCGACGGAGGGCTGTCCATGCTGGAGCTCGCGGAGGCGATGGTCGAGCTGGGGGCCGAGAGCGCGATCAACCTCGACGGCGGCGGCTCGACCACCCTCGTGCACCGCGGGCACCTCCTGAACCGCCCGTACTCGAGCCAGGACCAGCCGGCGCCCGCGTCTCGAACAGTCGTGAGTGCGCTGGCTTTCGCGGCTCGGCCGTAATAAGACTCTAAGAATCGCCGGTCGGCGCCAACTCAGCGGCCGATCGTTCGTCTTCTGTTCTTCGCATGGGTGCTGCCGCGAGCACGGAGGAACGGGACACGATCGACATGGCGCTGACGGCCAGGGCGTCGCGTCGGCGCGTGCGTGCCGGTTGGGCGTGGTTCGCAGGGGGAGACGGCTTCGTCCTCCAGAAGGTGCCGAGCGAGGCGAGCTTCCTCCACGGGTTGGGCATGTGGGTCGCGGGGATGGCGGTCGTCAGCGGCTTCGGGATGACCGTCGCCGCAAGCCAGTGGTGGAGCACGTCGATCACGAGCGTCCTGTGGGTGCTCCCGCTGTGGGCGGTGCTGTATTGCCTGGTCGAGCGCCTCGTCCTGAAGAGCTTCGGCACGAGCCGCGCGTGGAACCTCGTGCTCACGATCCCGCGCCTCGTGCTCTCGCTCGCGATCGCGCTCGTGATCGGGCTGCCGATGGCGCAGGTCATCTACAGCGGGTCGATCAACGACGAGCTCAGCAAGACGACGACTGCGCGGATCCACGAGACGACGAACGAGATCACGCGCACCTACGACGCCAAGGTCGCCGCGGCGCAGAAGGAGATCGCGGCGGCGCAGGCCAAGGAGGCGCGCCTCCAGCGGCAGGTCACGAACAGCCGCTTCCTCGCCGACTGCGAGGCCGGCCTTCAGAGCTGCTCACAGACCCACAAGCTCGGCCGAGGCCCCTACTACAGGCGTGACAAGCGCAGGGCGGCTGCCGCCACAGCGGAGCTGAAGCGCGCCCGCCCGCAGATCGAGGCGACGATCGCCGCGAATCGCCAGAAGATCGCGACCTGGCGGGTGGCCGAGAGCAGTCAGATCGCGAACCGGGTCGCCACGATCAAGGCCGACCGCGACTTTCTCGCCCGCCAGGCGGCGCTCGAGCGCGTCGAGAAGGCCAGCCCGGCTGTGAAGAAGTACGTCGAGTTCTTCCTCGCGTTCCTGATCGCGATCGACCTGGTCGCGCTCATGCTCAAGCTGACCCATCTCTTCAGCACCGGCGGCGCCTACGAGCGGAGCGCGGCCGCGCTGCGGGCGAACGATCTCGTCGAGGTGACCCGCCTCCAGGAGCGCGCCAACGTCCTCACCCGCCGTATCACGCTCGAGTCGCAGGCCTTGCAGGATGCGGACGAGATCAGCCTTCGAGGCGAGACTTCAAGCGATCCCGAGCTCAGCGACGAGCTCAGGCTGACCGCGCGTCATCACCTAGACCGCGTTGCGGAACAGACCTGACGCCGCTCCCACAAGACGGAGCGTTGTTTCGTAGGCTTCCCTCGGAGAAATCAGGGGAGTTCGACCAAGGAGGGATCAATGAAGCGTCTACCGCTGCCGCGGCGCCTGCTGTGGCTGGGGCTTGGACTCGTCATCGGACTCGGGACAGCGGCCGGGGTGGCCGTCGCGCACCATCAGCCGCCT
>DATBGG010000159.1:0-23893 GCA_036558065.1 Gaiellaceae bacterium | reverse complement strand
TCCATGCGAGAAGTTGAGCCGGGCGACGTCCATGCCGGCCCGTGCAAGCTCGAACACTGTCTCGCGCGACGACGACGCGGGCCCGAGCGTGGCCACGATCTTCGTCCGGCGAGGAAGCTCGGCGGACATGGTGCTCAGACTCCCCCGGGGCTCGGGCAGACTCGGTGGCGGCGAAGGCGTTCCAGCCCGGATAGACGGCTTCGGCGCCGAGCTCCTCCTCGATCCGGAGCAGCTGGTTGTACTTCGCCACCCGGTCGCTGCGCGACGGCGCGCCCGTCTTGATCTGGCCGGAGTTCGTCGCGACCGCGAGGTCGGCGATCGTCGTGTCCTCCGTCTCGCCGGAGCGATGAGACATGACGACGCCGTAGCCGGCGGAGCGTGCGAGCGCGATCGCGTCGAGCGTCTCGGTCAGGGTGCCGATCTGGTTGACCTTGATCAGGATCGCGTTCGCGGCGTGTTCGTCGATTCCACGCTGCAGGCGCTCGACGTTGGTCACGAACAGGTCGTCGCCCACGAGCTGCACGCGGTCGCCGAGCCGCTCCGTCTGCACCTTCCACGCCTCCCAGTCGTCCTCGGCCGCTCCGTCCTCGATGGACACGATCGGGTACCGCTCGACGAGCCCGGCCCAGAACTCCTGCAGCTCGGCGGAGCCCTCTTCGCGCCCCTCGAAGGAGTACGTGCCGTCGGCGTAGACCTCGCTCATCGCCGGATCGAGCGCGAGCCGGACACGGTCTGCGTGGCCCGCCCGCTCGATCGCCTCGAGGATCCGCTCGATCGCGGCTTCGCTCGACGGGAAGTCCGGCGCGAAGCCGCCTTCGTCACCGACCGCGGTCGACAGGCCCTCCTCCTCGAGCAGCTTCTTCAGCGTGTGAAAGACCTCGACCGCGATGCGCAGGCCCTCGGAGAACGTCTCCGCACCGCCCGGGACGATCATGAACTCCTGCAGGTCGAGCGAGTTGTCCGCGTGCGCGCCGCCGTTGACGACGTTCAACATCGGGACCGGGAGCACGTGCGCTTCTGCGCCCCCGACCCAGCGGTAGAGCGGCATTCCGGCGGCCGCCGCCGCGGCTCTCGCGGTCGCCAGCGACGCGCCCAGGATCGCGTTCGCGCCGAGGCGCGACTTGTTCTTCGTCCCGTCGAGCGCCACGAGAGCGGCGTCGATCGCACTCTGGTCGGCCGCGTCGAGACCGAGCAGCGCGGGCGCGATCTCCGTGCGGACGTTCTCGACCGCCTTCGCGACGCCCTTGCCGAGCCAGGCGCCGGGATCTCCGTCGCGGAGCTCGACTGCCTCGTGCTCTCCGGTCGAGGCACCCGACGGAACCGCCGCACGCCCGACCTCGCCCGATTCGACCCGGATGTCGACCTCGATCGTTGGATTCCCGCGCGAATCGAGGATCTGCCGCGCCCGAACCGCAGCGATCTGAGAGCTCACCTCATCGCCTCCTTTGCAGCGTCGAAGTACCGATCCTGCTCGTCCAGCGGGAGCTCGGCGAACACGTGCCCGTCCGCCCGCGCGAGCTCTTCCGCGCGCTCGACCCTATCGGCAAAGCGGCGCGACATCGACCTGAGCGCGAGCTCCGGATCGACGTTCAGCCGCCGGGCGACGTTGACGGCCGCAAAGAGCACGTCGCCCACCTCCTCGAAGACGTGCGGATCGGGCTCGGCCTCAGGGGCCGGCTCGCCCGCATCGGCGAGCGCCTCCTTCAACTCGCGCAGCTCGTCGTCGAGGTCGGCGAGCGCGCCTGCGGTGTCGGGGTACTCGAAGTCGATCGCCGCCGCGCGGCGCTGGAGCTTGCGCGCGTAGAGGAGCGCGGGGAGCGACTCGGGGACGTCGTGGAAGATGCCCTCGCGGCCCTCGTCTCGCGTCTTGATCGCCTCCCAGTTCTCGCGCACACGGCCCGCGGTCCGAGCCTCGACGTCGCCGAACACGTGCGGATGCCGGCGGACGAGCTTCTCGTGGATCCCGCGAGCGGCCTGCTCGAGGTCGCCCTGGCCCTGCTCCTCGAGCAGGAGCGCCAGGAAGTAGACCTGGAAGAGCAGGTCGCCGAGCTCGTCCAGCAGCTTCTCCGGCCGGTCGGCCATGGCCGCATCCGCCACCTCGTACGCCTCCTCGACCGTGTGCGTGACGATCGTCCGCGCGGTCTGCTCGCGATCCCAGGGGCAGTCGCGCCGGAGGCGTCTCGTCAGCTCTTGCAGCTCGAGGAGCGCGTCCGCGAGCGACAAGAGCCCTATTGCGAAGTGGTGGTGCCGGCGCCAGTCGTCGTCGCCGGCGGCTCGTACCCGACCTGGTACGCCGTCTTCGACTTGAAGTCCGTCTGTGTCCGGTCGACCCACTTGCGCATCTCGTCCTGCTTCTTCTGCTGCAGGAGCTGCTGGCGGATCGCCGTGCGGACCTCGGGCAGCTTGGTCACGGTCTGCTTCTTGATCGGCGTCAGCGCCTGGATCACGTGCCAGCCGTAGGTCGTCTTCACCGGCTTGCCGATCTCGTTCGTCTTCAGCTTGAACGCGACCTTGTCGAACTCGGGCACCTGACGGCCCTTCGAGATCGTCATCTTGCCGCCGGAGCTCTTCGAGCTCGTGTCCGTGGAGTACTTCTTGGCGAGCGCTGCGAAGTTGCCGCCGTTCGTCAACTGGTTGTAGATCTGGTCGGCAAGCGCCTTCTTCTTGACGAGGATGTGGCGCACGTCACGGCTCGCCGGCTGCACGTACTGCTGCTTGTTCTTCTTGTAGTAGTCCTCGATGTCCTTGTCCGAGACGGTCACCCCGGTGGTCACCTTCTCGTAGATCTTGTTCTGGATCACGCTCGCACGGACGTCGTCGCGCACCTGGTCGATTGAGAGGTTCTGCTTCTTCAGCTCGGCCTGGAACTTCGTCTCGCAGGTCGAGTCGCACTTGCCGCTCTTGCCGAAGTACTGCGCCTTGATCGTGGACAGCTGCTTGTCGACGTCCGAATCGTCGACCTTGAGCCCCATGTCCTTCGCCTCCTGCTCGAACTCGGCGCGCTGGACGAGGAACTGCATCGCCTGCTTGCGCAGGGCGATGTACGCGGTCGTGCCGGGCTCCGGGAACTTCTGCTTGTTCGCCTGGTAGTTCTTCTTCGCCTGGTCGATCAGACGGTCGAACTGGTCCTTCGAGATCGTCTGGTCGCCGACGACGGCCACGTCGTTCGCACCGACGCTCTGCTTGTCGCTGCCGCAGCCCGCGGCGACGATGACACCGAGGACGGCAAGCACAACGAGTGCGATCAGACGTGGCTGTTTCATGAAAATAGCGCCATTTGCAGCGATTTTTCTACGCTGCTCGGCGCGTGTCGAGTATAGCATCGACCAATTGGAGGGCTTCCGGAAACTCCTCGTGCTTAACCGAAACTTCATTTCGGGCCGTTCGGTAGACGGCGGTGTCGACTCGGTCCCGCAGGGCCCTCAGCTCCTCTGAGCCGAGGACGAGCGGCCCGACGGTCGAGGTTCCGCCTCTGAACACGAGATAGTCGGCTCCGAGCTGGGCGAGCTTGAGCTTCGCGGCCTGGATCGCGAACAGGTTCTGGACGGGCTCGGGCAGCGGGCCGTAGCGATCGACCGTAGCTGCTTCCAGCTCACGGAGCTCGTCCTCGGTCTCGGTCAGCGCGAGCCGGCGGTGCAGGTCGATCTTCTGCGCCTCGGCGGGGATGTACTCGGCCGGGACGTAGGCGTCGATACGCGCGTCGACGCGCACCGGGCGGCCGACGGTACGGCGCTCGCCTGCGAGCTCGGCGACCGCCTCGCCCAGAAGCTCGACGTAGAGCTCGAAGCCGAGCGCGGCGAGATGCCCGTGCTGCTCGGCGCCGAGCAGCTCGCCCGCCCCGCGGATCTCGAGGTCTCGCATCGCGATCGCGAAGCCTGCGCCGAGCTCGGTGTGGTCGGCGAGCGTGGCAAGGCGAGCGCGGGCCTCGGGGGTCAGCTCCGAAGCGTCCGGATAGAAGAGGTACGCGTGCGCGAGGAGGTCCGAGCGGCCGACCCGTCCACGGATCTGGTAGAGCTGGGCGAGGCCGAGCGCGTCGGCACGCTCCACGACCAGCGTGTTCGCCTGCGGGATGTCGAGTCCGGACTCGATGATCGTCGTCGAGACGAGCACGTCCGCGTCGCCGCGCAGGAACGCGAGCATCTTCTCCTCGAGCTCGCGCTCGCGCATCTGACCGTGGGCGACCGCGACGCGGAGCTTGGGGACGAGCTGGCGGATGCGATCGGCGGCCATCTCGATCGTCTCCACACGGTTGTGGAGGTAGAAGGCCTGGCCTCCGCGCTCGGCCTCCCGCTCGAGGGCGGTCTGGACGAGCTCCTCGTCGTACTCCCCGACGTGCGTGCGGATCGGGCGGCGGCCTTCGGGCGGGGTCTCGATGATCGAGATGTCGCGCAGGCCCGAGAGCGACATGTGCAGCGTGCGCGGGATCGGCGTCGCCGTCAGCGCGAGCACGTCGACCTCGAGCCGAAGCGAGCGCAGGAGCTCCTTCTGGGCGACGCCGAAGCGCTGCTCTTCGTCGACGATCACGAGCCCGAGCTCTTTCGGGATCACGTCGCGCGAGAGCACGCGGTGCGTGCCGATCAGGACGTCGACCTTGCCCGCTCCGAACTCGGCGAGGATGCGCTTGACGTCGGCCGGCCTGCGGAAGCGCGAGACCATCTCCACGGTGACCGGGAAGTCGCGGTAGCGCTCGCGGAAGGTGTTCCAGTGCTGCTGCGCGAGCACGGTCGTCGGGACGAGCATCAGCGTCTGCTTGCCGTTCAGAGCCGCGGCGAACGCGGCGCGGACCGCGACTTCGGTCTTGCCGAAGCCGACGTCGCCGCAGACGAGGCGATCCATGGGACGCGGCGCCTCGAGGTCTTCCTTGACGGCCTCGATCGCAGCCGCCTGGTCGGGTGTCTCGCGGTACGGGAACTCGGTCTCGAGGCGCTCGAGCCACTCCTGGGAGAGGTCGAACGAGATGCCCTCGGCGTTCTGGCGCCGTGCGTAGAGCTGGAGGAGCTCGCCGGCCAGCTCGCGGATCGCCGCGCGGGCACGGTTCTTGAGCTGTTGCCAGGCCTTGCCGCCCAGCTTGGAAAGGGTCGGGGCCTTCCCGTCGACGCCGACGTAGCGGGAGACTTTGCCGATTTGCTCGTGCGGGACGTACAGGCGGTCCTCGCCGCGGAAGGCGAGCTGGAGGTAGTCGCGCGTGATTCCTGCGACTTCTCTGGTCTCGAAGCCGAGCAGCTTGCCGACGCCGTGGTCTTCGTGGACGACGTGGTCGCCGGTTCGGAGCTCGGCGAAGGACTGGAGCGCGCGGCCGGCCGGGGCGGCTCGTCCGCGCGTGCGCCTGCGGAAGACCTGCGTGTCGGGAAGAAGCGCAAGACCGAGGTCGCGCCAGACGAAGCCACGGCGGGCGGCGCTGACGGCGAACAGGAGCTCGGCCTCGTCGGGGAGCTCGTCGCCTGTATCGATCAGGCGGGCGTCGACGCGGCGAAGCAGGTTCTGCGTGCGCAGCGCCTCACCCTGGTGCGGGAAGGCGACGACGGTGCGGAGGCCGCCGCGGACGAGGGCGCGCAGCTCGTTCTCAGCCTCGGCCAGGCCGCGTGCGGCGATTGCCGGTTGTTGCGCTTCGAATGCGAACGGCTGGCCGGCGGGGAGCGGGTCGAGCTCGACGGCTCGGGTCAGGTCGACGGGCTCGAGCTGTTCCTCGGCCCATACCTCGCGGACGTCGCCTGGGTGCCAGACGAAGTCGGGGCCGGCGGGAATCGCCGCGACGAGGTCGTCGGGGACCGGCGTCGGGGCGTTCGCGTCCTCGTCGTCGGCGAGCGTGGTCTCGACGAGGTCGAGGCGGCGTTCCGCCGCTGGATAGATCGTCGCCGACTCGACCGGGTGCAGCGTTCGCTGCGTGAAGGGCGAGAAGGCTCGGATGCTCTCGATCTCGTCGCCGAAAAGCTCGATCCGGAGCGGCTCGCGACCCGTCGTCGGGTAGACATCGACGATGCCTCCGCGGAGGGCGAACTGGCCGCGCTCCTGCGCCTGGTCGACGCGCTCGTAGCCTGCGAGCGCGACCTGCTCGGCAAGCGCGTCGATCCCGGGCTCGTCGCCAGGCCGGATGCGGATCGGCGCCGGGCGGGACTCGGGCGGCGGCATGGGCTCGGCGAGGGCGGCGGCGGAGGCGCTGACGAGACCGCCCGCGGCGAGGACGTCGAGCGCGCGGGCCCGCTCGCCGACGAGGTGCGGCGGAGGCTCGAGGCCGGAGCTCCAGCTGACGCCTCGGCTCGGCAGGAGCGCGACCTGGTCGTCTCCGAGGAACCACGCGGCCGCTTCGGAGATGTCCCGCGCGTCCGCGTCCTCGGGGGCGAGGACGACCAGGGGCCGGGCCAGGGCCTCGTACAGCGCCGCGACGAGGAGCGGCAGCGCCGCCTCGGAGACGCGGGCGCGGGTCTCGGGCAGCCGCTCGACGAACGTGCGGAAGCGATCGCTGTCGGCGAGCTCACGGACGAATGGGTGGAGAACGGGTCGGTCCATGACGAGTGGCGGAACCGGGGTTCCGCGGGCACGGATTTTATCGGTGCGGCGGCGCACCACTTCGGGGCGTGACCCATCCCTAGCCCCCACCCACCCACGGGGTCGATCAGGGTATGTGTCGGGGTGTGACGCGCGGGTGCCGACTTCGCGTTAATTGAAGCGCTGCTGCGCCGACTCGAGACCGGCGCTCGCGATCGACTCGACGGCGTCCGCCGCCCGCGATACGAGCGCCTCGACATCCATCTCCGGCTCGAACCCCGACAGCACGTAATCCGCAACAGGCCGCCGGTCGCCCCGTCCGGGCCGACCCACTCCGACTCGCAGGCGTAGGAACTCCTGCGTCCCGAGCGCCGATGCGATCGAGCGCAGGCCGTTGTGGCCCGCGAGCCCTCCCCCCGCCCGCGCCTGCAGGCGACCGGGCTCGAGGTCGACGTCGTCGTGGACGACGAGCAGCGACTCAGGCTCGACCTTGAAGAACCGCTGCGCCGCCGAGATCGACTTGCCGGAGACGTTCATGTACGTCTCCGGCTTGATCAGGGCCACGCGCAAGCCGTCGAGCCGGATCTCGGACAGCTGCCCGTCGAACTTCGACCTGAACGAGCCGTCGTGCCGGCGCGCGAGCTCGTCGATCACCATCCAGCCCGCGTTGTGCCGCGTGTGCTCGTACTGGCGCCCCGGATTGCCGAGGCCTGCGACGAGCAGGTCGAGCGTCGAGGCCTGGTCGCCCCGCCGCCGAAACAGGCGCATCTAGCCCTCGGTCTGCTCTTCGCCGCCGGCTTCGGCCGCGGGCTCCTCGCCCTCGGCGGCCGGAGCCTCGCCCTCGGGTGCCTCTTCGCCCTCCGGCACCTCGCCCTCGGGCAGCTCGCCCTCTTCGAGCTCCTCTTCCTCGACCTCCGGCTCGACGATCACGGTCGGCGCGGTGACGGTCGCGAGCACGGTCTCCTCAGGATCGTCGAGGTACGTGACGCCCTCGGTCGCCGGCAGGTCGACGAGCCGCAGCGTGTCGCCGATCATCATCCCGCTCACGTCGAGCTCGAGGTGATCCGGGATCTCGAGCGGCAGCGCCTCGACCCGGATCTCGCGCTGCACCTGCGAGAGGACGCCGCCCTCCTTGACGCCCGCGGACTCACCGATGAGATCGATCGAGACCGAAGCCTGGATCGGCTGGTCGAGCCGCACCTCGTGCAGGTCGATGTGCGCCAGGCGTCCGCTCGGGACTTCCTGCTGATAGTCCTTGAGCACGGCCGGGTGCGTCGTCTTCTGGCCCGCGAGCACGACGTCGAGGATCGCGTGGAGCCCCGAGTCGCCGGAGAGCGCGCGTCGAAGCTCACGCTCGGGCACGCAGAAGGCATGCGGCGCTTTCCCGCGCCCGTAGAGGACGCCTGGCACGAGCCCCTCCTTGCGCAGTCGCCGCGCGTCGGCCGAGCCGCGTCCCTCGCGCTCGGCGACCTCGAGTTTCATCCGCTCACCGGCCATATCGGCGCAGAAGTGTAGCCAGAAGCGCGCTTACTTCTTGATGTGCAGGTCGATCCCGAGCAGAAGCAGCGGCCACAGGACGATGGCCAGGATCGCGGACAGGATCAGCCGGATCGTGTCCAGGTTCTTGAAGTAGTGGTGCGAAGCCGCGACCGCGACGCCGACGACGAGGTAGACGAGCCCGATAAAGCTTCCGCGGAACATGTCCCGGGGTGTACCCCGAAACCAGGGACCGGGAAACTAGAAGAGCTGGTTCTCGCCGGCGAAGATCGCCGAGACCGACTCGTCACCGAAGACGTTCATGATCGTCTCGGCCAGGAGCCGAGAGACAGGGAGCACGTCGACATTCGCCGGGCGGTTGACCGGGTCGATCGCGACCGTGTCGGTGACGGTCACGAGCGAAAGGTCGCTGCCCGCGATGTTCTCGAACGCGTCGCCCGAGAAGAGGCCGTGCGTCGCGCAGGCATAGACCTCGGTCGCGCCCGCCTGACGCAGCGCCGTCGCGCCGGCGATCAGCGTGCCGCCGGTGAGGATCATGTCGTCGCTGAGGATGGCGACCTTCCCTTTCACGTCGCCGATCACCTCGGTCACCTGAGCCTTGTCGTGCTCGGGACGCGTCTTGTTCATGATGGCGAGGTCGCCCTCGAGCATCTGGCCGAAGCGCCGCGCCATCTTCACGCGACCTGCGTCCGGCGACACCGCCACGACCTTGTCCCCGAAGAAGCCCTTGTCGCGGTAGTACTGCGCGAAGAGCGGCAGCGCGGTCATGTGGTCGACGGGCTTCGTGAAGAAGCCCTGGATCTGGCCCGCGTGGAGGTCCATCGTCAGCACGCGATCGACGCCGGCGACCTCGAGCATGTCCGCGACGAGCTTCGCGGTGATCGGCTCGCGGGGCTTCGACTTCTTGTCCTGCCGCGTGTACGGGAACCACGGGATGACCGCAGTGATGCGCTTGGCCGACGCGAGCTTCGCCGCCTGGACCATGATCAGCAGCTCGACCAGGTGGTCGTTCACGGGCGGGCTGCCGGACTGGACGATGAAGACATCGGCGCCACGGATCGACTCGCCGTAGCGGCAGTACGTCTCGTCGTTCGCGAACGTCTTCAGCGAGACCTCGCCGAGCTCCACACCGAGCTGGCGGCCGATGTCCTCGGCCAGCGGCCGGTTCGACCGCCCCGAGAAGAGCATCAGCCGCTTCATCGGGCCGAGCTCGATGATCTTCTCCGGGCTCGGCAGCGCTCCGGTGGTGGGCGCTTCGAGGCCGGGCAACTGGCTCAGCTCAGTCGTGGCGCTTTCGATCGTCATATCCCTCTTTGTTGACTTGTCTGCTGCGGGCGATCGCGAGGGCCCCGGGCGGGACGTTCTTCGTGACGACCGAGCCCGCGGCAATCCAAGCATTGTCCCCAACCGTGATCGGAGCAACGAAGACATTCTGGACGCCGGTATGGACGTTCCGACCGATCGTCGTCCGCTGCTTGGCAACGTCATGTCCGTGCGGAAGGTTCGCGGTGATCCCGCCCGCGCCGATGTTCGTTCCTTCGCCTACATCGGTGTCGCCGACGTACGAGAGGTGCGGCACCTTTGCACCTTCGCCGATGTGCGAGTTCTTGATCTCCACGAATGTCCCGGCCTTCGCGCGCGCTTCGAGAACCGTTCCGGGGCGAAGGTAACAGAACGGCCCGACCGTCGCATCGGGGCCGATCGTCGCATCGATCGCGACCGCGTGCGGCCCGACCGAGGCGCCCGCCGCGACCTTCGTCTTGCCGCTGAGAACGGTGAACGGATGGATCGTCGCGTCGGCCTCGATCTCGACGTCGGCCTCGATCCACGTCGTCCGCGGATCGACGATCGTGACGCCCGCGAGCATGTGCTCGGTGTTGATCCGGTCGCGTAGGGCGGCCGCTGCCTCGGCCAGCTCGGCGCGCGTGTTCACGCCCTCGGCCTCGGTGGGATCGGGTGCAACGTACGCAGCGACACGATCGCCATTCTCGACGAGAACGCGGACTGCGTCGGTGAGGTACAGCTCGCCCTGCTCGTTCGACGTATCGATCTGGTCGAGCGCCGGCCAGACACGTGCGGCGTCGAACACGTAGATCGACGAGTTGACCTCGCCGACGGCGAGCTCGTCCGGGGTGGCGTCGCCGGCCTCGACGATCGCCCGCACTGCGCCGTCCTCGCCGCGGATGATCCGGCCGTACTCGCGCGGGTCGGCCGGCCGGAACGAGAGGATCGTGGCGGCCGCGTGCTCGTTCCGATGGGTCGCGAGCAGCGAGCGCAGCACCTCCGGGCTGACCGCGGGCGCGTCGCCGCTCAGGACGAAGAGGTCGCCGGAGACGCCGTCCAGCGCGCCGCGCGCCGCCGCGAGCGCGTCGCCGGTGCCCCGTGGCTCGGCCTGGACGGCGACCGTCAGCCCGTCGAGCTCGGCGGCACCCTGCTCGGACGTGACGACGACGAGTGGTTGAGCGCCGACCTCGCGCGCCGACTCGACCACCCAGTCGACCATCCGCCGTCCGAGCAGCCGGTGGAAGTGCTTCGGCACGTGCGACTTCATGCGCGTGCCGAGACCTCCGGCGAGCACCACAGCTGCTGGGTTCTGGCTCATGGGACGCAAAGTGCTGGGGCGCCAGGATTCGAACCTGGGATCACGGGACCAAAACCCGTTGCCTTACCGCTTGGCTACGCCCCAAGGGACGCGAATTCTAGCCTCGACGCGAGAAGAGGACCACGAGGGCGACGACTGCGAGAACACCGAGGCCGATGATCGCCAGCGTGCCGACGACGAACGCGAGAACCGGGATGAGCATGACCAAGGCCTGCGAGACGGCGGCGACCCAGGCGATCTCGCGCGCGACGCCCGGCCGCAGTCGATGGCCGAGCCAGAAGTAGCCGACCACGACGAGGATGGCCACCGCGAGCGTCAGCAGCCTCGGGATCGCGCCGACGATGAAGAGCAGGCCCTCGATGACCGCGATCCACGCCGCGATCGCGACACGGCGCTCTCTCAGCCAGCGCCTCGGACGGCCTTCGCGGTGTTCGATCACCCCGGGCTCGAGCATGCGACCACGCTACCAAGCAGGTTGTGTGATCCAGGTTGCGCCTCGGGCGGCGAGGGCGCGGCTCGCTTCGACGGCCGGGGCGCGGTCAGCGAAGAGGCCGTACACGATGGGCCCCGCGCCCGAGACGTCGGCTCTGAAGGCGCCCCTCGCCCGGAGCTCGCCCGCGAGCGGCGACGAGGCAAGGTCGTTCGGCGGAAGTGCTGCCAGGTCGCCTGCTTCGAGAGCCGCGAGGAGCTCGTCCCGTCGGTCCGCGAAGCCCGCCGTTCCGTCGAACGCGTCGTACACCGCCTTGGTCGAGGCCTTCCGACTTCCCGCCGGAAGAACGAGCACGACCCAGTAGTCCTGCGGGAGCTGGATCGGCGAGAGATCCACGCCGCTTCCGCTTCCCAGCTGCGGGCCTTCTCGCAGGAAGAACGGGACGTCGGAACCGAGCCCGAGCGCGAGGCCGTGCAGCGCCCTCGGTCCCAGCGGCTCCTCGAGGATCTGATTCGCCAGGCGAAGCGCGGTCGCGGCGTCGGAGCTGCCCCCACCGAGCCCCGCAGCGACCGGGATGCGCTTCTCGATCGTCACCTTGGCCGTGACGCCGATCGCGCGAAGAGCCTCACGGACCAGCGTGTCCCCGGCAAAGCCTTCGATGCCCGTCCGCTCCGCCGGTTCCAGCTCGATCTCGTCGGCCAGCTCGATCCGTTGCAGGACGGTCGCCACCTCATGCAGGCCGTCCGGGCGGCGCGGACCCACGACGAGCGCGAGGTTGATCTTCGCGTGCGCCTTCACGGCAGCGCCTGCTCGAGCGCGACGAACTCCGCAGGCTCGAGCGCCTCGGCTCTGACCGCAGGATCCCGGCCGATCGCCGCCAGTGCCTCGACCGCCTGTTGCCGCGGCGCGACACCCGAGAGCTCCAGCGAGTTGGGAAGCGTCTTCCGGCGGTGCGCGAACCCGGCCTCGACGAGTCGCTTGACGTCGCGGTAGTGCTCAGGCAGCTCGGTCCGGTGGAACGCGACGAGCGCGGAGTCGACGTTCGGCGGCGGCCGGAAGACTGTTCGCGCGACCGGGTGAAATCCCGTCCGCTCGGCGGCGAGCTGCACGAGCACCGAGACCGCGCCGTACGCCTTCGTGCTGGGCTCGGCGAAAAGGCGGTCGGCGACCTCGCGCTGGACCATGACCGTCCAGTGCACGACGCTGGGCAGGCCGTCGAGGCTCTCCACGATGAGCGGCGTCGCGACGTTGTACGGCAGGTTCGAGACGAACTTGGTCGGCTCGAGGGCGGCGAGGTCGACGCGGAGCGCGTCTCCGAAGTGGAGCTCCACGTTGTCGCGTGCACCGACTCGCTCGGCGAGGTGGGGCTCGAGCAAGCGGTCGAGCTCGACGGCGTGCACCCGCGCGACCCGCTCGGCGAGGTACTCCGTGAGGACGCCGAGGCCGGGGCCGACTTCGAGCACGACGTCCTCCGCGCCGAGCTCGGCGAGTCGGCCGATCACGCCGAGGATGTTCTCGTCGACGAGGAAGTGCTGGCCGAGCTCGCGGTTCGGGCTGACCGGGAGCTTCACGGGAGCGAGAAGGCCGCGGTTGCGTTCGCATCGATCTGCGCGGCGAGCTCGTCGACGTGGTCTCCCCGAGCCTTGGCCAGCTCGGTGACCGTCAACGCCACATTCGCGGGCTCGTTGGGGCGGCCTCGGCGCGACTGCGGAGCGAGGTACGGGCTGTCCGTCTCGGCCAGGATGCGCTCGGCCGGAACCTGCGCGGCTGCGGCGCGCAGGTCGTTCGCCTTCGGGTAGGTGACGTTGCCCGCGAACGAGACGTAGTAGCCGCGGTCGACGACCGTCCGGAGCAGTCCCGGCGACGAGAAGCAGTGCATGACGACGGTTCCGTCGAATCCGGCGAGAACGTCCGCGGTGTCCGCGTCGGCGTCCCGCGTGTGGATCACGACGGGCTTGCCCAGCTCGGCGGCCAGCTCGAGCTGCGCCTCGAAGAGCCGGCGCTGGCGGTCGCGCGGCGCGCGGTCGCGGAAGTAGTCGAGCCCCGTCTCGCCGACCGCAACCGCCTCCTCGTGCTCGAGCAGCTCTCGGAGCTCGTCGACGCGGCCGGCCTCGGGCTCTCCGGCCTGATGCGGGTCGATCCCGAGCGCGGCGAAGACCTCCTCGTGGAGCTGGGCGAGCTCGAGCGCGGCGCGGGACGACTCGATTCCGGTGCCGACGGTGACGATCCGGTCGACGCCCGCGGACCGTGCGCGGCGGATCAGCGCCGAGGGCCGGTCCGCGCACGCGTCGAGGTGCGCATGCGTGTCGATCACTCGTCGGTTCCGGCGGCGCGCTTCTGCATGCGCTCGAGCTCGGCCGGGACGACGACGTCCGGGTCGAGCTTCTTGAACAGCGGGCGAGGCTTCGCGAGCGGCTGACCGGGCGGGAGCTCGCTCGGGGCCCACTCGCCCACCCAGGGCTGGTAGTCGCCGGTGAGCACCTCGTGCACGTCGTCGCCCTCGCCGACCTCGCGCAGCTCGAGCGGCCCCGCGATCGTCCCCTCGTGACCGAGCAGCTCGTGCACGGTCTGCGACGAGAACGGCAGGAACGGCGCGAAGATCACCTTCAGGCTGTCGACGGCTCGCAACGCGACGTAGAGGACCGTGCCGGCGCGCTCGCGGTCGGTTTCGATCAGCGCCCACGGCTCCTGCTCGTTCGTGTACCGGTTGACGAGCGTCGCGAGCCGCATCGCCTCGGCCAGCGCGGCTTTGAAGCGCGCCGACTCGATCTGGTGGCCGACGGTGTCGAACCCCGCGCCGATCGCGTCGAGGAGCTCGGTGTCGGCGACCGTCAGCTCGCCAGGCTCGGGGACCGCGCCGAAGTTCTTGTGCGCCGAGCTCAGAATCCGGTTGACGAGGTTGCCCCAGTTCGCAACGAGCTCGTCGTTGTTGCGACGCACGAACTCGGACCACGTGAAGTCCGTGTCCTGGGTCTCCGGGCCGGCCGCGGTCAGGAAGTAGCGCAGCGGGTCCGGGTCGTAGCGGCTGAGGAAGTCGCCGACCTCGATCGAGACTCCCCGGCTGACGCTGAACTGCTTGCCCTCCATCGTCAGGAACTCGCTCGCGACGATCTCGGTCGGGAGCGTCAGCGGCCTGCCTGCTCCCAGCTCGCCGCCCTCGCCGTAGCCGAGCAGGATGCTCGGCCAGATCACCGTGTGGAAGACGATGTTGTCCTTGCCCATGAAGTACAGGTGGCGGGCCTCGGGGTCCTGCCACCAGTCGCGCCAGGCCTCCGGCGTCCCGCGATTCACCGCCCACTCGACGGCCGCGGAGAGATAGCCGATGACCGCGTCGAACCAGACGTAGATCCTCTTGTTCTCGTCCGCGGCGTACTCGGCCGGCGTCGGGATCGGAACGCCCCAGTCGAGGTCGCGCGTCATCGGCCGCGGTTTCAGGTCCTTGACGAGAGCGAGCGAGAAGTTCCGGACGTTCGTCCGCCAATGCTGGTGGCCCTCGATCCACTCGCGGAGCTGATCGGCGAACGCGGGCAGGTCGAGGAAGAGGTGCTTCGTCTCCTTGAAGACCGGGGTCGTCCCGTCGATCTTCGACCGCGGGTCGATCAGGTCGACAGGGTCGAGCTGGTTCCCACAGTTGTCGCACTGGTCACCGCGCGCATACGCGAATCCGCAGATGGGGCACGTGCCCTCGATGTACCGGTCCGGCAGCGTGTGACCGGTTGTGGCGGAGAAGGCCCCGATCGCGGTCTGCTCGATGATGTAGCCCTTCTCGTAGAGCGTCCGGAACAGGTCCTGCACGACGCGGTAGTGATTGGCCGTCGTCGTCCTCGTGAACAGGTCGTACGAGAGCCCGAGGTCGAACAGGTCCTTGCGGATGAGGCTGCTGTAGCGGTCGGCGGTCTCACGCGGAGACAGCCCTTCGTGATCGGCGGCGACCATGACCGGCGTCCCGTGCTCGTCGGTTCCGCTGACCATCAGGACGTGGTCGCCGCGCAGGCGGTGATACCGAGCGGTGATGTCGGACGGAACCCCGAAGCCTGCGACATGTCCGAGATGCCGCGGGCCACTCGCGTAGGGCCAGGCGACGGCGACGAGAATGCGCTGTGGTGGGCGGTTCGGGAAGGCTCTCCTCCGGGGCGGGCTCGATCGTGGACATCTTACGGAGGGGCCGCGGTGGAATCGGGCGGAGCTCGGACGCCCTCGTCCGTCGCCCGCGCGCGATTCCAATCGCAACCAGCGCCGAGCCCGCGAGCGCCAGCGCGAGGAGCAAGAAGCGCCTCGAGCCATCCCGCGCGGCGGCCGGGGCGACCTCACCTCGAGCGGGCGCCGTCTCGCTCGTCGGCGAGCCTCCCACCTCGGTTGGCGGCACGTGACGGAGCGCGCGCGACGACGCGGGCCTGCCAAGCGGGCGGGGTCGCCATGATCGCGGCCGCGCAGGCACCCGCTTGGTCGGCGCCGGCGCTGAGCGGGCAACCGTTGTGGGATCGCGGCGAGTCGGCCGCTCCGAGCTCCGCACGGGCGCTGTCGACTTGGCGTGGGCTCGACTCGCCGGCCGATTCACAGCGCGCGTCGGCGGAGCACTCTTCGCGCGAACAGAGAGGGTCAACGGGACTTGGGCCCGGGACGCAGCCGGCGCCGGCTGCACCGCCGGTGCCTGCGACTGCGACACCGGAGGCGGTTCCGCCTCCGGCCGCGGGGGTAGCAGCGTCAGCGGGTCGAGGTACCCGTTCGGATCGGCCGTGAGGCGGATGCCGAGGTAGACGTACGGCTCGGTGCCCTCGACGTCGCCGCTCGGGCCGATCGTCCCGACGACGTCGCCCTCCGACACGGCCGTCCCCGTGGTGACCCCGATCGATCCGAGATGGACGAGCGTCACCGAGTACCCGTCCGCCGTCCGTACCGTCAGGCACAGACCCTGGTGCGGCACGCGGCCCACGAACGAGGCAATTCCGGTCGCGGCCGAACGGACGTCGGATCCCGTCGGGGCGCCGATGTCGATCCCCCGGTGCTGGCCGCCCGAGTACGGATCGTCGCCGGTGACGTAGGGCCGGAGCACGGGGCCGTCGACAGGCCACCCCCAGGCGGACGCGCCCGGCGCGAGGACGAGCATCGCGACGAGCGTGCACACGTTGATGTTGCCAATCTTGAAAACCACGCCGCCAGAGTACAGAGCCGGTCGGGTGTTGTCAAATATGGCTACAGCGAGCCCCGGTAGAGCTCGTTCCGGGAACGGCCCGTCAGCCGCGCAACGACGTCGGCCGCCTGTCTGCGACCCGCTCCGGCCGCGACGAGCTCGGCGACCGCCGCACGCGCGTCGGCGTCCGACCCACGCTCAGGCTCGGCGCCGCCGATCACGAGCGTGACTTCGCCTCGAGGCGCTTCGGAGAACCGCTCCGCCAGCTCCGAAGCCGTCCCACGAACGACCTCCTCGAACCGTTTCGTCAGCTCCCGGCAAACAGCCACCGGCCGCCCAGGAGAAGCCGCGGCCAGCGACCGGAGGCTCGCCGGCAGCCGCCGCGGCGACTCGAACGCGACCACCGGGAACGGCCAGCGCGCGAGCTCCTCCCACAACGCCGTCCGCGCCTTCTCCGCACGCGGCAGATACCCGACGAACTGGTAACGCTCACCGAGAAGCCCGCTCGCGACGAGCGCCGTCTCCACCGCCGAAGGCCCCGGCAACACGGTCACCTCCACGCCGCCGTCGAGCGCCGCGCCGATCAACCGCGCCCCTGGATCGCTCACCCCCGGCAGCCCGGCGTCGCTCGTCAGCGCAATCCGCTCGCCGGCGTGCAGGCGCGGCAGCACCTGGGCAGTGCGCTCGGCCTCGTTGTGCTCGTGGTAGCTGAGGAGCTTCGCCTCGACCCCGTGCCGCTCCAGGAGGATCTTCGTCCGCCGCGTGTCCTCGCACAGAACGACATCCGCCTCCGCCAGCTCACGCAGGACACGGAGCGTGACGTCCTCGAGATTCCCGATCGGCGTCGCGCAGACGGCGAGCACTCAGACAGCCTCGAAGCCGACGAACCCGGCTCCGACGAGGCCGGCGTCGGGCCCGAGCAGAGCCGGCACGACGCGAACGAGGTCGCGTCCCGGGACGAGCGCTTCCTCCCGCATCGACTCGAGCGCCGGCTCGAGGAAGAGATCGCGCGCCTGGCTGAAGCCGCCTCCGATCACGACGACCTCCGGATTGAAGATGTTCACGAGCGAGCCGATCGCCGCGCCGAGCCGCCGACCGATGCCGACGATCGCCTCGAGCGCTTCCTCGTTCCCGTCCCGTGCGGCGCCCACGAGCTCGCGCCCGGTCATCCCCGGGCCGAGGATCTTCGCGGCCAGCCGATCGGCGGCTCCGCCCGACGCAACCTGCTCCAGATGGCCGTGACCGGTGCAGTTCCCGGCACACGGCTCGCCTCCGTACTCGAGCACCATGTGCCCGATCTCCGCGCCGGCGCCCATGAACCCGCGGTACGGCTTGCCGCCGAGGATCAGCCCGCCACCGACGCCGGTGCCGAGCGTGAGCATGATCATGTCGCTCGCGCCGTGACCGGCTCCCGCCTTCCACTCGGCGATCGCCGCCGCGTTTCCGTCGTTGTCGAGCGCGACCGGAAGTCCGATCCGGTCCGCCATGTGCGAACGAAAGTCGAAGTCCCCGAGCGGAATGTGCACCGAGCTCACGACCCGGCCCGAACGCTGGTCGATCGTCGACGGCATCCCGAACCCGACGGCCGCCACTTCGTCGTCGCGCAGGCTCGCTACGAGCTCGTCCAGCAACGCCAGAAACTCGTCCTGAGAGCTCTTCGGCGTGGGCCGCTCGACCCGCTTCAGGATCTTCCCGTTGCGGTCGACGACCCCGGCGGCGATCTTCGTCCCGCCGACGTCGACCCCGATGGCCCGGTCGGTCACGCGGCTACGATAGTCCGCCCATGGCCCAGGGAGAGAAGCCCTACCGCGTCTACCGTGGTGGACGCGTCAAGGGGCGCGTGCCGACGATCGGCAAGCCGGAGCGGACGCCTCCGCGCCGCGAGCGCCCACCCGCGCAGTTCAAGGGCCCCGGCCCGGCCGTCCAGAAGACGAAGCGCGACCGCAACTGGCGTCGCTGGATCGGAATCGGGATCGCGGTCGTCTTCCTGCTCGTCGTCCTGTGGGCGGTCGGGAGCTACCTCGCGCTGAGAAGCGGCGCGAAGGCGGCGAACGAGCGGCTCGAGAAACGCTACCCGGCTGCGAAGGCCGCACTCGTCGGGCAGAGCGGCCTCGTCCTCACGAACCCGAGCGTGACCCTGCTGCTCGGAACCGACCACTCGTCGAAGATCCGCACCCGGACGGGATTCGAGCGCTCCGACTCGATCATGCTGCTGCGCACCGACCCGTCGAAGGGCCGCCTCAACTACCTCTCGATCCCGCGTGACCTGCGGGTGAACGTGCCCGGGCACGGCTACGACAAGATCAACTCGGCGTTCCAGCTCGGCGGCGCGGCGCTCGCGATCAGGACCGTGCGGAACTTCACGGACGTCGAGGTCAACCACGTCGTGATCGTCGACTTCGACGCGTTCACGAAGGTGATCGACAAGGTCGGCGGCGTCGACGTCAACGTGCCGGGGCCGATCCTCTCGAACAAGTTCGACTGCCCGTACGCGACGCAGGCGCGCTGCGACAAATGGCAGGGCTGGCGCTTCGCGAAGGGGATGCAGCACATGGACGGGCACCGCGCGCGCGTCTACTCGCGGATCCGCGAGAACAAGCTCAACCCGCGCGAGAGCGACGTGACGCGCACCGAGCGCCAGCAGGCCGTGATCCAGGCGCTGCTCTCGAAACTGACGAGCTTGGGCGTGCTCGTCAAGCTGCCGTTCATCGGGGACGACGTGATGAAGCCGCTGACGACGGACTTCTCGGCCGGGCAGATGATGCAGCTGGCGATGGTCAAGAAGCGAAGCTCGAACGAGCTGCACTGCCGGCTCGGCGGGACGCCTGCGGGATTCGGCGGCGGGTACCTCCAGCCCGACGAGGAGGCGCGGCGGACGATCGCGGCCTTCCTCGGCAACTCTGCGCCGCAGCCGCCGTTGCCCGGCTCGACGTTCGGGTCCGGCTGCCTCTAGCTCTCGGCGACCTTCTTGACGTCCTTCTTGTCGCCCTTGTCGCCCTTGTCCGCCTTGTCGCCGCCCGAGTCGGGCTTCTCGCCGTCGCGCGACTGCTTGCGCGAGCCGCGCCCGTAGTCCGTCGAGTAGAAGCCCGAGCCCTTGAAATGCACGGCAACCGGGTACAGGACCCGCTGGACCGGGCCTTCGCCGCAGGTCTCGCAGACCTCCGGCGGATCGTCGGTCATCTTCTGGAAAATCTCGAAGACGTGGCCTTTCGGGCACTTGTACTCGTAAATGGGCACCAGACGGAGCTTAGCTCCGACCTCAGAGCACACTCCGCGTGCTAGCTTCGCGGCCTTGGCGACGCAAACGCGTGACGTGTCGCCGGCCCGGCCCCAGCCACACGCCCGCGCCTACGCGGTCTCGACGGTCGAGCCCGGCCGGAGGATGTTCTGGCCCGGGGTCGGCGGGCTGACGACCGCGGTCGCGATCTTCCTCCTCGCACGGCTCACCGCGTGGCCGCCGCACGAGGACGAGACGCTTGCGCTCTTCGTCGGCCGCAAGTCGCTGGTCGGGCTCTTCAAGACGGTGCAGACCGAGCGCGGCGGGGCACCGCTTCATTTCCTCTGCGCCTGGCTCGTCGTCCACCTGGGAGGCGGGCTCGTCGGCCTGCGGCTCTTCTCCGCGCTGTTCGCAATCGCGTCGGTGCCGGTCGTCGCGCTCCTCGCGCGTCGCATCGCCGGTGAGCTTCCGGCTCTCGTCGCGACTGCGATCGTCGCGGGTAGCTGGATGCTCCTCTTCCACGGGATCTACGGGCGGATGTACAGCCTGTTCCTGCTGACGAGCGCGCTCTCGTACCTGGCCTGCATGTCGGCGATGGCGCGCGGCGGCGGGCGGCGGTGGGCGCTCTGGGCGCTCGCGGTGCTCTTGACCGTGGCGACGCACCCGTACGGCGCCCTCGTCCTCGCCTCGCAGGTCGTCTATGTAGTCGCGCGCGCGCGTACGCGAGAGGCGCTCGCGAGCATCGCCGCAGTGGCGGTTCTGGGCACGCCCTTCTGGTACAGCGATCTCGTCCTCGCCGGGCGCTTCGACGTCGGGGTGGGAAGCGGCGGGAAGAAACTCGACGGGCCGACGGCGGTGCTCGACTACCTGTTCCGGGTCGCCGGCGACTTCACGGCTGGATACACGCTCGCGATCGTGGCCGTGCTCGTCGTGGCAGCCGTGGGCGCACGTGTCCTGTGGTTCGGGAATCGCAGCGCGGCCCTCCTGACCGGGTGTGTGATCGGAGTCCCGACCGCGGCGTTCCTGCTCGGTCGGTTCGGCGAGTCGACGTCACCCGAGTCTCGGCACCTCATTTTCGTCCTGCCGTTCTTCGCGGTGCTCGTCGCGCTCGGGCTGATCCGGCTGACGAAGCGACGGCTCCCGGTCCTCGTCACGGCGGTCGTCGTGCTCGTCGGCGCCGAGGTCGCCTGGGGCTGGGACAAGACCGCGCCGCTGTACAAAGGGGAGCCCGCTGCGCGCGTCCAGGCCCGTAAGGCCGCCTCGGCTTGGCTGGCGCAGAACGCGCGCAAGGACGACGTCCTCTTCGGCTACGAGCCCGTCTATCTCGGCGGCTGGGAGCGCCAGCGCGCTCGCTTCTCCGGCACGGTCGTCCCTCGCGCGGACGCAAAGCTGGCACTCGACTCACTGCGCGAGGCGGATTCCCTCGGTCGCGGCGTCTGGGTGTTCGACGCGAGCGACACGAACAACTTCACGCAGCAGATGACGATCCCGCTGCGCTACCCGAGCCCCGCCTCCGACTACGAGGCGCGGGCCTTCGGGCCGTTCCTCGTCATCCGGAGTCGTGAGCCGATGCGGACGCCGAAGCAGTTTCTCGTCGCCTCGCACCAGGTCGAGCTCGTCGGCAAGTCGCTCTACATGGGTGACGCAGACGTGAACTTGCTCACTGTCGACCGTGCTCTCTCGCGGCTCGAGCGCTAGCCGCTTCCCGCTCGATCGTCTCTCGGTAGCAAGGCGCGTCTTCGAAGGCGGCGAGCCCCGAGGCATGGCTCGCGGCCGCGATCGAGCGCCGCCTTCGGCGACGTGCGGTCGCGATCACGGCCGACGCGCCGATCAAGCCGCCGACCAGAAGCGAGCGTAGGCGCTCAGCCCGCCGATCTGGGCCATCCATGGGACGATTCTAGGCATGCTCCTCTGCACCCTCGGAGACCTGCTCCTGGACGTCGTCGTTCGCATGGCCGGCTCGAGCGGTCCCGACGCCGAAGGGTCGGCCGAGACACGCGTCGGCGCCGGCGGCCAGGCGGCGAACGTCGCGGCCTGGGCTGCGGAGCTCGGGGCCGAGACGCGGTTCGTCGGCAAGCGCGGCTCGGACGCGGCCGGAGAGCTCGCGGCCCGTGAGGTCACGGCTCGGGGTGTCGACCTGCTCGGCCCGGTCGAGGAGGGTCGGAACGGCGTCGTCGTCTCGCTCGTGACCGCGGACGGGAGCCGCACGATGCTGACTGATCGCGGCGTCGCGCCCTTTCTGCGCGCGGAGGAGCTCGACGTGCGCTGGTTCGCCGGCTGCGAGTGGCTGCACCTGTCCGGTTACTCGTTGCTGCGCCGGCCGATCGAGGAGGCTGCGGCGAAGGCGGCCGGCGCGATCCAGGCGCAGGGCGGGCGGATCAGCATCGATCTTGCCTCGGCGTCCGGGATCGCGGAGTACGGAGCCGAGAAGCTCTTGACCAGGCTCGAGCTCCTCGGCCCGGACCTCGTCTTCGCGAACGAGAGCGAGCTGGCCGCGATCGGGGGCGACGTGCCCGCAAGGCTCGTCCTCAAGCGCGGCGCCGCGGGGTTCACGGCCGAGGGCGCGGACTACCCGGCGCTCACCGCCGAGGTCGTCGACACGACGGGCGCAGGCGACGCGCTCGCAGCCGGCTTTCTCGTCGGCGGGCCGGAGCTCGCAGTTGAAGCCGCCGCGCGCTGCGTTGCCCAGCTGGGCGCGATGCCGTAGCCGCAATTGTTAAGGAACGGGGCTCCGTACTTGCCCCCTCTGCGCTCAGTGACGCTCCCGATGTGGTCCGGCGCCCTCTCCGCGAACATCTGGGTGAAGAGAGGTGACGGCTATGACGAAGCATCGAATCATCCGCGTAGGCGGTTGGTTCGCGATCCCGGCCGCGCTGCTCGCCACGCTGGCCGGTGCCGCGCCGACGCGGGCAACCGCGGATCAGACAAAACCACGAACGCTGTACATCGAGCAGGGCAAGATCCATAGGTTCGCCCAGGATGGAGCCCGCATCACCTGGATCGGCGGACGCCACTACGTCGTCCACCTGCGCACCGTGACGGGTCGGCGCACCCTGGCGGGACGCAGCAGCTGGGTGCTCGGCAACGCAGGGCCCGGAGCAGCGGTCGGCGCACAGAGCGCCTCGATCCTGGCCCTCGCCGGCACGAGGGCGGTCTGGGTCAAGTACGCAGGCGTGATGACCCGTGAGGCTGCGATCTACACGTCGACGCCCGGCCAGAAGAAACCGGCGATCATCGACACCCCGAGTGTCTCTGATTACGGCGGCACGTACCTGGCCGGAGTCGTTGCCAGCGGTACGACGATCCTCTACGGAGATGCGATCGTGAGATACGACCCCTCCCACGAAACATGGTCACTCACGGGCGGCGGCGTCCATCGCTACGTCGGGAAGTGGTACCCGCCACGAATCCCCGGCATTCCGCCCGCATTCAGGATCGCAACCGGTGGCCGCCTGATCGCCGTCGTCCCGGCGAAGGTGACGGACCCGGCGCGCGGCGAGTGGGGCGCGGCCCCGAACGGGCCGCTCGACGTCTACAACCTGTCCGGCCAACGGCAGGCGAGGGTCTTCCCGCAAGGAACGGTTCGCGAGGTCGCGCTGGACTGGCCCGACCTGGCGGTGATCGTGACACGGTCGGATGGGACGACCGTGATCGAGCGCTATTTGACGGGAAAGCTCCTCGCCACGACGACGATGCCTGGCGCTTCTGACCTGTCGATCGCCAGGGGGAAGGTCGTCTTCCGGGTCGGCAACACCATCTACATGTGGTGGGTGGTCGGCAAGAAGCCGGCCGTCCTGTGGCGGTCGATCGGCAAGCCGACCGGGCTGTCGATCGAGGGCAAGCGAGTCGCCTGGGCCGCGAATGGACGGATCCGGGCGCTGAACCTTCCGCAATAGCTCGAGACGCCCTCCGGGCGCCGAACCGCGCCCGGAGGGTCGCTTCGAAAGGAGGTGAGAGCGATGAGATGGAAGAGGCTCACACCCGCTGTCCTCCTCGTTCTCGCGGTTTCGCTCATTCCACTGTCGAGCGCGGCGACGAACGCAGGCGGCGGGAAGACCAAGCAGGCGAGCGGACCGATCAAGGCACTCGCGATGAGCGGGAGCCGGATCGCCTACGACGTCGGCAACGCTCGTGTGCTGGGTGGCGGCGGCAACAAGGTCCTCGTGTGGAACGTGCTCAACGGCAAGGTGACGAAGGTGAGCGGCAATCGCACCGACCAGGCCGACACGACGAGCACGGGCTACGGCGTCCGCGAGCTCGCGATCGCGGGCAAGCGCGTCGCCTGGATCATCAACCAGGGCGGCAACACCGAGAGCGACGACTACCTGTGCGTCTCCTCGGTCGCGAAGCCGAAGGAGTGGCTCGTCGCCGAGGCAGCGCGTGCCGGCCCGGACTCCTCCTCGCCCGGAGATTGGATCAGCGGCCTCGAGGGCTCCGGCAGCGTGCTCGCCGTCAACCGGTGGCACGCCGACGACCAGGGCAACCTGAGCAACGCGAGGCTCGCCCTGCTCACCACGTCCGGTCTGAAGC
>DATBGG010000158.1:0-13203 GCA_036558065.1 Gaiellaceae bacterium | reverse complement strand
CACCCTCTCGACAGACGCCTAGACTGGGATTCGAAATCGGGCGGTTAGCTCAGTTGGGAGAGCACCTGCCTTACAAGCAGGGGGTCGCAAGTTCGAGCCTTGCACCGCCCATTTTCGACCTCCGGTCAAAAATGGCGAAGCCCACGGCGCAAGCCCTGGGCGAGCCCGCACGAGTAGCCGCCGGCAAGACCAGACGCGTTGAACGACAACGCCGCGGATCCTCTGCCCACCAAGGGAAGAATCGCGCGTCCTCGCGCGTCCTGTAACGACGCTCGCAGAACACAAGGAGGCGAGGACGATGGAGGAACTCTCCCTCGAAATCCAAGCTCAAGCGGCTGCGGCAGGCACGAACGGCGAGGAAGACCGGAGGCTCACTACCGGTGAGCGCGACACGGCGTCGTGGGAGGTGCTCGAGCTCCGCCGCACGATTGCCCGGGCGGAGGAGGGAATCGCCGGCCTCGAGCTGCCGCCGGACATGCTCGACCTGGTGAACGCGTCGCTGAGGGCCGCGGCCGAGGAGGCGGGGCGGCCGACACCCAGACGCTTCTGCGTCGCGGCGCACCTCGGCGCGGCCGCAGCCACGCTCCAGGAAGCCGGCGCCCTCGGTGCCGGGACGACCGTGCACGAGGCTCTGCGCCGAGCGGCCGACCTCCTCGGGCCGATCGGCGTGGCGGTGATCGGAGCGCTCTAGCCCGACGGCGCGCGACGGCTCGACGAGAATGCCGTCGTGATCGTCGACGCCCACAACGACCTGCTGCTCGAGCTCGTCCTCTCCCGGCAGGAGGGCAAGTTCGGCGACCTCGTCCTGCGCACCGGCGACGAGCGGCTCTTCGACCGCTACTGGCTGCCCAGGCTCCAGGCCGGCGGTGTCGGGATCCAGATCTGTCCCGTGTACGCGGCCGAGAAGGAGTACGCGCGACCGAGCGAGCGCGCCCTGGCGCAGGAGGCGGAGTTCCGCCGTCTACTCGACGAGAACGCCGCGTATGTGACCCAGGTCCGTACGAGGGAGGATCTCGATGATCCGCGCCTGCGGCTCATGCTCTCGATGGAGGGCGTCGAGGCGCTCGAGGGCGACCCGGCCGCATTCGAGGAGTGGTGGGAGCGCGGCGTCCGTTCGGCGGGCTTGACCTGGAACTATCCGAATCAGTTCGCCGGAGGCATCGAGACGCCGGAGCAGGGCCTGACCGACGCCGGTCGCACGCTCGTGCGCCGCTTCGCCGAGCTCGGAGTCGTCCTCGACCTCGCCCATGCCTCTGAGCAGACCTGGCGCGACGTGATCGACGAGCAAGTGCCGTTCTCGGTCACGCACGCCGGCTGCCGCGCCGTCCTCGACCATCCGCGCAACCTCGCCGACTGGCAGCTCGAGGCCCTGGCAGAACGCGACGGCGTGCTCGGCGTGATGGCGATCCGCGTCTTCATCGACCCGCACGAGCCGACCCTGTCGCGCTGGCTCGACCACGTGGACCACGCCGTCTCGGTGCTGGGCGTCGAGCACGTCGGTCTCGGCGCGGACTTCGTCGACCAGGTCGTCCGAATCTCACCGACCTTCGACTCGGACGCGAGCGCCGCCAAAGCGGACCTCGGGCTCGAGGGCTTCACCGCCCCGGACGAGTACCCCAGCCTCGTCGACGCGCTCCGGGCGCGTGGCTACGAAGGCGACCGGCTCGAGGCGATCACGAACGGCAACTGGCTCCGGGTCCTGCGCACGACGCTTCCGGCCTAGACTCCAGCGATGGCCGACCTTCCGCTGAAAGGCAGCTGCCTCTGCGGCCAGGTGCGCTTCGAGGTCACCGAGCAACCGGTGTCCGCGAGCTACTGCCACTGCACGCGCTGCCAGAAGCGGACCGGAACCGCGTCGTCGGCGCAAGCGCGAATCGTGCCCGGCTCGCTGACCGTCACCGCCGGTGAAGACCTCGTTCGCGCCTACGAGCCCGATGACGGGTTCCCGAAGGCGTTCTGCTCGTCCTGCGGATCCGCCCTCTGGAGCGTGGACCCGAAGACGAACGAGATCTCGGGCGTCCGCATGGCCGCGTTCGACGACGACCCGGGCGTCCGGCCGGCGTACCGCCAGTTCGTCGCCTACGCCGCCGACTGGGAGCCGATCCCGGACGACGACCTGCCGCGCCACCCGGAGCGTCTCCCGCCGCAGCCGAGCTAACCTGACGCCATGAGCCGCCGGCGTCTCGCGATCCTCGGTTCGCTCGCGGGGCTCTCCGGCCTCGTCGTGGCGATGGTCGCCGTGCGTGTCTCGTACAGCGGCAACCCGCACTACGAGGACCTCGTCTGGAACCTGCTCCTCGCCTGGATCCCGTTCGTCCTCGCCGTCTACGCCTACGACAGCCACCGTCGCGGGGCGCGCGGCCCGGTGCTCTGGGCCACCGGCGCGCTGTGGCTCGTCTTCTTCCCGAACGCCCCCTACATCGTCACCGACTTCAAGTACCTCCGAGACTGGACGGGCGCACCGATCTGGTTCGACGTGGTCCTCGTCGCCGCGGCCGCCTGGTGCGGCCTGATGCTCGGCTTCATCTCGCTCTACCTCATGCAGTCGGTCGTCCGTCGCTCGATCGGAGCCGCGAAGAGCTGGCTCTTCGCCCTCGGCGTGCTTGCGGCCAGCTCGTTCGGGATCTACCTGGGACGGTTCCAGCGCTGGAACTCGTGGGACGTCTTCACCCAGCCGCGGCGCTTCGCGCACAACGTCTGGCCGCACCTCGTGCATCCGTACGACCACCCGAAGACGGTGGCGGTCACGGCGCTCTTCACGGCCTTTCTCGCCATGACCTATCTCGCCTTCTACTCGTTTGCCGAGGTGGAGGCGGGGGACCGCATCCACGTAGAGCGCTAGGTCGCGAGCGAGCGCAGGCGGTCGAGGTCGCGCTCGGTGTTGACGTTCGCGAGCAGGTCCTCGTCGAGGTCGACCGTGCGCACGTCGAGCCCGGACAGCGCCTCGTAGAGCGCGAGCTCCTGGGACTCCAGCCGCTCTTCGAGCACCGGGAGAGCCGACTTCGCGTACGCGCCCGGCAGCGGTCCGGACTCGGGCACCGCCGCGTCCGCACACGCTTCGGCCAGCGCACGGAGCGCCTCGGGCGTCACGAGCGGGCAGTCGACGGGCAGGAAGACGGCGACGTCCGTCTCCACGGCGCGCAGGCCCGCGACGACCCCGGCCAACGGCGCGCGCACCGCGATCCCGTCGTCGAGCAGCGGAAACGGAAGGCCGAGCTGATCGGCGTCCTTCCCGATCGCGATCCGCAGCGGAAACGCCTCGCCGAGCGCGCGCCACGCCCGCTCCGACAGCGTCTCGTTGCCGAGGGGCGCAAGCGCCTTGACCGAGCCGAACCTGCGGCTCAGCCCGCCCACGAGCAGCACCCCGGTCGCCTCAGGCACTACACGGATCCTAGGCCAGGTCGCAGGCCCGCGAGCCGGCTCGCAACCACGGCGTCCGCTGCTTCCGCACTTTCCGGATGCCCTGTGACCGCACTCAGGAACTCGTCGCGGTCGAGCGCGTACAGGCGGGTGTGAGTCTTCGCCTCGACGGTCGCCGTGCGCGGGACATCCCGCAGGAGCGCGATCTCGCCGAAGTAGTCCCCGGGGCCGAGCGTTGCCATCGGCCGCCCGTCGGAGTGGACATTGACCTCCCCCGCGCCGATCAAGTAGAAGCGGTCGCCCGGGTCGCCCTCGCGGATCACCTGCTCGCCGGCCGAGGTGTTCACGGCGACGAGCTTCGACGCGAGCTCCTCGATGATGGGAGCCGGGAGCGGCCGGAAGATCGGCAGGCTTCGCAGCAGCTCGAGCGTGTCCTCCGGAGCCATGCCCACGCCGTCGAGCGCACGCAGCCGCGTCCAGAGCAGCACGCTCAAGGTCGGCAGGAGCGCACCCGTCGCGATCAGCGCGCCGCGCGCTCCGAGCCAGGTGACGAGCAGCGGAGCTGCAATCGCCCCGAAGCCGATCGTCGCTACGAACACCGTCTGGAGCACGCCGAAGACCCGCGCCAGCACTTCGTCCGGCACTACTCGCTGAAGCAGCGTCACAGCAGCCACGTCCACAACGGTCACGCCGATTCCGACCAGGCCGAGCAGCACCAGCGCGACCGGCGGCTCCGGGAAGACGCCGATCAGCGCGATCGGCACGCCCCAGAGCACGAGGCCGAGCCCGAAGTCGCTGGCCAGCCGCTCGCGCCCGACGAGCGCGAGGGCAACGACCGCGCCGACGAGGCCGCCGATCCCCACCGCCGCCGTCAGGAACCCCACTCCCGCCTGGCCGAGGTCGAGCAGCTGGAGCGACGTGACGACGATCAGGACGTTGAGCGCCCCCGCGACGAGCGTCTGTGCGCCGTAGAGCCCGATGATCAGCCGCAGGTTGGCATCGGCGGCGATCGTGCGGAAGCCGGCCAACGCCTTGGCCGCCGCACTCGCCGTCTCTTCCCGTGGCCCTTCCCGCTGAGGCGCCCGGATCCGGCCGACGAGGAGAGTCGCGCACGCGTAGATGCCGGCCGTGACGGCGAAGACCGTCCCGGTGCTCGTGGTCGCGAGCAGCAGGCCCCCGAGCGTCGGGCCGGCGAACGTGGCGACGCTCTCGATCGTCGCGAAGCCGAGGTTGGCGGCGGTCAGCTCCTCGGGGGAGGACGAGAGCACCGGCAGCAGGGCTCCCTGCAGCGGGCGGAAGACGGTTCCGACGAGGTTCTCGACCCCCGCCAGGCAGTAGACGGCGAGTGCCGGCACCGACGAGAAGACGGCGAGCGCCGCCGCGACCATCAGCAGGGTGCGCAGGATCCCGGCGACGAGCAGCACCCGCTCGCGCGGGAAGCGGTCGCCCAGGCCCGCGGCGAACGGGGCGGCGATCGCCGCCGGGAAGAGCCGGATCGCCCCCACGAGCCCGACGGCAGCTGCGCCGCCCTCCTCGTAGGCGAAGACCGAGAGCGCGATCGTGTACGTCCAGAGCCCGGAGATGGAGCACATCCACGCGAGCTCGAGCCGCCTGATGTTCGGGTTCGCTGCGGCCGTGCGAACCGCCTGCGCAGACTCGGAGAACTGCTCCTTCCAGCGGGCCGCCACGATCCGAGCATTACAGCCCCTTGAATTGTTTGCCACAACTCAGGAAGATTTCCGTGCCCGCGGTCGTCTAGTGGGCGAATGTCCCGCACTACGGAGCGGGACTCGAAAAGGAGGAACAAAGTGTCGGACGAGATTCGCGACGACGAGGCGCAGGAAGAGGTCGAGGGCCACGGTTTCGTCAACGACCCGGCAGTGGGTGAGCCGAGCATCGGGCAGACCGACGACGAGAAGGACGACGACGTCGAGGCGCACGGCTTCATCAACAAGCCGAGCATCGGCGATCCGAGCATCGGCTAGCAGCCCGACAGCTGCGGCGAGATTTCGAGGGCGGCGCTAGCCGCCCTCGTCGCGCTTGAGGACGTCGTCGATCGCGGCCAGCAGCTTGATCCCGTCCTCGCGCCGCTCGTCCTCGAGGCCCTCGACCGTCGACGCGAGCCGGGCGACCACATCGGCACCCTCGCCGCTCGCAGCGAGCACCGCCTCGGCTCGGCGCGTGCGCCGGAGGAGGTCGAGCGCGATCGCGGCCTGGTTCGCAAAGAGACCGAGCAGGTCCATCTCGACGAGCGAGAACTGCGTGCGCTGCGGTCGGTCGAGCACCTCGAGCACTCCCAGCGCACGCTCCTCGTACAGGAGCGGCACCGCCATCAGGCCTTTCGGGATGTAGCCGGTCGTCTCGGCGAAGTCCTTCGCGAAGCGCGGGTCCTCGGTCACGTCCTCGATCACGAGCGGCTGGCGCGTGACGAGCACCCAGCCGGCGATGCCCGTGCTCGACGGGAACCGCTGGCCGAGCAGCGTCTCGGCGCCGTAGCCGGCGATCGCCTCGAAGACGAGCTCGTCGGTCTCCTCGTCGAGCAGGAAGATCGACGACGCCTTTGCGCCGAAGATGGCGCGTGCCACCTCGGCCACGGACTCGAGCAGCGAGCGAAACGTCTCCTCGGATCCGACGACACCTGCCGCCACAGCGGCCTTCAGGTCCTCGCTCATCGTCCACCTCCCACGTTCGTCGAGGTCAGGTAGAGCACGCTCTTCAGCTGGAAGGGCGTCAGCTTCGGATGCTTGCCGAGGACGAGCGCGCAGAGGGCGCTCATGTGCGGCGTCGCGAAGCTGTTCCCGGTGCACCGGATCCGGGCGCCGCCCGTCCAGGCGACCTCGACGTCCACGCCCCGGGCGAAGAACTCGACCGGCGGGTCCGGGTTGTAGTAGAAGGCGAGCGGATCGTCCTCCTCGTGGCTCCCGACGGAGATCACCGACGAGAAGCGCCATGGATAGCTCTCGACCGGCATGTTGTGCGCCGACGCGACGAGCACGGTGCGGCGAAAGTAGGCCTTGTCCGTCAGCTCGTGGAGGATGCCCGCGAACTGGCGCTTCGTCGTGGACAGGCTCATGTTGACGACATCGAACCCCTGCTCCACCGCCCAGCGCAGGCCGGCCAGGAGCACGCCTCCGCTCCCGGTGAAGCCGGCGCCGAGCACCCGCACGCTGACGAGCTCGCAGTCGGGGGCGAGCGAACGGACGATCCCGGCGCAGGCGGTGCCGTGGCCGCAGAGGTCTCCCTCGGTGTCGTCCTCGACGATCACCTCGTCGTTCGGCCCGACCGAGACCGCGACGGCCTGCTGGACCTCGCCGACAAGCGGATGGTCGGCGTCGACGCCGCTGTCGAGGATGCAGACACGAACGCCTTTCCCTGTGGAACCGCCCCAGGCCCAGTCTCGTGTGACCTCGCCCGGCCACTCGACCGGGATCTTGATCTCGTCGGCCGCGCCGGCCGGAAGGCTCCAGGCCGGGCGCAGCTCCTGCGGAATCTGCGGCGGCTCGTTGGGGTCCGGCTGAGCCATGACGAGACGTTACTGCGCGGCGGCGAGCGCGCGCTGCGAGGCCTCCTCGGCCATCGCCACGAGCGTGCGGACGTGACGCACCCGCGGGTCGCCTTCGGTCGCGCCCAGATTCGCCTCGACGAGCTGCGCGGCCACGCGCGTGCCCGCTTCTGCGAGGACGCAAGCCGCCGCGGCGTCGATGCGCACCTCGGGGTTCCCGTTCTCGACCAGCAGCGCGGCGAGGCAGGCGAGATCGGAGCCCGTCTCGGCTATTCGCTGCGGAACCTCGGCCGCGTGGGCCAGCGCAGCCTGCAGCTTCTGGTCGCGGTAGCGCTCCGCGAGCTCGTTCCGTCCGCGAAGTGCCGCCAGCGCGGCTTCATACGCCTCGGCATCCGCCTGGGCAAGTGGCGCGACTCGTGCGCGGAACGTCTCGGCTTGACCGACGACGCCCCTAGCCTCGTCCCAGTCTTCGCTCGAAGCCCGGGCGACCATCGTCACGAGGCCCGCAGCCATGGCGACGACGATCGCCGCCGCGGTGCCGCTGCCCGGCGCGGGGCCGTCGCTGGACAGCGTCTCCAGAAAGCCGCGCAGGGACGCGTCGAGAAGGTCACCGGCCATGCCGGCGCCAATTCTCTCTGGCTACAGGGAGAGGCGCTCGCGAACGGCGTCGGTCAGCGCCGGATCGGTGTCGTAACCGGCGCTTTCGAGCGCGGTCTCGAGGTCGGCGATCAGGGCATCGCGGAACGCCTGGTCGGCCCGAGCGCGCTCGACGATGTCGTCCAGACCTCTCCGCGCGAGCGGGATCTCCTGCGCAGCCTTGACCCACGCCTGGGGAGGCGCGGGGAGTGTGCGGAGTAGATCGGCCAGGGTTTCCTCGTCGTAATTGCGCATACGTCGTCAACCACCAGACTCCGCAGAGACCGGTTTTCTTCCCTCGTCCTCCAATTCGGTCTTGAGCTTGACGAGGCAGCGCGAGATTCGGCTTGCGATGGTGCCTGCCGGGATGTCGAGCGCGTCCCCGATGTTCCGGTAGCTCTCGTCGCGGGCGAAGAAGCGGTCGAGGATCTCGCGGCAGTTGTCCGGGAGGGTCGCCAGGGCGTCGTGGACGTAGAGAGCCTCGTCGAGCTTGGCGATCGCGTCGTCGACGCCGGCCGGCTCGGGCAGCTCCTCGGGCGCCTCCCGTGCGCTCGCGCGCAGTGTGTCGAGACAGAGGCGACGGGTCATCTGAGCCAGCCAGGGGCGGATCGCCGAGTCGTTCCGGAGCTTGGGCAGGTTCACGTACGCGCGCGCGAAGACCTCCTGGAAGACGTCCTCGGCGTCGGCTTCCGGCATGCGGTACGCCTGAACGGCGATCGCATAGACGTAGCGCGAGAAGCGCTCGACCAGCTCGCGCCAGGCGTCGTCGTCGCCTTCGCGGCAGCGGGCCACGAGTTGCGCGTCGGTCTCGACCACGTGTGCGAGCACGTCAGACACGCTCCCAATGAAAGCGCAATTACCGCGGTCAGAGCAAGATGCGAACGGCCAGCCGAGAAGAACAGCCGTGGGTGGCGACGAGTGCGCGCGCGAGCTCGAGGTCGACGTAGTCGGCGCGCGCGATCACCATCGCGTCCTCGATCTCGTAGCCGTGCTCGACGAGCTGGCCGAAGCGCCACGCGCGAACGTCGAGCTCTTCCTTCGTGAGCTCTTCGTTCGGGTCCAGCGCTTCGAGGACGGCGAGCCCGACTTCGAGGTCGTTGAACTCCGCGGACGGCATCATGGATGCGTCTTTCGGCCGTTCCGCGCGCGGACTTGACTCGCGAGGCCGTAGCCTCTTCGCGTGGACACCGGTCTTTCGGGCAAGCGCGTGCTTGTGACTGGGGCTTCCGGCGGCATCGGCGGGGCCTGCGCACGGGCGTTCGCGGCGGAAGGCTGCGCGGTCGTCGTTCACTTCCACGAGGGGCGGGACCGCGCAGAGGCCTTGAGCGCGGAGCTCGGCGGAGCGCCGGTCGTCGGCGCCGACTTGCGGGTGGAGAGCGAGGTCGACGAGCTGTTTCGGCGAAGCGTGGACGCGCTCGGCGGGCTCGATGTCTGCGCGGCCGTGGCCGGGAAATGGCCGGAGGAGGATCTGCCGCTCTGGGAGCTGCCGCTCGATCGCTGGGAGGAGACGCTGCGGACGAATCTGACCGCGACGTACCTCACCGCGCGGGGGTTCCTGCGTGAGGTTGCACGCAACGGGCACGGGAGCCTGGTGCTGGTCGGGTCGACGGCCGGGCTCTTCGGTGAGGCGGGCCATGCGGACTACGCCGCGGCGAAGTCGGCTTTGACGCACGGGCTGCTGCTGAGCCTGAAGAACGAGATCGTGCGCGTCGCCCCTCGCGGGCGGGTGAACGTCGTCTGCCCTGGGTGGACGGCGTCGCCGATGACGCGGACGACGCTGACGGATCCCGAGCTCGTCAAGCGGGTGACGCGGACGATGCCGCTGCGGAAAGTCGGTCAGCCGGAGGACGTGGCGCGGCAGGTGGTCGTGCTCGCGTCGGACGAGCTGTCGGGGCACGTGAGCGGTCAGGTCGTGACGGTCGCCGGCGGCATGGAAGGCCGGCTCCTGCATCCCGACGACTGAAAAGCGAAGCGGCCGGTTGCCCGGCCGCTTCGATCTCCTGTGCCGCAGGAATGCTTGCCGTCAGTCCCGTGGCCACGGAAGGAGTCATACGAGGCTTCGGCGTTCTGCTGACGGATCTTTAGCCCGGGAACGAAAGAGCGGGCCGCCGCCCGGCCCGCTCTGACGTCTCCGAAGAGAACCGCAGTAGATATCGAGTGGCTCCTGCCGCATGAGGAGCCTTCCTCGTATTTCCCGAGTGGCCCCCGCCGCATCGGGGCCCCGCTCGGTCTCCCGGATCTTGGCCGCTGAGGCACCACTTGATCCATCACCTTTTCGCGGTTGACTTCGGCGGTTGACCTACCTCCGAACGTGTAGGCCGGGTAGGACTTGTACGCTGGCTCCGCGATGGCAAACCGCTTCCTGGAACGCCTTGCGGAGGGCCCGCCGCTCGTCGCCGACGGGGGCATGGGCGTCCTCGTCTCGAGCGCCGCCCCCCGCGCCCGCATCCCGGAAGAGGCCAACCTGCGCGCGCCCGAGACCGTCGTCAAGCTCCACGTCGGCTTCATCCAGGCGGGCGCAGACCTGATCGAGACGAACACGTTCGGCGCCAATCGCCGCAAGCTGGCCGCGAACTACCTCGAAGACCAGCTCCGCGAGATCAACAGCACGGGCGTCAAGCTCGCCCGCGACGCGCGCGAGATCTCCGGCCGAGACGTCTTCATCGCCGGCTCGATCGGCCCGCTCGGAGAAGGCGGCGTCCCGGCGGACGAGCGCAGGGAGATCTTCGCCGAGCAGGCCGATGTGCTCGAAGGCCGCGGCGTCGACCTGTTCACGGTCGAGACCTTCTTCGAGCTGGACGAGCTGGAATCGGCGATCGAGGCCGTTCGCAGCGTCTCCTCGCTACCGATCCTCGCCATGCTCACGTTCGACGCGGGCGCCGAGACGCTCTCGGGCCTGTCCGCGCAGGCGGCAGCCGAGCGCCTACACGAGCTCGGCGTCGCGGCGATCGGCGCGAACCACGGCGCGGGCATCCAGGCCGCCCTCGCCGCGCTCAACGAGATGGGCGGAAACGGGCTCCCGCTCGCCGCGATGCCCAACATCGGCCTCGCGAGCATGGCCGGCAACCGGATCATCTACCCGCACGCGTCCCCCGAGTACTTCGCCGAGTTCGCCGCCCACGCGCGCAACCTCGGCGCCCGCGTGATCGGAGGCTGCTGCGGGACGACGCCGACCGAGATCGCCGCGATCGCCTCTGCGGTGAAGGAAGAGCGCGAGCCCAGTGCGCCGCTCGTCTTCGCCGAGCGCGAGGTCCACGTCGCGGTCCCCGAGCAGCGCGAGGAGACGGACCTCGCGCGCGCCTTCCGCGAGCACGAGTGGGCCGTCTCGGTGCAGATCGACCCGCCGCTCGGCGGAAGCTACGCAGGGATGGTCGAGGTCGCCCGCGCGATCAAGGACTCCGGCCAGGCGGGCTGGGTCGACATCAACGACAACGCGACGGCCCGCGCGGCGGCGAGCGCCCTCATGCTCTCGGTCGAGATCGAGCGCATAGCCGGTGTCGAGACGATCCCGCACATGACGACGCGCGACGCGACGATCATGGGCCTCGAGTCGCAGCTCCTGGGCGCGCACGCGTGCGGAATCCGCAACGTGCTCGCTGTCACCGGCGACCCGCCGGAGGTCGGCGACTATCCAGGCTCGCGCGGCGTGTACGAGATCGACTCGATCGGGCTCACGAAGCTCATGGCCCGCCTCAACCGCGGCGAGGACTACAACGGCCGCGCGATCGACGCCGCGACGAGCTTCTACATCGGCGTCGCGGTCAATCCCGCCGCCGACGACCTCGAGAACGAGCTCGACCGCTTCCGGCAAAAGGTCGACGCCGGCGCGCATTTCGCGATGACGCAGATCCTCTTCGACCTCGAGTACATGGACCGCTTCGTCGAGCTGCTCGGAGGCGAGTGGCCGATCCCGGTGCTCGTCGGGATCTTCCCCGTCTGGAGCCACCAGCTCGCGCTGCGCCTCCACAACGAGGTGCCGGGGATCGTCGTCCCCGACCGTGTGCTCGACGCGCTCCGCGACGCGGGCCCGGGCGCAGCGGAGGTCGGAACCGAGATCGGGCGCGAGCTGCTCGAGGCCTCACGCGAGCGCGCACAGGGCGCGTACGTCGTCGCGCCGTTCCGACGCCCGCTTGGGATCCTCGACCTCTTGTCGTAGGCTGGCCCGGTGAACGGCGCCGAGCTGCAGGAGCTCATCGACCGCTACAACGCGGCCTGGAACGCCCACGACGTGGACGCGATCGTGTCCATGCACACGGAGGACTCGGTGTTCGAGAACCACACGACCGGCGACGTGAATGTGGGCAAGGAGGCGATCGCGAAGGCGATCACGGGGATCTTCGGCGTGTTCCCAGACCTCAGCTTCGAGGCGCGGAGCCAGTACATCCGCGACGACCTCGTCGTCCAGGAGTGGACTGCGCGCGGGACGCACGAGGGGCCGATGAACCGCTCCGGCCTGACGATCGAGCCGACCGGCAGGAAGGTCGAGTACCGCGGCATGGACATCATCCCGATCGAGGATGGCCTCGTCGCCCGCAAGGACGTGTATTCGGACGGCGTGACGCTCCTGCGCCAGCTCGGCTTGACCGAAATCGCGTAGCTACACTGTCCCGCGCCCGGGGGCGTAGTTCAGTTGGTTAGAACGCCGGCCTGTCACGCCGGAGGTCGCGGGTTCGAGTCCCGTCGCTCCCGTAAAAGACCTGCAAGTGGTGCCCGGCCCCGCCCCGTTGGTACGGTCGGCACAATGATCCGTGCGCACCTCGGGGCAGAGCTCCTCGTCGAAGGCGAGCGCTGGCCGGTGTTCGTCTGGACGATCGACCATCCGGCCGGGCTCGTGCTGGTCGACACCGGGCTGATCGACTCGAGGCCCGAGATCGACGACATGAGCCCGACGCCGCACCCCGAGAACATCCCTCGCGACGTCGCCTGCGTCATCAACACGCACCTGCATTTCGACCACTGCGGCGGCAACCGCCTCTTCCCGGATGTGCCGATCCACGTCCAGGCGCGCGAGCTCGCCGACGCACGTTCGCTCGACGACTACACGATCCGTGAATGGATCGACTTCGAGGGCGCGACGTATGTCGAGCACGAGGGCGAAGTGGAGCTGCTACCCGGAATCCGGCTGCTGCCGACGCCCGGGCACACCGACGGGCACCAGGCGGTCCTCGTCGAGACCGACGAGGGCCTGGTCGTGCTCGGGGGCGACGTGGCCACCTCGTTCGAAGAGCTCGACGGCGGCACGACCGATGGACAGCGTCGAGTGCTCGCGCTCGGAGCGCCTACGTGGCTCTCCCACACCGCAGATCCCAAGACCTCGAAACAGGCGCCCTAACTCGTCGCCGCGACCTACCAGGTGCGGCTCGCGGGAACCATTGTGATCGGGCCCAACCACTTGACGTGGTAGGGCGATTTCGCCATAAATAAGGCGGTATCGCCATTTCTACGCAGGAGGGCTCGTGATGATCCGCCTTGCCGCCGCAGTCGTGGTCCTCGCCGTCCCGCTCGCGCATGCGGCGGCGACCAAGCCCCCGTCGATTCGGGCGGTCTCTCTCCCGCGAAGCGCTGTCGTCGGCAAGCCGTGGCGCGTGGCCGTCTCGATCAAGCCGCGATTGCGCGCGACGCTCGAGGCGCGTGGCCCGAACGTGCTGCGGGTCTCGCTCCGACCGAAGCGAAGCGGCGTCGCGAAGGCGACTCTGCGCTTCCCG
>DATBGG010000157.1:0-2164 GCA_036558065.1 Gaiellaceae bacterium | reverse complement strand
GTCGTCCGACTCCATCAGCGCGAGGCCGTCTTCGAGGTCGAGCCGCTCGCCCGCCTCCACTTTCTCGCGGATCGGCTCCAGCGTCGAGGTGCGGTCGAGGACGGCCATCACGCGGTCCTCTCGACGACGGCGTCGGCGATCGCGTCCAGCTCCTCGCGCGTCTCGAGGCCGTCCAGGCACGCCCGGGCGCGCTCGACGTAGGCGCGGGCGACCTGCCGCGCTTCGTCGACCGCTCCCGACGCGGACACGCGCAGAAGCGCTCCTTCGAGCGAGCCGCCCGCCAGCGCATTGCGCACGACCTCGTCCTCGCGGGCCGCGAGCAGCAGCGGCAGCGTGGGAATTCCCTCACGCAGGTCGGTGCCCGCGATCTTCCCGGTCTCGACCGTCTGTCCGGCGCAGTCGAGGCAATCGTCCACGATCTGGAAGGCGACCCCGAGCGCGAGCCCGAACTCCCCGAGCTCCGGCCGGCCGCTCGAGATCAGGCACGCGGCCTCGAACAGCTTCGCCGTCTTCAGCGTGCAGCGAGTTAGGTACTCGTCGACGGTGGTGTCGGGGCGTCGCCGCTGGCCGCGCTCCATGCCCTCGCCGCGGACGAGCGCGTCGGCCGCTTCGGCGAGGATCCCGACCGCGCGTGCGTCCCCCGTCGCCGCGAGCTCGGCGAATGCGCGCGCGAACAGGTAGACACCACCGGCCCGTGCCGCGTCGGCGCCGTACGCGGACCACACCGATGCGCGGCCGCGACGCAGCTCGGCGCCGTCGATGAGGTCGTCGTGGACGAGGCTCGCCATGTGCACGAGCTCGATCGCGACGCCCGCGGGGAGCGGATCCGCAGTGGGGCTCGCGGTGAGGAAGACGAGCAGCGGGCGCATTCGCTTCCCGCCCGAGGCGAGCGCTTCGGCTCCGATGTCGGCCACGAGGCCCGGGCGCGCGGAAACGGCCTCGGCCAGGCGGTCCTCGAGCTCGTCGAGATAAGCGTCGAGGCCGGGAGCTGCGCGAACGGTTGCGATCGCGCTCACCCGGCGACTCCCGTGTGCAGAGCGACGATGCCGCCGGCGAAGAGGCGCCAGCGCACGTCGCCGAACCCGGCCTCGTCCATGAGCTGCGCGAGGCCGTGCGGATCCGGGAAGCGCCGGACGCTCGCGGGCAGGTACGTGTACGCGGACCCGCCGGGCAGGAGCTTGCCCGCGAGCGGGATCACGACGTCGAACCAGAGCTTGTAGAAGGGCGCGAGGAGGCCCTTCGGCCGAGTGATCTCGAGGATCGCGACGCGGCCGCCGGGCCGCAGGACCCGTCGCAGCTCGCGGAGACCCGACTCGAGATCCGCGAGGTTCCGGACGCCAAAGCCAACCGTCGCGGCATCGAACGACCCGTCCGCGAACGGCAGTGCGAGCGCATCTCCTTCGAGCCACTCGAGCTCCGGAGCCTTCCGCCGCGCCCGTTCGAGCATCGGCCGCGAGAAGTCGACTCCCGTCACCTCACCGCCGGCCGCAGCGACCGCAACTGCGAGGTCGCCCGTCCCGCAGCACGAGTCGAGCACCTTGTCGCCCGGCCGCACGACCGCCTCGACCGTCGCGCGACGCCACTTCTGGTCGAGCCCGGCCGTCATCAGGCGGTTCATCGCGTCGTAGACGGGCGCGATCCGGTCGAACATCGACCGCACGCCTTCGGCCGGGAGCGTCCCGGTTCGCTCGCTCATTCGTCCCCCCACGGTTTCACGAGAGTCTGGTCGAGCCCGAGTTGCGCGAGCGCTCGTCCGGCTACGAAGTCGACGAGATCGTCAACGCTCTCGGCTCCGTGGTAGAAGCCGGGCGCCGCGAAGAGGATCGTGGCCCCGGCGCGGCGCAGCGTGAGCAGGTTCTCGAGGTGAATCGTCGAGAGCGGCGTCTCGCGCGGGACGAGGACGAGCTTGCGCTCTTCCTTCAGCGCGACGCCTGCAGCGCGGTGGATCAAGTTCGCCTCACCTCCCGTGGCGATCGTCCCGCAGGTCGCCATCGAGCACGGGCAGACGACGTAGCCGTCGACCGGCGCCGAGCCGCTCGCGTACGGCGCCGAGTAGTCGTGCGGGTCGAACACCGTCACGGCATTCCCGGCACGCTCGGTGAAGCGGGCAAGCACCTCGTCGCGCGGAAGCCTCGGATCCCCGTACAGCTCCGTCGCCAGCACC
>DATBGG010000156.1:0-2100 GCA_036558065.1 Gaiellaceae bacterium | reverse complement strand
CTCGCCTGAGGCGCGGGACAACCTGCTTGCCGAAGGCTGCCCGGTGACCGGGATCCACGACGTGGGCAACACGATGATCGACTCGCTCGTGGCGATGCGCGAACGGATCGACGCGGCGGGCGCGCCGGAGAAGCACGGCCTTCCGCACGGCGAGTACCTCGTCGTCACGCTGCACCGGCCGGCGCTGGTCGACGGGCCGCTGCTCGCCGAGGCGATGGGGCAGCTCGCCGCGATTTCCGAGGCGCTGCCCGTCGTCTTCCCGGTGCACCCGCGCACACGCGCCGCGCTCGAGGCGCTGGCGATCGATTTCGACCTCGACCGCCTGAAGCTGCTCGAGCCGGTCGGCTACGTGGAGTTCCTGAGCCTCGTCGCGGGCTCGGCGGGGGCCCTGACCGACTCCGGCGGGATCCAGGAGGAGACGACGTATCTCGGGCTCCCCTGCTTCACGCTGCGCGCGAACACGGAGCGCCCCATCACGGTCTCGATGGGCACGAACACGCTGCTCGGCCTCGACCCGGCCCGGATTGCCCAGGTGCCGGCGCTGCTCGAAGCCGCGCGTGCGAAGGAGACGCGGATTCCGCCGCTCTGGGACGGCAAGGCGTCGGAACGGATCGCCGACGCGCTGGCCACGGCGCTAGACGAGCGAGTCGAGAAGCTCGGCCAGGCGCTGGGCTAGGCGCGGACGCTCGTACGGGGCGAGCCTCTCGGGTGGCACGGGCTCAGGCAGGTCGCCCGCCTCGATCTCCGCGAGCGCGGCCTCGATCGAGGGTTCGTCGTCGAGTCGCGCGGCAAGGCGGTCGGCGCCGAGGCGGCGGAGCAGCGCCTCAGTGGCGCCGCCGTCCGTGATCGAGAGCACGGGCTTGCCGAGCGCCAGGTACTCGTAGACCTTGGCCGCGACCGCGGTCTCGTCGCCGGCACCGCGAGCCTGCGTGACGAGCGCGACGTCCGCGTCCGCGATCCGGCGCACGGCGTCTTCCCAGCCCGAGGGCTCGACCAGCTCGACGTCGGCGCCGGAGTGCTCCACCTGGGCGCGGATCTCGGGCGCGACGTACCCGTGCAGGACGAGTCGCAGCGGCGGTTTCAGCGCACGCAGTAGCGGCTCCAGCGGCCGGTCCTTGGTGAGCGTCCCGGAATGGAGAATCGTGGTCGGCCTGCCACTCGAAGGCTTCCGCATCGCGATCAGCGCGGGCTCGAAGCCGTTCGGGATCTCCTCGACCCGCGCCTCGGAATGCCTCGCGTGGAGGTCCGCCGCAGCCTCGGGCGTGACGCCGACGAGGGCCGCGGAGCCGTTGGCGACCCACCGCTCGAGCCGTGGCAGAAACGGCCCTCCGCGATCGAACGCGGGGTTGCCGGCCCAGAGATCGCGTAGCTCGACCACGAGCGGCACCTCCGCGGCCGCTCTCCGTGCAGCGATCAGCGCCGCGAAGGGCGGGCCGGTGGCGAGCACCGCGTCGTAGCCGCCCCCGGCCAGCCGGCGCGCGATCTCCTGCCTCCCGCGCCGCACCCACAGCATCGAGAGCGGCATCGCCTCCGGCCGCAGCCCGGCGAGCCGGAAGACCGGGTCCGCGACCCGGCCCGCGGTTTCCATGACCTTCGCGCGCCGCTCTGCCTTCTCCGGCGCGGCGAACTCGTCCGCGCCCCCCGCAGAGACGACGTCGACGTTCCAACCGTGCTCGGGCAGGTGGCGTGCGAACGAGCGCCAGCGCGCCGCAGGCCCGCCCGCCTGGTCGATCGAACGATGACTGACGAGCAACAGCCGCTGCACCGCCCAATCTCATCACACGTGTCTGCGAGCATCTGCGCGGATGGACGACGCGACGCCGGTCCCGCTCGAGGGGCCACAGCAGGCGAGGCTCAGAACCGACGTCTTCCTGACCTTCGCCGGCAAGGGAGCCACGCTCGTGCTCGGGCTGGTGACCGCGGCCGTCATCGCACGGCGCCTCGGGGCCTCGGAGCAGGGCACGTTCGCGGTCGCCTACAGCCTCACGCTCATGCTCGTCCAGTTCGGGAACCTCGGATTCACGACCGCGAACCCCTACTACGCGGTCCGGCGTCCCGAATGGATCGCTCGGATCGTCGGCAACGCGATCTGGCTGTCGG
>DATBGG010000155.1:0-8601 GCA_036558065.1 Gaiellaceae bacterium | reverse complement strand
AGCGGCAGCTCGAGCAGGTGCGGGCCGAGCTTCCAGCCGATGTCGACGTCCTGCGGGTCGCGCGTCCTGCGGCTGGGGACGATCGCGATGTCGTCGAAGCCATAGGCCTGTCGCGCCTTCTTGCCGCGCCCGATCTCTACGTCCACTGAGACCCCCTCGTATGCAAAAAGCCCAGGCTCGATGGATCGCCCGGGCCAGAAAAACCTTGTCGCGTCACGCCTCTCAAGTGGCAGTCGATCGTATCAGCCTCAGGAGACGACCGGCTCCAGCTCGGCGACCTCGACGCCGGTGGCGAGACGGCCCGCCTCGCGGGTGTCGAAGCGCCCCGCGCCGACCTCGAGCGTCGCGGCGGCCCCGGCGCCGACCGCGTTCTTGAGCGACTCGTCCAGCGGCTTGCCTGCGGCGCGCGCCGCGAGGAACCCTGCGAGCAGGACGTCACCGGAGCCGACCGACGACACCGGCTCTACCTGGGGGGCCACGGCGTGCAGCCGCTTGACGTCCCGCTCCTCGCGAAGGAGCGCGAAGCAGCCGGTCTCCTGCGTGATCAGCACGTTCCGCGCACCGAGCTCCGCGATGTCGTCGAGCGCCTGGATGTAGTCCGGCTCCTCGTGGAACTCCTGGCCGACGAGGCTCTCCGCCTCGCGCTGGTTGGGTGAGACGAGGAACGGCTCGGCGGCGGTTCCGAGCCGCAGCGATTCGCCCTCGGCGTCGAGCACGGTGTCCACGCCACGCTTGTTCAACTCGCGGATCAGCTCGCCGTAGAACTCGTCGCCGACCGCGCGCGGCAGCGAGCCGGCGAAGACCACCGTGTCGGCGGCGGACGAGAGGTAGCGCAGCTTCTCCCTGAGCATCTCGAGCTCTTCCTCCTCGACGTGCGGGCCCCACTCGTTGATTTCGGTGTACGAGCTCGCCGTCGGGTCGACGACCGCGGTCGAGGTACGCGACTCGTCGGCGATCCGCACGAAGTCGTTGAGAATCGCCTCCTCGGTCAGCTCCTCGACGATCCGCGTGCCGGTGAGGCCGCCCGCGAGGCCGGTCGCGACGACCGGGACGTCCAGCCGCTTGAGCGCGCGCGCGACGTTGATCCCTTTCCCGCCTGCGAGCGTGAGCCCGCCGCTCGCCCGATGGCGCTGGCCGCGCTGGAAGTTCGGAACGGTCAGCGTCCGGTCGAGCGCTGCATTCAACGTCACGGTGACGATCACGAGACCCAGCCCCACATGTTGTGCGCGGCCCGGCCGATGTGCCACGCGGCCCGGTCGAACGCGCTCGGCTCGCCGATCGAGCGAGCGGCGACGAGCGGCGAG
This sequence comes from Gaiellaceae bacterium, assembly GCA_036558065.1. Taxonomy (GTDB): domain Bacteria; phylum Actinomycetota; class Thermoleophilia; order Gaiellales; family Gaiellaceae; genus VAXT01. The sequence continues at coordinate 7,297 of DATBGG010000155.1, read as the reverse complement.
CGTGCGATCAGCCGGCCGCGGTCGTACACGCGAACCTCGCCCAGGGCCTTGCCCTTGCTCACCGGCAGCTGGACGCCCTTTGGCGCGACGACGCGCTCCACGAGCGGTCTCCGAACGAGCACGGCGCGCTTGATCGAGCGCGGGGCGACGAGCGCGAGCGACCCGTGGTCGTACGCAGTCTCCGCGCGGGCGTACTCACGCCCGGCCGAGATCACCGGCACGACGCGGAACCGCGCCAGTCCCCAGGTCATGAGCTCCGCCAGGTCCGCGTTGCGAGTCGAGCGGTCGGGGCTGCCGAGGATCGTCGCGTAGACGGTCACGCCGGGCCCGCGCACCGCTCCGACCTCCGACCAGCCGGCGGCGCTCGTGTGCCCCGTCTTCACGCCGACGACGCCCGGGTAGACGCCGAGCAGGTCGTTCCACGTGTGCAGCCGGCGGCCGCCGGCGATGGTCGCGTCGCGCATGGCGACGATGCGCCGTACGACCGGCTTCTGCATCAGGATCCGCGCCAGCTCGGTCATGTCACGGGCGCTCGAGACGTGCCCGGCCGCATCCAGGCCATCAGGCCGCACGAAGTGCGACTCGTCGAGACCGAGCTGCTCCGCGCGCCGGTTCATCATCGAGACGAACCGGTTCACGTCCCCGTGCCCGACGTGGTCGGCGAGCGCCCACGCCGCGTCGTTCGCGCTCTGGATCAGCGCGGCCTCGACCAGGTCGCGAACGGAGAGTCGCTCGCCGGCGCGAAGCGGGATGCTCGACTCGCCGACCTGGGCCGCCTGCGGCGAGATCGTGACCATGTCGTCCAGACGCGCGTGCTCGAGCGTCACGAGCACGGTCATCATCTTCGTCAGGCTCGCGATCGGAAGGCGGTTCGCGGCGTCCTGCCCCAGGAGCACCTCGCCGGTGCGCCCGTCCTCGACGACGTACGCGCGGGCAGTCACGCTGGGTCGAGCGGCGAGAGCCGGGGGGACGAGCGCGAGCGCGGCCGCGATCAGGAGCAGCCTGAGCTTCACGGGGCGGAAGGCTACCGGCGCCGGCTCAGAGCGCGCCGCGGACGACCAGGGCGGCCGCCGTCACGAGCAGCAGGAACGCGACCGGAAGCGCGTAGCGCCTCGCTTCGGCTCGCCAGTCCAGTCCTCTCACCAGCCCGAGACCGCCCAGACCTCGCTCTTCAGCCGGGCAGCCTCGGCCGCGGCCGCGGAGCGCCAGTCGTCGTGGGTCGTGCGGAACGCGTACAGCACCGAGCGCGAGGCCGAGACGAGGGCGCTCGAGGGACCGCTCGTGAAAGCCCGCGCCACGTCTGCAGGACCGGCGCCCTGCGCCCCGAGGCCCGGAAGCAGCAGGATCGAGCGCGGGAGCAGCCGCCTCGCCTCGCCCACCGCGCGGGGATGTGTCGCGCCGACGACTGCGCCGACGCTCGACAGCCCTCGATCGCCGACGAGGTCCTCGCCCCACTCCGCGACGAGCCGCGCGACTTGCTGCCACAGCGGACGCCGATCGGAGAGCGTCAGGTCCTGGACGTCGGCGCCGCCCTCATTCGAGGTCTTGACGACGCAGAAGATCCCAGCGCCCTCACGGCGGCAAGCGGCGAGGAACGGCTCGATCGAGTCGCTCCCCAGGTACGGGTTGACCGTCATCGCGTCGGCCAGCGGCGGCGAGCCCTCGAGGTACGCCGTGGCGTACGCGCGCGCCGTCGAGCCGATGTCCCCGCGCTTCGCATCGGCCAGAACGATCAGCCCGGCCGTTCGCGCGTAGCGGCAGACCTTCTCGAACGCCTGCATGCCGTCCGCGCCGAGCGCCTCGAAGAACGCGAGCTGCGGCTTGACGCCGACCGTGTACGGCGCGACCGCGTCGATCACGCCGCAGCAGAAGCGCGTGCAGGCGTCCGCCGCCTCGGCCCGCCCCAGACCCGCCTCGCCGGCCAGCTCCAGCGGGAGCAGGTCGGGCACCGGGTCGAGCCCGACGAGGACCTGGCTGCGCTTGCTCTCGACAGCCTCGGCCAGCCGATCGGCGAACGAGGCCACGTTCGTTCCGGCCGAAACCGAGTCGAGCTCCTGCACCATCGCCCCTGAGAGTACCGCCGACCCCGGAAAGAGAGAGAGCCACGTTGCCGTGGCCCTCTCTGAAACTTCGATCAGCTTGGTTCAGCCGCCGTGGCCAGCGCCGCTCTTCACGGCCTGCTTGAGCTGGCTGCCCGCAGAGAACTTCGGAACCGTCGTCGCGGGAATCTCCACTCGCTGCGAGGGATTCCTCGGGTTGACGCCCTGCCGAGCAGCGCGCCGCTGGGTCGTGAACTTGCCGAATCCGGTGAACGCCACCTCACCACCACCTTGCAGGACGTCGGTGATCGAGTCCAGGAAGGCGTCCACGGCCTCGGCCGCGTCGCGCTTCGAGATACCCGCCTTGTCCGCGACCCTGTCGACGAACTCCTGCTTTGTCACATCAGCCTCCCTCTAGAACGTTGGTAAGCGTAGGCCGGACCCTAACAGCCAAGCCGTTTCCGCTCAACCATGCGGTTTTGCGGCGGTTTTCTCCGCTGAGAGCAAGTCTCCTGCCCGAAAAAGGGGCACGAGACGGGCTCCTTTGCGCGCGAGAGCGTCCACACCGCCCTCTTCGCGATCGACCACGCAGACCGCGATTCGGCACTCGAGACCGGCTTCGCGAACGGCGTCCAGCGCCTCGATCAGCGCGCCGGCCGTCGTGACGACGTCCTCGACGAGGCACACACGCTCCCCCGGCTCGAAGACGCCCTCGAGGCGGTTCGCGGTGCCGTACTCCTTCGCGGCCTTGCGGACGATCACGAACGGGAGCCCGGAGGACAGCGACGCCGCGGCGGCGAGCGCGACGGCGCCCAGCTCGGGCCCCGCCAGCCGAACCGCGTCAGGCTCGTGCTCGGCGACCTCGGCTGCGATGTGCTCTCCGAGGGCCGCAAGCAGGTCTGGCCTGGTCTCGAAGCGGTACTTGTCCAGGTAGTAGTTCGAGCGGCGCCCCGAGCGGAGCACGAAGTCGCCTTCGAGGTACGCGTAGTCGCGGAGCGCGGCCCCGAGCTCGTCACGCTTCATGCGCCGGCCGCCCGAAGAGCTTCACGCGCGTGCGCGAGAAGCGAGGCCGCCTGCGGCGAGTCGCCGTGCAACGAGACGAGCGAGCCGTCCGCGAAGTAGAGGTCGATCCGCTCGTGCCCCTTCCCGCGCCTTGCGTAGAGGCCGATGCCGAGCAAGGAGCCGGCCGCGAGCCCGAGCGCGAGGAGCCTACGGCTTCGCATTCTTCCCGGCCGGAGGCCGGCGTCTCGGCTTCGGCTTCGGCTTCGGCTTGGCAGCCGAGCGCAGCGTGCTCTTGAGGTCGTAGAAGACGAGCCCGGCCGTCGGCTCCTGCGACGTCGACGCGGCGATCAGCGTCTTCTCGTCACGGACGACGAACAGGCTGCCCGCGGCCGTCGCCGCCTCGAGCTGGGTCGGATCCCCCTCCCCCGCCCGGGCCGCGCCCTCGAACAGCGCCAGGGCGCTCGCCGCCAGCCTCTCCGCGCGGGCGTCCGGAAGCGTGGACGCGATCACCGTGCCCTGCTCGTCGAACAGGACGGCGGCGTCGATCTGCGAGGAGATCTCCGTCAACTCGTCGAGCGCAGCCTTGGGCTCCGTCATGGCGGAGAGACTAGCCTCCCGCAAAATGCGAGAGGTTTTCAGCAAGTTCTTCGCCGATCGAGGCACCCACCTGGCGGCGATGATCGCCTACTTCGCGCTCCTCTCGTTCGTGCCGCTCCTCTTCCTGGCGCTCGCCTTGCTCGGATTGGGAGGCCGCGCCGACGAGTCGAGCTTCCTCGTCACGGAGCTGAACAAGGCGTTCCCCTCGAGCTCGGTCGAGGGCATCCTCAAGGTCGTCCGGTCGATCCAGGACAACGCGGCCACGCTCGGCGTGATCGGCGCCCTCTTCGTCGGCTGGACGTCGCTCTCGCTGTTCAGCGTGCTCGAGTCCGCCTTCAACATCGTCTACGGGAAGCCAAACCGGTCGTTCCTGCACGGCAAGCTCGTCGCGGTGACGCTGCTCGTCGGCTCGCTCGTCGCGCTCTTCTTCGGCCTGTTCATCGGCTCGGTCGGGTACGAGATCCTGGAGCGCGTGGCCGACGGGTTCTTCGGCAACGCCTACGTCGCGTACGGCGCGTCGGTGCTGATCTCGACCGCCTCCGTCTTCGTCTTCCTGTTCGCCGTCTACTACCTGCTGACGAACGAGAAGCTCACGTACCGCGAGGTGCTGCCGGGGGCGATCGTCGCGACGGTGGTGCTCGAGGCGAGCTTCCAGCTCCTGCCGATCTACCTGCACCTGTCGAAGAACGTGATCGCGCTGCAGGCGTTCGGCGCGCCCGCCCTGCTGCTCGTGTGGCTGTACCTGATGGCGAACGTGATCGTCTTCGGCGCCGAGATCAACTGGTGGCACGCGCGCGGCCGCCACGAGGCCGTCGAGCTCGAAGAAGCTCCGGGGCTCGCCTAACTCCTAGGTCGCTTTCTTCCACCCCTCTTCGCCATAGGCCCAGGGGACGGCGTTCTTGCGCTCGAAGACCAGGTCGTCCTCGCCGCCGGCCCAGACGCCGATCGTGTCGCTGTCCGGGTAGACCGAGATCGCGTAGCCCAGGCCCCGCCGCGAGAACAACAACGTCCTCGCCGGCGCATCGCCGCGGTTCATCACCTTGTGCGCTCCGGCCGGGCCGGCCGGGAAGCAGACGAGGTCGCCGCGCTCGAACGTCTGCTCGCCGTCGGGCGTGCGCACGACGACGGTGCCCTCGACGACCAGGAGCCACTCCTCGTCGTACTCGTAGTGGTACGGCGACGAGCCCTGGCCGGGCGCGAGGTCGTAGACGAACATGAGCATCTCGGTCGACCCTGTCGCCTGGCCCACGTCGATCCTGCCCCCGGTGTTCTTTGCCTTGATGAGGTTGATCGAGTTCATGCGGGCATTATCGACTCGAGCAGAGCGCGGGCCGCGCGGGACCGATGGGAGTTCTCGCGCTTCCACTCGTTCCCCAGATCGGCGACGGTTCGCTCCTCGCCGTCCGGGACGAAGACCGGGTCGAAGCCGAAGCCTCCCGTTCCGCTCATCTCGTCGGCGATCCGGCCTTCGAGGGTGCCGCTGCCCCGATACTCGGTCCCGTCCGGGGCGATAGCGACCAGCTCGCACACGTACCAGGCTCGCCGCGCGTCTCCGGACACTCCCTCCAGCTCCTCGAGCGCGCGCTCTGCCTCCCGGCCGGCGGCCCAGCGCGCGGAGAGAACTCCCGGTCCGCCGTCAAGGCCGTCGACCTCGACGCCCGAGTCCTCGCCGAGCGCCCAGCGGTCGCGCACTCGCGTCCGCGCGAAGACAGCTTTCGCGCGCGCGTTCTCGTAGTACGTCTCGCCGGTCTCCGGCGGATAGCTCTCGGCGTCGAGCAACTCGATCGTCCAGCCCTCGAGCGCGTGGCGCAGCTCGCGCAGCTTGTTCTCGTTCGACGAAGCGAGGACGGCTTCTACGACGCCCACCGGACCCCGAGCACGGGCTCGAGGCGCATCAGCTCCGCCGTCACCTGCTCCGGCTGGACGCCCGAGGCCCGCAGCTCGAGCACGACCCTCCGCCGGTCGCGAGCCTCCTCGACCTCGAACGAGCGTACGGCGATTCCCCTCTTCTCCAGCGGGTCGAGGAGAATCGACGCGCTCTCGCTCGGTTGCAGCTCGACCTCGAGCCGCAGCTCGCCGGGCCGGATGCGCTCGAAGAGCCTGAACGCGATGATGCGGAGCGGCCAGAGGCTGACGAGGACGACGACGGTCGTGATCACGGCGGCGCTGTAGTAGCCCGCTCCCGTCGCGATCCCGATCGCCGCCACGACCCAGAGGCTCGCCGCAGTCGTCAGCCCGCGGACGGAGAGCCCCTGGCGGATGATCGCCCCGGCGCCGAGGAAGCCGATCCCGGTCACGACCTGGGCCGCGATTCGCGTCGGGTCGTAGGTGATCCCGCTCGCGTTCGAGAAGTGGAAGTCGCTGAAGCCGTAGGCCGAGACGAGCGTGAAGAGCGCGGCGCCGATCGAGACGAGCATGTGCGTGCGGAGCCCCGCCTCGCGCTCACGGATCTCGCGCTCCGCGCCGATCGCCCCGCCGAAGATCCCGGCGAGCACGACCCGGAGGAGCACCTCGCCGAAATGGAGCTCAGGCACGGACGGCCTCCACTGCGTCGCGCTGGGCGAGGCCGATGTCCTCGATCCCCGCCGCGGCCAGGTCGAGCAATTCGTCCAGCTGCGCGCGGTCGAGCGGCGCGCGCTCCGCGGTCGCCTGCACCTCGATCAGGCGGCCGTCGCCGGCCATGACGACGTTGACGTCGACCTCGGCGGAGGAGTCCTCGAGGTAGTCGAGGTCGAGGAGCGCCGCGCCTTCGACGATCCCGACCGAGACGGCCCCGACAGAGTCCGCGAGCGCCCGGCCGAGGCCGACGTGGTCGAGCGCGCGCTTCGCGGCGACGTATGCGCCGGAGATCGACGCGCAGCGCGTGCCGCCATCGGCCTGGAGGACGTCGCAGTCGAGCCAGAGCGTCCGCTCGCCGAGCGCCTCCATGTCGGCCACGGCGCGCAGTGCCCGCCCGATCAGCCGCTGGATCTCGACCGTGCGCCCCTTCTGCTTGCCGGCGCTTGCCTCACGCTGCGTCCGCTGGCCGGTCGAGGCCGGGAGCATCGAGTACTCGGCGGTCAGCCAGCCGCGGCCGCCGCCGGCGAGCCAGCGCGGGACGCCGTCCTCGAGCGACGCGGTGCAGAGCACCCTCGTCTTGCCGAAGGAGATCAGCGCCGAGCCGCTCGCCTGCTCGAGGTAGTCGGGCTCGATCGTCAGCTCGCGCAGCTCGTCGGGACGGCGACCACTCGGGCGGCTCATGCCGCAGCCGCCTCGAGCTCGGCGATCGCGACCTGCTCGACCTCGCCCAGCGGGAGCTGCAGGAAGCGCTCTCCGACCGCGCGGAACCGCTCCGGGTCGCCGGTCGTCAGGAAGCGATAGGCACCCTCGCGGCCGGCCTCGTTGGAGAACCCCTTGCGCTCGAGCGTCTCGGCAACCTCGCGCGCGGTCTCCTCGGCCGAGAAGACGAGCGTCACGCCGCGGCCGAAGACGCGCTGGAAGATCGGCCTGATCAGCGGGTAGTGCGTGCAGCCGAGGATGACCGTGTCCACAGCGGCCTCCTTGAGCGGCGCCGCGTACTCGCGCACCGCCTCGACGGTCTCCGCGGCGAACGGCTCGTCGCCCTCGATCAGCGGCACGAGCCGCGGGCAGGCGACGGGAAAGAAGCGCACGCCCGCGTC
>DATBGG010000154.1:0-31706 GCA_036558065.1 Gaiellaceae bacterium | reverse complement strand
CAGCCTTCGGCGAGCAGGTTGTCCCGCGCCTCCGGCGAGTGGATGAACAGGAGCTGCGAGACCTGGTCGGCGACGATGCGGTTGATCTCCTCGGGCATCGTCCGGTCGAAGGAGCGCAGGCCGGCCTCGACGTGCCCGATCGGGATGAGGAGCTTCGACGCGGTCAGCGCCGCCGCCATCGTCGAGTTCACGTCGCCGGGCACGAGCACGACGTCGGGCTCCGCCTCGAGCAGCACCGGCTCGAGGCGCTCCATCACGGCCGCCGTCTGTCGCGCGTGCGATCCGGAGCCGACCCCGAGCGAGTAGTCCGGCTCCCCGACCCCGAGCTCCTCGATGAAGATCTCGGACATCTCCCGGTCGTAGTGCTGGCCGGTATGAACGAGCACGTGCTGGAACTCGTCCCCGCGCTGGGCGAGCTCGGCCGCGATCGGCGCGATCTTCATCATGTTCGGCCGGGTGCCGACCACGGACAGGACTTTCCGGCGTCTGGGCATCGCGCCTGAGCATAGAGAGTTCGACGGCCTTCGCTCCCGATACGCTCACCCCGTGAAACAGGTCGTTTTGCGGGGCGGAAAGACCCAGGTCGTCGACGTGCCCGAGCCTGCTCCGACACCCGGGTCGGTGCTGGTCGCGAACGCGGCCTCGGCGATCTCGAGCGGAACGGAGCGCTCGGTCGTCGCGTCCGGATCCGGCTCGCTCGCCGCCCGGGCGATCAAGAACCCGAACCTCGTCGCCCAGACGCTCAAGCACGCACGCGACCACGGCGTCCGGGAGACGATCGGCGCCGTGCGCGGCGCGGTGGCCCAGGACAACCCGCTCGGCTACTCGTGCGCGGGAACGGTTCTCGACACCGGCGGCGACCCCGGCGTCCACGTCGGCCAGCGAGTCGCCTGCGCAGGCGCGGGCAGGGCGAACCACGCCGACGTCGTGTCGGTGCCGCCGAACCTCGTCGTCCCCGTCCCAGACGAGGTCTCGCTGCGCGACGCCTCGTTCGCCGCGATCGGTGCGATCGCGATCCAGGGCGTCCGCCGTGCGCAGCCGTCGCTCGGCGACCGCGTCGTGGTCGTCGGGCTCGGACTGCTCGGGCTGATCACGGTGCAGGCGCTGCGGGCATCCGGCGCGCGCGTCGCCGGCGTCGAGCCCCTGGAGAAGCGGCGCGAGCTGGCCGGCGGCCTCGGTGCCGAGATCGTGCTCGGCCCGGACGAGGCCGAGGAGGCGATCTCCGCGTGGACCGGCGGCGCGGGAGCCGACGCGGTCATCGTCACGGCCTCGGCGAAGGGCGGCGATCTCGTCAACCGGGCCGTCCGCATGGTGCGACGCAAGGGCAAGGTCGTCCCCGTGGGCGAGGTCGGCCTCGACTTCGACCGCGAGACGCTCTACGAGCGCGAGGCGGACGTGCTCATCTCCACCTCGTACGGTCCCGGCCGCTACGACCCGTCCTACGAGGAAGGCGGCCTGGACTATCCGCTGCCCTACGTGCGCTGGACGGCCGGGCGGAACATGGACGAATACCTCCGCCTCGTCGCGGACGGGCTCGTGAAGCTCGACCCGCTCGTCGAGCTCGAGTTGCCGGTCGGCCGCGCGACCGAGGCATACGAGGCGCTGGCGGGCGACGAGCCCCCGCCCGCGGCCGTGCTCACCTATGCGGAGCGGCAGGAACCGCCGCGCCCGGCGCGCTCGTCGGCCTCCGTGGAGCCGCGGAACGGCGAGGTGCGCGTCGCCCTGATCGAAGCCGGAAGCTTCGTGCGCGGTACGCACGTCCCGAACCTTCAGCGCGAGGACGGCGTGCGCGTGACGGCCGTCGTCAGCCGCGGCGGGTCGTCCGCGACCGCGCTCGCCCGCTCGCTGAACGGGGCCCGGCCGGGGACGGACTGGCGCGAGGCCGTGGAGGCCGAGGACGTCGACCTCGTCGTCGTCGGCACGAGGCACGACTCGCACGCCGAGATCTCGGCAGCGGCCCTGCGGGCGGGCAAGGCGGTCTTCGTCGAGAAGCCGCTCGGCCTGACGCGCGAGCAGATCGACGACGTCTGGCAGGCCGGAGCGGAGAACGACAGGCTCGCGATCGGGTTCAACCGTCCGTTCGCCCCACTCTCGCGAAAGCTCGCCCAGGAGGTCGGCCGGCTGTCCGGGCCGATCCAGCTCGTCTACCGGATGAACGCGCCGGTCGCGCCCGAGCACTGGCTGAACGACCCGCACGAGGGCGGAGGCCGCATCCTCGGCGAGGCCTGCCACCTGTTCGACTTCGCCGACTGGCTGTGCGGGGCTCCGCAGCGGGTGCTCGCGGCCGCGACGCCCGCCCCTGCCGGGGTCGGCGCGCCCGAGAGCGCCTCGATCACCATTCAGTACGCTGACGGCTCGGTGGCGACGATCCACTACTCGGGGCTCGGGGCCCCGTCGATGCCGAAGGAGCGAGTCGAAGTGCTGCGCGGCGGCCGGTCGTGGGTGCTCGACGACTTCCGGGCCCTCACGTCCTTCGGCGCGGACGGGACGAGCGAGGAGCGCGGTCGCGGCGACAAGGGGCATGCCGAGCTCCTGCACGGCGTGATCGCGGCCTGCCGCGGCGAGCGGCCGTTCGAGCCCGGGCTGGGCGCCGCGTACTGGGCCCAGAGCGTGGCGCTGGCCGCGCTGGGCTCGATCTCGTCCGGCCAGACGGTCGCCGTCGAGCCGCCGCCGGAGAGGGCCGCCTGATGTGCGGCATCGCCGGCATCCTCGGCACGAGCGACGGGTTCGCGGTCGACGAAGAGCTCGTGACGGCGATGCGCGAGCTGGTCCACCACCGCGGCCCGGACGACGGCGGCTCGTGGTTCTCACCCGAAGACCGGGTCGCGCTCGCGCACCGCCGCCTGTCGATCATCGATCTGAGCCCCGCCGGCCACCAGCCGATGTCGAACGAGGACGGCACCGTCTGGATCACGTTCGGCGGCGAGATCTACAACCACATGGACATCCGTCCCGAGCTCGAGGCGAAGGGGCACCGCTACCGCTCGAACACGGACACCGAGACGATCGTCCACCTGTACGAGGAGGAGGGCATCCGCTGCCTGGAGCGGCTCCACGGGATGTTCCACCTCGCGATCTGGGACGGGCGAACGAAGGAGCTGCACCTCGCGCGCGACCGTCTCGGCAAGAAGCCGCTCTACTACGCGCAGCCCGCCGGCGGGCTCGTCTTCGGCTCCGAGATCAAGGCGCTCCTGGCCCACCCCGCGCTCACGGCCGAGCTCGACGAGGAGGCGTTCTTCCACTACCTCACCTTCGTTTGCACACCGGCGCCGCTGACGATGTTCAAGGGCGTCCGGAAGCTCGGGCCCGCGGAGCGGATGACCGTGCGCGCCGACGGCTCGACCGAGGTCGAGACGTTCTGGAGCCCGCTTTCGCAGGAGACCGCGGACGAGGTCGCGGCGATGGACGAGCCCGAGCTCGAGGAGCGGCTGCTGGAGCTGCTCCGCGAGTCGATCCGCCGGCGGATGATGTCGGACGTCCCGTTCGGGGTCTTCCTCTCCGGCGGCGTCGACTCCTCGACGAACGTCGCGCTCATGTCCGAGCTGATGGACGCACCGGTGCGGACCTTCTCCGTCGGCTTCGAGCGCTACGAGCGCTACAACGAGCTCGAGCACGCGCGCACGATCGCGCGCAGGTTCGGCACCGACCACCACGAGGTCGTGATCGACTCCCACGACCTCGAGTCGTTCCTCCCGGAGCTGATCTACCACCAGGACGAGCCGCTCGCGGACTGGGTCGCCGTGCCGCTGCACTACGTCTCGAAGCTCGCACGCGACAACGGGACGGTCGTCGTCCAGATCGGAGAGGGCTCCGACGAGCTCTTCCACGGCTATCAGTCGTACTGGTCGCATGCGCGGTTCCACAGGCGATATCGCTCAGCGCTCCGGCTCCTCCCGGCGCGGGTCGGACGCGCGGCCACGGCACTTGCGTTCCGCACGGGCAAGCTCGTGCCGCACGCACAGGCGATCGAGGAGGCGGCCGCCGGGCGGATCCCGTTCTGGGGCGGTGCGATCGCCTACCAGGGAGCGCTCAAGGAGCGCGTGCTCACGAACGGGCGGGCGCACCCGGACTCGTACCGGGTCGTCAAGCGCTTCTGGGACGAGGCGGGCGACGCGGACCTCCTCCAGCGGATGACCTACCTCGAGCTCAAGAACCGCCTGGCGGAGCTGCTCCTGATGCGTGTCGACAAGATGACGATGCGGAACTCGGTCGAGGCGCGCGTCCCGTTCCTGGACGCGGATCTGGTCGAGTTCGCGATCGCTCTTCCGCCGGAGATGAAGGTGCGCGACGGCCAGGGGAAGTACCTGCTGAAGAAGGCCGTGTCGGGGCTGCTGCCCGCGGAGATCATCGCCCGGCCGAAGCAGGGCTTCTCAGCACCGGTCAGCGAGTGGTTCCGCGAGGGGCTCGGCGAGCGGGCGCGCCGGGAGATCCGGGCCTCGTCGCTCGCGGAGCGCGGGTTGCTCGACTACGACGCGATCGACGACCTCTGGCGGGCACACCGCGCCGGGCGCGGCGACTGGGCCTTCCAGCTGTGGAACATCTACAACGTGAGCGCCTGGCACGACTACTGGATCGCCGGGCGCGTGCCCGCGGGTTGAGGGTCGGTTTCCGCCAGGGTCTCGCGCTCTGGCGCCGGGCCGGCACGAAGGCGGCGCTCCGCGGGGCGGGTAGGCTCGGCAAGGGGGCGGCGAGGGAGGCTCGTCTGCGCGTGCGCCCGCTTCGGGTCGGAGCGGGTGAGGTTGCAGAGGCGCTCGGCGGCGCGCGCGCGGTCGAGGTCCTCCGGGGCCCGGTCCTCCTCGCAATGCCGACCGTCGCGCGCTTCGAGAGCGAGCTGACACATCGTCACGAGGAGGTTCAAGCGCGCGTGGAGGCGCTCATCCAGCATCGGTTCGACCTGCTCGGCTCGGGGCCGACCGCCCTCGGGCCGGAGATCGACTGGTCGGCCGACTTCAAGACCGGGCGCCGCTGGCCGCTGCATCAGAGCTCCCTGCTTCGGGTCTCGTACGACGACGGCTCCGACGTCAAGGTCCCGTGGGAGCTCTCGCGCTTCCAGCATCTGCCGCTGCTCGCCGCGACGGGACACGTCGACGAGGTCGGTGCCCAGCTAGAGAGCTGGATCGCCGCCAATCCGGTCGAGCTCGGCGTGAACTGGACGACGACGATGGACGTCGCGATCCGCGCCGCGAACTGGGTGGCCGCGCTCGCGCTCTCCGCGGAGCAGGCGGCCCGCGAGCAGTGGTTCGAGCGCACCCTCCAGAGCCTGCTCCTGCACGGACGGTTCATCCGCTCGCACCTCGAGTGGAGCGAGGCGCGCGGCAACCACTACCTGTCGAACGTGGTCGGGCTGCTCCCGGTCGCCGCGCTCTTCTTCGGCAGCCGCGAGGGCCGCGACTGGGCGCAGTGGGCGGCCGGCGAGCTCGTCTCGGAGATGGAGCACCAGGTGCGCGCGGACGGCTGCGCGCACGAGGCCTCGACCGCGTACCACAGGCTCGTGACCGAGCTCTTCGTCTGCGGCACACAGGCTGCCGACACGCTCGTCCCCGGTGCGATCCCGGACTGGTACCGCGAGCGCCTCGACCTGATGCTTGCGTTCGTCCGCGACTACACGCGCCCCGACGGGCTGGCGCCGCAGATCGGGGACGGCGACGACGGACGCTTCCTGCCGCTCGCCGACTACGGCGCCGACCCGCGCGACCACCGGCACCTGTTCGCGCAGGCGGCCCGGCCGCTCGAGCAGGCCGCGGGGAGCACCGCGTACACCGACGGCGGCTACTACGTGCTGCGGAACGGCAGCCTGTACGCGATCGTGCGTTGCGGAGACGTCGGCCGGCACGGCCGCGGCGGCCACGGCCACAACGACCAGCTCTCCTTCGAGCTCGCCGATGCCCGCGGCGCGCTCGTCGTCGATCCGGGGACGTTCACCTACACCGCCGACCCGGTCGAGAGAAACCGTTTCCGCTCGACCGCCTTCCACGCGACGCTGCGCGTGGGCGAGCACGAGCAGAACGAGCTCCGCACCGACGATCTCTTCTCGATGACCGACCGGACGCGGGCCGAGGCGCTTTCGTGGGACGGGGCGAGCTTCGAGGGGCGCCACCACGGCTTCCCGGGAGCAACCCACACGCGCCGCGTCGAGCTCGGGGAGCGGGAACTGCGCATTCAAGACACCATCACCTCGTCCGAGTCGCAGGAGCTCGAGTGGACGTTCCCGCTCGCCCCGGGGGCCGAGGACCGGGTGGAGATCTCGGCTGACGGCCTCGAGTTTCGGCCCGAGCCCGGCGAGTACTCTCCGCGTTACGGGGTCCGTCAACCGTCGACGTTCCTCCGGGCACGCCGGCATTCGCGACCCGGCGACGACACGACCGCACTTACTATCGGGCTCAAATCCGCGCCCGCCTGAACAGTTACCTGCGCTCGCCGAGAGGCGCCCTCGCGGCGGCGCTCCTCCTCATGCTCGCGGCGGCGGGAATCCGCACCTTCCTGACCCGAAAGATCGCCGCGCCCCAGCTCATGTGCGACGAGTTCATCTACGCGGGAATCGCGAAGAGCGTCGCGCTCGACGGCCACTTCGCGTATCGCCACGAGCCGAATCCGGTCAGTTTCGTCTATCCGGCTCTCATCGCACCCGCCTGGTGGGCGCATTCGATGGAGACCGCGTACGGCCTTGCGAAGGCGATCAACGTGGGTGTCATGACACTGGCGGCGCTTCCGTTCTTCCTCTGGGCGAGGCGGCTCTCGTCACCGCTGTACGCACTCGCCGGAACCGCGCTCCTCCTGCTGCTGCCCGCGTTCGACTACACGGCGATGCTGATGACGGAGAACGCGTTCTTCCCCGCCTTCGTCCTGGCGGCGTACGCCATCGCACGATCGCTCGAGCGCCCGAGCGTCGCGAGCCAGCTCTTTACCGTGGCGGCGATCGTCGTGGCGCTCGGAGTTCGGGCCCAGGCGGCGGCACTGGTCGTCGTTCTTCCGACGGCCGCACTCCTCTATGCGGCGCTCGACACAGGCTCCGAGAGGACGCTGTCGAGACTGGTCCGAGGCGTGAAGCAGCAGTGGGTGGCGCTGGGCGCGCTCGCCGGCCTCGGCGCGGTCTATTGGCTGATCAGGGGGCCTGGTGCGATCCCGTACCACGAGGTGCTCCAGGCGGACTACTCGCTCTGGGACGGCGTGCGGACTGCGATCTACAACCTGGCCGCGCTCACTCTCGAGATGGGCGTCTTCCCGGTGAGCGCGTTGATCGTCGTGATCGGGATCGTCGTCTGGACGCCGGCGCGGTTCACTCCCGCCAAGAGGGCGTTCGTCGCGGTCGCGCTGCCGACGTTCGTCTGGTTCCTGCTCGAGATCGGGCTCTTCAGCTCGCTGTTCGCGAGCCACTTTCCGGTCGAGCGGTACACCTTCTACCTCGGTGCGCTCCTCCTCCTGGCCCTGGTCACCTGGCTCCATGAGGGACTGCCTCGGCCGAGGTTGTTGACTGCGATCGCCGCGCTCGTCCCCGTCGGACTCGTGCTCTGGTTTCCGCTCTCGCGGTTCATCCAGGATTCGCCCGTCTACAGCTCGTTCGGGCTGTACTACTTCTTCAACCTCGTCAGGCGCCTCGGATCGAGCCCGAATCACATCGAGCTCCTCGCATCGGCGGGAGCGGTGCTGGCCGGTCTGCTCTTCGTGTTCGTCCCACGACGCCTGGGGCCGATCGTTCTCGCGCTGCCGCTGGCCGTCTTCTTCGTCGCGGTCGGCCGGTCGGCCTTCATCTCACTCCAGACGTATGCCTCGTTCGCGCGCTACGAAACCGGCCTCGGACGCGACTCGAGCTGGATCGAGGAGGAGTTCGGCCGCGACCATCCCGTGACCTTCCTCTACTCCGCGAGCGGCACCGACCCGTTCGTAGCCTCGCAAGCCCTGATGCAGGCCGAGTTCTGGAACCGAAACGTGGACGAGGTCGTCAACACCGGAACACCCGAGCTCTGCCCTCTGCCCGAAAGGGCGGCGCGGGTCGACCTCGCGACCGGGGAGATCCGGCCGGTCGGGAACGCCGGCGCGATCGCGAGCCCGAGGGTCGTCACGAACCAGTCAGTCGGGCTCGCCGGGCGCGTCGTCGTCCGCCGCGCTCCACTCGTCGCATACCGGACTCCCGGCGTGGCCAAGCTCGCGAGCGCCTACGAAGGCGTGTACGCCGACGGCTGGACCGGGCAGGACGCCGCATACACCGGCTACGTGGCGCCGCCGCGGAAGCGCGCACTCTCGGTGAGCCTCTCGCGCGTGCCATGGACGGGGCCCGACGTGCCAGGGCATGTTGTCCTGAGGCTCGGGACGCTCGTCGGCTCCGGCGGCGAACCGCGACTCGGGCGCGTGCTCGCACGGCGGACCTTGACGCTCCACGCCGGTGCGTCCCGCGTCTTCCTCTTCCCTCCTCCGCGCGGCCCGTACCGGGTCGAGCTCCACGTCGAGCCGACGTTCTCACCCGTGGACTTCGGGTCGGCCGACTCACGGCAACTCGGCGCGCTCTTCAGCGTCGGCCTCGCGCCTAGAGCAGCTTCCTGACGGTCGTCCAGTAGGCGCGAACGAGGGGATTCGCTGCACGCAGGAGCCCTGGCACGGGGATCATCTTCGGGTCGAACACCGGTGTGAGCCAGTCCGCAAGCTCGCGGTCGCGGACCCTCCTCAACCCCTGCGTGGACCGACGCCGGCGCCCGACCCCAGCGCCGTTCCGCACGAGCCACGCCCACCCGGCGACCTTGTCACCGAGCCATCGCTCCTTGAGCGCGACCGCCGTCATGCCGAGCTCGGTGAGAACGAGCAGCGGACCAAGCAGGACGAGCATCCGTGCGGAGTAGGCCGAGAGCACGAACACGAGACGGTTCCGCTCGAGGAAGTAGTTCTTCCGAGGATTGCGGCCGTACTCGTACTCGTGAAGGACGTCGGCGGCCGGCTCGACGATCACCCGATAGCCGGCGATGCGCGCCCGCCAGCCGAGCTCGAGGTCCTCGAGGTACATGAAGAGCTCGTCCGCGAAGCCGCCGAGCCGGTTGAACGTGTCCGTCCGAACCGCCATCGCCGTGCCGCTCGGCGCCGGGACCTCGCGACGCTCGGAGATCGCGTCCGCCGGCTCGCGGAACCCTCCGGCCCAGCCGATCCCCGTCACGTGCACCTCGACCCCGGACGAGTTCAGCTTGTCCGGCTCGTCGAGCAGGAGCAGGCGAGCCATCGCGATTCCGACGGAGGGATCCGCGACCGCCCGCTCGAGCTGAGCAGCAGCTCCGCCGGCGACGACCGTGTCGGGGTTGAGGAAGACGAGGACATCGCCCCGCGCCTCGCGTGCGCCCAGGTTGCAGCCGCCCGCGAAACCGAGGTTCTCGGCGGGCTCGACGACGCGCACTCCATCGATCCCGCGGGCCTCCTCGATCTCGTCGCCTCCGCCGCCGTTGTCGACCACGATCGTCTCGAGCAGGCTCTCCTGGCCGCTGAGCGACTCGAGGCAGCGCAGCAGCGCCGGGCCGGCCCGATACGCGACGATCACGACGGAGACCGGCACGCCGGCGCGCGCTACGCCGCTCGAGCGAAGTAACGCACGCTGCTGACGTGCTCGACCGCAGCACGCTCGCCAAACGCCTCGGCGAGCTCGACGGTCCCGCCGTGACGCTCCACGATCGCCCGCATCTTCGACTCGGGAACGGCGAGCCCACGGGCCGGCGTCAGCTTCATCTTCATCATCAGAAGCTGCTCGGAGAGGCCGAGCCCCCGGAGGAAGGCATAGACGCGCCGCCGAGGCTGCAGGCGCAGGGCGAGCGGAATGTGCGAGAGCGTCTGGAACACCGCCAGCCCTCCCGGGCGAAGAACGCGCAGGAACTCGCTGACGTAGGACTCGACCATCTCCACCGACGGCATGTGCTGGAGGACGAGGGCCGAGTAGACGAGGTCGAACGACTCGGTCTCGAGCTGCCCGAGATCGGGCGCGGCGTTGACCAGGAACCGGCAGCTCGGCCGGTCGTCGTTCAGCTCGCGCGCCAGCTTCACCATCCCCTCCGAGATGTCGATCCCGACGCACTCGCGGAAGCGCTCTGCCAGGGGACGGCTCAGCCGCCCGACGCCGCAGCCGAAGTCGAGCGCGCGCTCGCGGCGCACAGGCTCGCCGAGATCGTCCGCGACCTTCAGCATCTCCGAGATCTCGGCCTCACCGGTGTCGAAGAACTCGGCCAGCTCCCAGCCGCCGCCCAGCCGATCGGCTGAGGTGCAGATCGCCCACAGCGGGTCGACCTTCGCGAGCTCCTCCCACTCCTGCTTGTGGCGGTCGAGAACGTCGGCTCGCAACGCCATCGCTAATACGCTCCGCGGCTGTTGAGGACGGCGGGGATCGTCTTCAGCAGGATCGAGACGTCGAGCCAGATCGACCAGTGCTCCAGGTAGTAGAAGTCGAGACGCACGAGGTCGTCGAAGCCGAGGCTCGAGCGTCCGGCGACTTGCCAGAGCCCGGTCATGCCGGGCAGGACGAGGTACCGCTTGCGGTGCCAGGGCTCGAGCAGCTCGTAGTCGCGAACCGGCAGCGGACGCGGGCCGACGAGGCTCATCTCTCCGCGCAGCACGTTCAGGACCTGCGGCACCTCGTCGATCGAGAGCCGGCGCAGCACGCGACCGATGCGGGTCACCCGCGGATCGTCGCGAATCTTGAAGAGAGCGCCCTCGGCCTCGTTCGCCTGCTCGAGCTGAGCCTGGAGCTCGTCGGCGCCCTCGCGCATCGTGCGGAACTTCAGCATGTCGAACTCGTGCTCGTTGAGCCCGACGCGGCGGTCGCGATAGAGGACCGGGCCCTTCGACTCGAGCTTGATCCCGAGCGCGATCAGGAGCCAGAGCGGCAGCCCGACCACTGCGACGAGCGCGCTCACAACCAGGTCGAACGAGCGCTTGACGAGCCAGTCCGCGCCGACGAAGACCGGAGGCCGAAGCTCGAAGAGCGGGACGCCCTGACCCGGCACGTACTCTCCACGCCGCTCGATGAGGAGCTCGCTCGCACGCGGCGCGACGCGCACTTTCACTCCTCGTCGATGCGCCTGCTCCACGATCTCGACGAGCGCTCGGTCGTCGAAGTCGGAGTCGGTCACGATGAGCTCGTCGACGTCCCTCTTCGCCAGGACCGACGCAAGTGAGGAAGGGCCGCCGAGCAGCGGCAGGCCCGCAGAGTCCTGCGACGTCGAGAGCACGCCGACGAAGTCGTAGTCGATTCCGGCCCTGCTCGCGCCGAGCGTGCGCCGCAGCCGCGCGAGGCTCTCGCCCGTGCCGACGAGGATCGCCCGCCTGCGGACGCCGGCGAACTTCAGGAGGTCGCCGGTGACGACGTCGTAGCTCCCGCGCAGCAGGCCGATGAAGACGGCGCTCAGGACGACGGCCGTCGGCATGAGCCCGTACGAGTTGAACTTCCAGCCGGTCCCGAGAGCGAACGTCAGCGTGATCACGGCGACGAGCGCGAGCGAGGCGAGGATCCGCCCGAAGCCGGCGCGGCGCTCACGCTCCCCGTACAGCCCCGCCCGCCAGAAGACGAGCACCGTGATCACGGTCAGGAACGGGAGCCAGTCGGTCTCCACCTTCCAGCGCAGCCCCCACTGGTCGACCTCGTCCCCGTAGACGAACGCGCGCAGCGTGAGAGCCGCGTAGAGGCCGAGCACGAGCCCGACGAGATCGAGCGCCACGAGCGCGGCCACGCTCGCCAAACGGCGGATCGCTCCCTGCAGCGGGAAGCTCGGCGTCGTCGACCGGATGTCCCCGATTCGCGGGGTTGCGACGATGCCGTCGCGCGTGCGCCGGGCGGCTTGCGGCGGATGCGCCTGGGGCGGCGCCTTCTCGGTAGCCACGGGCCGCTTCATGATACGGCCCTTCGAGGCTACTTCGGCATCCGCCGGAATGCCTGGTAGCTCGGCTTACGCCGGCCGGAGGCGGTGTAGAGGCCCGACTGCCAGCCGTTGCCGATGCGCCGCTCGTCCCGGATGAGGAACCAGACCATCATGTCGATCCGCGGATTCCTGCGGGCGATCGAGTACGCCTGCGAGACGTAGCGGGCCTGCTTGATCCACGAGACGCCGAAGCTGTGGTCGGGCGGGTTCGTCTGGTACCCGTACTCCGTGATCCAGAGATGCTTGTTGCCGTAGAGGCGCTTGAGCTCACGCAGGAGCACGTTGATGTTGCCGAGCGTGATCGCGCGCGAGCCGGGCGGCGGCTTGGCCGGAGACTCCTTGGGATGCTGGTAGTACGGATGGTGCGCGTAGACGTCGAACCGCGCGCCGGCCTTTTTCATCCCGCGCAGGAACGGAATCGGCGACAACGAGGAGCGCGGCTGCGTGCCCGTGTTGTTACCGCGCGGGCCCGTCACGCCGCAGGCGACCTTCTCGCCCGGGAGCCCGGTGAGGTGCACGCCCGACATGACCGCGTTGCAGATGCCGGCGTAGATGCGCGGGCTTACCACCGCGTACTTGCGGCGGGCGATCTTCTTGAACTGCGGCCCGAGGAACACCGGATTGTTCGGCTCGTTCCACGCGGTCCAGTAGCGGACGGCCGGGAGCACGTCCTCCTTGTCGGGATCGGGCCGGAAGCTCCCGCTGTAGCGCTTCGCCGCGGCGTACGCGAAGTTGCGCAGATCGATCGTGCGACGCGGAGCGCGGTTCTTTGCGGGACCGGCCCAGCGAGGCGTCCAGAGGATCGAGAAGAGCGGCTTCATGTGATTCTCGGCCGCGCGCTTGACGAAGGCGTCGTAGACCGACCAGTCGTAGGCCGGATCGGCTGGGTTGCGAGCGTTGGCCGGGCGCTCGGAGCGCGCCACGCCGCTCGCGCCGCCCCAGTACAGGTTCACGCGAAGGATCTTGACGCCGAGCGTCTTGTACTGCGGGAATGCCCAGTCCGGGTTCGCGAGCGTCTGCTGCTCGTCGAACATCCCGACCAGCATCCCGCGCGACTGCTTCGCATGCTGCTGCGGCTTCGCCCTGGACGGGGCGACCAGCGCGGCGATCAGGGCCGTGCCCGCGATCAGCGCGACGATGAGAGCGTGCCTACGCACGGACCTGCTCCAGCGTCGGAAGCATCTTGCGGAGGCCGTCCTCGAGCTCGACCTGCGGCTCCCAGCCGAGGAGCTGCTTGGCGCGCGTGATGTCGGGCTGACGGATCTGCGGGTCGTCGACCGGTAGCGCCTCGAAGACGATCTCGCTCGTGGACTCGGTGATGCGGATGACGGTCTCGGCGAGGTCGAGGATCGTGTACTCGCTCGGGTTGCCGAGGTTGACGGGCAGGTGCTCGTCGCTCATCGCGAGCAGGTACAGCCCGCGCACGAGGTCGTCGACGTAGCAGAAGCTTCGCGTCTGGGAGCCCTGGCCGAAGACGGTGAGCGGCTTGTTCTCGAGCGCCTGCCGCATGAAGGTCGGGATTGCGCGGCCGTCGTGGGCGCGCATTCGTGGCCCGTAGGTGTTGAAGATGCGGACGATCGCCGTGTCCACGCCCTGCTGGCGGTGGTACGCCATCGTCAGCGCCTCGGCGTAGCGCTTGGCCTCGTCGTAGACGCCCCGCGGGCCGATCGGGTTCACGTGGCCCCAATACGTCTCGGGCTGCGGATGCACCTGCGGGTCGCCGTAGATCTCGCTCGACGACGCGAGCAGGAACCGCGCGCGCTTCCACTTGGCCAGGCCCAGGGCGTGATGGGTGCCGTACGAGCCCGTCTTCAGCGAATGGAGCGGCTGCCGCATGTAGTCGATCGGGCTGGCGAGCGCGGCCAGGTGGAAGACGTAGTCGACCGGCTCCTCGATCTCGATCCGCTCGATGACGTCGTGGTTCAGGAACCTGAACGCGTCGTCGCGCAGATGCTCGACGTTGGCGAGCGAGCTCGACTCGAGGTTGTCGACGCAGATAACGCGATGACCCTGCTCGAGCAGGTGCTCGCAGAGATGTGAGCCGAGGAACCCGGCCCCGCCGGTGACGACAACGCTGGCCACGAGGTGCGCAGGATAGCCGGGTCGTCGGAGAGGCCGGTCGATTCTTACGAAGCCTTAACGGCGCCCGCGACTACCGCAGCTCGCGATTCGACTCCATGTCGAAAAGCATGGCGAACAGGGTGAAAAGCAGGCCCGCGATGAGGAGCAACGCGACGAGCACGACCGTGCCGACGGACAGCTCGTTGCCGCCGATACGAAGGATCGTGACCGTGACTCCGAGCACGAGCCCGATCAGTGAGAACAGGATTCCGAAGAAATAGAAAAAGACGAGCGGATGGAAGTCCCGAATCACGTATTTCTCGCGCATCCGCCAGAAAAACGCCTTCGTCAGGAGCCATGAGATGGCCGGGATCACACGGCCCAGGCGGATGCCCGACGTCTCGCCGACGCCGTAGACCGGGCGCGAGGGAACGTCTCGCACGCGGGCGTTGATCACGTTCAGGTGAACGAGCATGTCGTTCGGGAAGCCGTAGCGCGGATAGATCCGGTCGAGGTCGAGCAGCTCGAGGGTGCGGCGGGACACGGCGGTATAGCCGGACTGGGAGTCGGCGACGTGCCAGTAGCCGGAAGCGATCTTCGTCAGCAGCGAGAGGATCGCGTTGCCGAGGTAGCGGTTGCGCGGGATCAGCTCCCAGGCGCGCCCGGTGAACAGGCGGTTCGCCTTCGCGTAGTCGACCTCGCCGCGGGCGACCGGGCCGGCGATCGCCTCGAGGTCGTCGGGGTCCATCTGGTTGTCGCCGGCCATCACGACCGCGATGTCGGCCCCGTCCTCGAGCGCGCGTCGATACCCCGTGACGATCGCTGCTCCCACGCCCTTGTTCTGCTCGTGCGTGATCACCTCGACGCGCTGGTCGCCGGTGCTTCCCGCCGCGGCCGTCGTCCCGTCCCGCGACGCGTCGTCGACGACGATCACCCGGTCGACGAGCTCGGGGATTCCCGCCAGCGTGGTCGAGATCAGGCTTTCCTCGTCGAACGCCGGCACGACGACCGCGACGCGCTTGCCTTCGAGCATCAGTTGTTCTCGGTGCGGCCGGTGCGTGCGGCAACCGGGTCCCAGAAGAGCGCTGCCAGGAGGCCGATGATGAGCCCTATCAGGCCGGCGATCGCGATCGAGTTCCGCGAGCTGCGGGCGGTCGTTTTCAGGGCGGCCCCGCTGTCGATGACCCGTGGCAGCTCGACCTGCTCGGCCAGGGCGAGCAGCTGGCGCGCCTGGAGCCGGTCCTGCTCGAGCGTGCCGCGCCGCTGCTCCATCGTGAGCAGGAGTGTCCCGAGCGTGAGGCGCTCGGTCTGCGATGCGCCGTCCATCTGCTGCTGGACCCGCTGCGCCTGCTCGTCGACCGCGTCCAGCTGCTGCTGGTCGGACGCGATCTGCCGCTTGAAGGTGTCCCGCTTCAGCTTTGCGTACCCACCGGTCGCGGCGACGATCTTGTCGGCGATGGCCCGGGCCGCGGCGTTGACCTCGCCTCGCTTCGGGCCCTCGACCGTGACGGCGTAGTACTGGTTCGGCGCCGTCTTCGCGGCGCCGCTCTTGATCGCTCTCGTCGAGACGCCGGCGCGGAGCTGGCGCACTGTCATGCCGGATTTCTGGGCGACTTCCTGGAGCGTCTGCTGCCCGCGGGCGATCCGGGACACGAAGTTCGGGCTCGTCGCGATGCTCTGGAGGGGTGCTGTCCCGCCCGCCGCGAACGGCGTCCCGACGTAGACGGTCGCCTCAGCGCGGTAGACGTCCTTTCCGCCGAGCGCGAGCAGGTATCCGATCACGACTCCGATCACGAGGCCGAGGACCGGGAGCCACCAACGGGCGACGAGCGCGTCGAGGTAGCGGCCGAGGTCGACTTCGCGCTCGGCGTCGAGGTCGGGCTCTCGCCGGGTGCTCATGCGTCGCCCGGCTCGGGCGCGACCGGCTCGGGAATCTCTTCCGCGACCGGCTCGAGGGTGCCGTCCCCGTTCTCGGTGAGGACGAGGTGCGAGAAGAAGCGTGTCATGAACATGCCCTCTCGGAACTCGCCGACAGTCGGTTCGGGTTGCTCGCCGTTCGCGAGGGCGAGCGCGAGCTCCGGGTAGCGGCTCCCGGCCGAGTGCGGGAGCGGGAAGGCGCCCCCGAAGCGCGGGTTGACGTCGGTGACGAGCAGCGAGCCGTCGCTCTCACGGAAGCACTGGATGTTCGCCGGGCCCCAGATCGGAAGCGCCTCGGCGACGCGCCGCCCGTGCTCGATCAGCTCTTCGTCCTTGATCGTGGTGCCCTTGATCGACTCGCCGCCCTTGGACTCGATCATCGTCCGCGGGATCGCGTTCAGGCAGCGGCCGTCGAAGTCGCAGAAGACGTCGATCGAGAACTCCTCGCCCTGACAGCACATCTGGACGAACGAGGGCACGGGAGTGCGCGCGAGATAGAAGTCGAGCTCCTCGCGGTCCTCGGCGCGGTAGATGTGGCGCGAGCCGAAGCCCTCGCGGGCCTTGACGAGAATCGGGAACTCGAGGTCGGCCGGGAGCTGTTCCGGGAGCCAGCTCGGCGGTGACGGGAGGCCGATCCGTTCGAACGTCTCGTGCGCCGCGTACTTGTCGCCCATCTGGGCCACGACCTCTGCGGGCGGAAGAAGGACTGCGGTGCCGAGCTGCTCGCGGCCCTGCGCGAGGACGAGCTGGTCGAGGTCCGTGAGCGGCACGACGAGGTCGACATCGTGCTCGGCGACGAGGCGGGCGAGCTCCGGCACGTACGCGGGATCGTTGATGCGCGGGACGAGCACGTACTGATCCGCGTGGTAGAGCGCGGGCGCGAGCCGGTTGATATCGGTCGCGATCGTGGTCGCACCGGCTCGGCCGAAGGCGGACACGATGTCGACGCGTTGCCCGGCGCAGGTGAAGAGGACGCTCGTCACGGCGGGACAGCGTAACGACTGCCGCGAAAGCGACCTTCGTCGAACGCCACGCTTTCGGCGCAGTCCCGTTTCAGAGCTGTCGAGCGATTCTCAATACGATTGCGACGGGGAGGAGGTGGAGCGTGCCTTCTCTTACGGAGTTTTCGGAGGCTCGGCGCCGCGCCACCCGCCGCTCTTCCCCTTGTACGTCCCGCCGAAGAGCGCGAGCGGCGTCCGGGCGAGGATCTTCGCGTCGAGCCAGGGCGAGCGGTGCTCCACGTACCAGACGTCGAGCTCGATCCGCTCCTCCCAGGGCAGCGACGCGCGGCCCTGCACCTGGGCCCAGCCCGTGATCCCGGGCCGCACCTCGAGCCGGCGGCGCTGGCGCGGCGAGTACTGCTCCACCTGGTAGGCGAGCGTCGGTCGCGGGCCGATCAGGCTCATCTCGCCCCGCACGACGTTCCAGAGCTGCGGAAGCTCGTCCAGAGACAGGCGCCGCAGCAGGCGCCCCGCACGCGTGATCCGGGGGTCGCCGCGGTTGACGGCCCAGCCGGCTCCCTGCCGCTCGGCGCCGACGACCATCGTCCGCAGCTTCAGCAGCTCGAACTCCTGCCCGTCCCTCCCGACGCGCCGCTGCCGGTAGAGCACTGGCCCTCCATCGTCGAGCTTGATCGCGAGCGCGGCCGCTCCCAGGAACGGGCTCGCGACGGCGAGGCCGACCGCGGCGCCCGCGACGTCGAGCGCCCGGTTCACCGTGTGCCCTCGATCCGTTCCCAGAGGAGCGGCGGCCCGAACCGCGCGTAGCGGACGAGCCCCGCCAGCGTCGCCCACGTGACCACGAAGTAGTAGTAGGCGAGCCCCGCGCCGGGGATCGGAAGCCGGAGCCGGCCCGCGGCCGCGAGCACGAGCCAGAGGACTTGCAGGCCGAACGCGACCCGGTAGAGCCAGCCTTCGCCGAGGAGCGCTGCGCTCGAGACGAGCAGCAGCACGTGAAGGATCCCGCTCCCGTAGCGCAGGAGCCGGTGCGAGACGAGCTCGACGAAGTACACGGGCCCGACGCGCCTCAGCATCCCCCGGAAAACGTGCACCCAGGCGCCGCGCAGCATCCTCACCTTGCGCCGGTACTCGTCCTCGATGTCCTTCGACGGCTTCTCGACCGACACCGCGTCGGGGTCGTACACGGCGCGCCGCCCGCGCTGCACCATCAGGTACGGCAGCCCGAGGTCGTGGCCGCACCAAGGCTCCACGTCCTCCCAGTCGGCGCGCCGGACCGCATAGATCGGGCCGTTGCCGGCGGTCACAGAGCCGAGCCGAGACTCCTGAGCCCGGAGCCAGAGCTCGAAGCGCCAGTACGCGCCTTCGCGGTTCGTCCCGTCGGCCGCCTCGTACGACGCGCGACCGGTGACGTAGCCCACGGACGGGTCGGCGAAGCTGCGGACGAGCTTGCGGAGAGCGTCGCCCTGCCAGATCGCGTTCGCGTCCGAGAAGCCGATGATCTCGCCCGTCGAAGCCGCAACACCGCGGTTCTGGGCGGCCACCTTCCCGCCCCGCGGACAGCGGACGAGACGTACGCGTGGGTCGGCTTCGGACAGCCGCTCGACGATCTCGTCGGTGCCGTCGGTCGACGCGTCGGAGGCGACGACGACCTCGATCCGGTCGGGCGGATAGTCGAGCTCGAGGAGGTTGAGCACGCGGCGCTCGATCACGTCGGCCTCGTCGTGCGCGGCGACGACCACGCTGACCGAGGGCTCGATCGCCGAGCTCGCCACGCGCCGGCGGCCGATCCGCGCGGCGAGCGCCGCGGCCAGCGGATAGCCGACATGCGTCCAGACGAGCAGCCCGAGCGAGGCCCAGAAGACGATCTTCACCGCGAGCATGGGGCTTCGAGCCTAATGAAGGGCGTCCTCGTAGGCCCGCAGCGTCTCGTCGCCGAAGCGCTCCCACGTGAAGTGCTCGGCGATCCGTTTCCGCCCCGCCTCGCCGTACCGGCGCCGAAGCTCTGCGTCGTCGAGCAGCCTCCGCAGCGCGCCGCGGAGCGCGTCGGCGTCCCGGGGCGGCACGAGGAGCCCCGTTTCCTCGTGCACGACGAGGTCGCGCAGGCCGCCGACGTCGCCGGCCACGACCGGGCGGCCGTGGGCCATCGCCTCAGCGCAGACGACGCCGAACCCCTCACGGTGCGACGGGCACGCGACGACCGCCGCGCGCTCGAAGCGCCGCTCCAGCTCGTCGTGCGGGAGGAAGCCGAGCGCTCCGGGAACCTCGTCGCGCAAAGGCCCGTCCCCGACGACGACGAGCGGCATCCCGTCGGCGGCCGCGACCAGCTCGCGCACGCCCTTCTCCGGCGAAAGCCGGCCCGCGTAGAGAACCTCCGCAGGGTCTGCCGGCTCGCCGACCGCGGCCGGAAGGTCGACTCCGCTGGGGATCGTCCGCACATCGGACGCCCCGAGCCGCCGCGCCTCCTCGGCCAGCGCGGTCGAGGGCGCGATCACGAGACGAGCCCGGCGAAGAACTCGGCGCGCCAAGGCGGGCGCACGGCGCGCGAGCTCGACGTCCGTCCCCCAGACCTGGACGACGAACGGCTTTCGCGTCGCCATCGCGACCAGGCCGGACGGAAGCCAGTGCGCGTGGACGAGGTCCGCGTTCCGAGCCGCGCGGCGGGCCGCTCGCGAAAACCCGGCCAGCATCAGCGGAAGCGCCGCCGCCAGGTACGGCCTGCGCCGCAGGTTGCCGGCGACGCCCGCGCCGTAGGCGATGCCGTAGTGCCGGAAGCTCGCCGGAGACACCACGTCGACCTCGACGCCGCGCTCCCGGATGTGCTCCACCTGGTCGGCGACGAAGAGGCCGGCGACGTCCCCCGCATGCCGCGGGTACGACGTCGTCAGGACGACGACTCTCAAGGCTCGAGGCGGCGTGCGAACACGACGGGGGTGGCGAGCGCCAGCAACGCGAGCGCGTAGAAGTAATAGAACTGCATCGTCAGGTAGAACGCGTTCGCGGCGATCGTCCCGACGAGCGCGGCGGTCAGCCCCCAGGCGACCGGGCGGACGCGGGACGCGATCGGATCTCCCGCGGCCGCGAGCGCGCGCCCGATCCGGCGAGCTGCCCCGAGGCGGCGGAACAGGTAGACGAGGAAGAGCGCGAACACGATCGTCCCCACGAGCCCCGTCTCGACGACCGTCGCCACGTAGTACGAGTGCGCGCCCCACTTCGTCCGGCCGGTGACGAACTGGAAGTAGACCGAGAAGGTGTTCAGCCCGAACCCGAACAGCGGATGCGCATGGATCGTCTGCGGGATGAAGTCGTAGACCTGGAAGTGCAGCGTCGAGGACGAGTCGCTCGTCTGCAGGCGCGCGTGGAAGACGTTCGAGAAGTAGTCGAGGCGTCTCGTGACGATGAAGGCGAGCACCGCGCCCACCGCCGCGAGCGGGATCAGGAACGCCTTCGTCACGAGCAGCCGCCGGTAGACGATCGCCAGCACGAGGCCGCCGCACGCCAGCCCGAGCAGGCCGCTTCGGGACAGGGTCGCGAGCTCGACGAGCAGCAGGAAGCCGAGCAGGGCTGCCAGCGGGACCCGCAGGCGATGCCCCGGCTCGAGACGCAGGTACACGGGCGTCAGGAGCAGCAGCGGAACGACGAGCATCACACCGAGATGGTTCGCGTCACCCGTCAGTGCGTTCACGCGATAGACGCTCGACTGGCCGACCGCGCCCCAGATGTTGATCGACGACGCCCCGCCGGTGATCGGGTTCAGGAAGAGCGCGTCGAGGTTCCGCCCGCCGAGCTTCGCGACGAGCTGGAGCACGCCGTACGCCGCGTTCGCAGCGAACCCGGCCGCGAACCAGCCGAGCGTCCGCCAGTAGAAGCGCTCCGAGCGGCGCGCGAGGTATGCCACGCCGGCCGCGAGGAACGCGAAGTGGATCGCGAACTTCGTCATCCCTTTCTCCCACAGCGAGAGGGCTTGCTTCGTCTCGATGTTGAAGAAGCCGGCCAGGTACGCGAGCAGGAGCAGGGCGGCGAAGCCGAGCACGACCATCGTCGTCGGCGGCACGAGCCGGTCTCGATCGCGGACTCGCGCGAGGACGAACGCCACCAGGAACATCAGCGCGAGGATGTCCGCGAGGTTCACGCGCCCGGCGACGTTCCAGTAGACGTTCTGGAACGAGACCGAGAAGACGGTGGCCAGGAAGAAGAACGTCGTCAGGCGATCCGCGACCTTCACGCGCCGACCTCCTGCAGCAGATCGGCGAACTCACGGGAGCGCGCCCGCCGCGAGAGCCGCTCCTTGAGCTCGGGCGGCAGGCTCCCGTTCTCGAGCGCGCCGCGCTGCCAGCGGGTGCGCAGACCGTCGATCGCCGCCTTCAAAGCGGGCACGTCGTCGGGGGCGACGACCACGCCCGCGTGGGCGCTGCGGACGAGCTCGGCCGCGACGCCGTCGGGCGGCACTGCGGCGAGAATCGGCCGCTCCGCGGCGAGGTACTCGTAGATCTTCCCGGACGGAACCGTGCGTCCCCGTCCGCCCGCTTCGGGCAGCAGGAGGAGCAGCGCCTCGGAGTCGCGCTGCAGCTCGAGCGCGGAGCGCCGCGGGACGTGCTCGATCTCCTCGACGCGCTCGCCAAGCCCGAGCTCGTCCGCGAACGCGCGGTCGGCCGAGCGCAGGCCGCCGACGAACCGCGCGACAACGTCCCCGTCGGTCTGGGCCAGCGCGGTCAGGAACGGCCGCGGGTCGCGATGGCCGAAGAACGTCCCCGTATGCGTGATCCGGAAGCGCTCGCCCGAGTGGTACTCGAGCCCCTCGAAGTCCTCGAAGTCGCAGCCGTTCGGGATCGTCTCGACCCGCTTCGCCCCGAGCTCGCGCATCTCCGCCGAGATCGCGTCCGAGACCGTGACGACGGCGTCCGAACGGCTCGCGACCAGCCGGGCGACGAGCGCCTGGGCCTGCTCCTTGATCCGAACCGCGAGCTTGTCGACGTTGCGATCCGGGTTCGCGGCCACCGAGTCGCGCAAGTCGGCGACCCACGGCACGCCCGTCGCCTGCGTCACCGCCGCGCCGATCAGGTTCAACGAGGCCGGTGGCGAAGTCGTCACCAACACGTCGATGTCCTCGTCGAGGACGATCCGCCGCGCGGCCGGAATCGCGGTCAGCGCCCAGCTGACGAACTCGTCGGGCACGAGCAGCCGCCTCGAGAAGAGCGCCGCCTGCCGCAGCAGCCGGTCGAAGCCCTCGAGGCCGTGCAGCTCCTCGGCGGGCAGCCGCCCTCGCGGGCCAACGTACCTGGCACGATGGACGTGCGCCTTGGGCGGGATCGCCGCCACCTCGTCGCGGTACAGCCACTTCGAGTCGTCCGGTGCGAGCACATGCGTCTCGAAGCCGAGCTCCGGCAGGTGCGTGGCGAGCTTCGTGGGCCGCGCGACGCCGCCCCCGCCCGCCGGCGGGAAGTACATCGTCACGAGCAGCACCTTCACGGTGCGAAGAGGTTAGACGGAAGGGTCGGCAGAGCCGCCCCTTCCTCTCTGGTCGGCGCCGCCGAGTCGGCGCCTAAGCCGACACAGGAACGGTGCGGCGGCCGACCACGGTGAACTGCGGATTCCGCCGCCCGGAAAAGCGCTGCACGTGGTAGTTCACCTTCGTGTCCTCGAAGCCGAGGACGCCGAGCATCTGCTTGATCGCGGCCGGCGTGAAGTGCCACCACGACTCGCGCGGCTGGACACGCTCGAAGTTCGGGAGGAACGCGACGTTCGGCTTGAGCAGGCTCGCGGCCATCTGCGGCAGCGAGTAGCGCAGCGACGGGTTCTCGGTGACGATCGCCGTCTCGGTCGTCAGCCTGAGCCCGCGCTCGAGCGCGAGGAACGGGTCGCGGAAGTGGCGGAGCACGTTCCCGTACGTCGCGACCTGTACACGCCCGATCTCGTCCGGGATCTCGTACACCGTCCCGTAGACGACCTTCGCCGACGACTCGAACGCCCGGTGCGCGAGCCACCAGCTGTTGTTCAGCTTGCGTAAGTGCTCACGCCGCTCGGAGTCGAACGCCTCGTGGTCGTACTGCGCGTACGGAACCACGTCCCACGACTGCTGGTCGGACAGGTCGTACGCGACGACGTCCGCGCCGCGGCCTTCCATCGTGTAGCAGAGGAACCCGCTCGCGGTGCCGACCTCGAGCACGCGCTTGCCGTTCAGGTCGACGTTTCCGAGGTAGTCGTCGACGCCGCCACGGATGTCCCACGGGCCCTCGACGAGCCCGTAACCAGGGATCTCCATCGAGTGGTAGAAGTAGCACTCCTCGAGATCGGTGACGGTGCGCGGCTCGGCGTAGACGGACGTCTCGCTCGGCGCCTCGACTGTTTCCTGCCCCGCCATGAAGCGGCACCCTAGCGAACCGCGTTGCTACAACTCCGCCGTGCGTCGCCCTCTGCGCACACTCGTCGCCTTCGGCGCTCTGGCGCTGCTCGTGCCTGCGACGGCTTCGGCGTACGGGTGGCCGATCAAGCCCTTCTACCAAGAGCATGCGATCCGCGGCTACTTCAACGACCCGCGGCTGTCCGGGCCTGAGACGGGTTTCCATTTCGGCGTCGACATCTCGGCGCCGGACGGGACGCCCGTGTACGCGATCGAGCCCGGGCGCGTGCGTGTTCGCGGCGAGGCGATCTCGGTCTTTCCCAAGCGTGGCGGTCATCTCCTCTCGTACTGGCACGTGCTTCCCGTCGTGACGAAGGACCGGCGCGTGCGACGCCACGAACTGCTCGGCTTTGTCGAACCGGGACAAGGGCACGTCCATCTCGCCGAGTTCAAGGACGGCACGTACGTCAACCCGCTGCGGCTGGGCGGGCTCGCGCCGTACATCGACGACACGGTCCCGCAGATCCCGCGCCTGGCCTTCTACTCGTTCGGGAGCCTCATCGCGCCGGAGGCCGTGAGCGGGGTTGTCGACATCACGACCGAGGCGTTCGACACGTCGCCGATTCCGCTCGAGGCCCCCTGGAACCAGGCGATCATGACGCCGGCCCTGATCCGCTGGCGGATCGTCCAGGGCCAGAACACGATCAAGCCGTGGGTCACGGCGGTCGACTTCCGGACCTTCCTGCTCCCGATCGACATCTTCGGCTTCGTGTACGCCCCCGGCACGTTCCAGAACAAGGCGGGCCGCCGCGGGCGCTACGAGTTCTACCTCGCCCACTCATTCGACACGCGAGTGCTGCCGAACGGCTCCTACGTGCTCCAGATCGACGCGCTGGACGACCAGGAGAACATGGGTCAGGCGTCGTTCGCGTTCACCGTCACGAACGCTTCGTGACGCGGTACAGGTCGAAGCGCGGGTCCGAGTAGACCTTCGGGAGATCGAGCTTCAGGTCGAAGCGGCGCTTTGCGACCACGACCCAGCCCGCGTGGTAGCGGCGAGGGATCGCGACGCTGCCCGAGTGCAGGAACCGGATCACGTCCTCGCGCCGCTCGTAGGGGTAGTTGTCCTTCGTGTCGGCGACGTGCGCGGGCGGGGCCGCGGACACGTAGACGGGCGCGTACGCCTCGATGCGGTAGCTCGTCTCCAGGTCAGAGAAGACGACCCCTCGCACCGGCACCTTCGTGCGCAGGGCCTCGACTAGGCCTGGTGTGAGCCGCAGGCGGTCCGGATCGTCTCGGTGCAGGTAGGCGAGGCCGGCGAGGCCGATCGGCGTCACGAGCGAGAGCGCGACCGCGGAGGTCCAGATGGGCTGCGCCTCCGAGAAGCCGCGCCTGACGATCGCGGCTGCGACGAGGCCGACCGCGGCGCCTACGAGCGCGAGCCAGACGGGCCACGGCGGTCCGCCGATGACGAGGAAGTACGAGAACTCGCCGGGGTACGTGAGCTGGAGCAGCGCGCCGACGCCAAACGCCGCGAGGCAGCCGGCAAGGCGGAACCGACCGAGGAGGCTCGCGGCACCTGCGACCGCGAACGGGATCGGGAGGAAGATCGGGAGCCGCCGCGCCTGGGAGACCGAGACGACGTTCGAGAAGGGGTCGAACGCCCACGGGATGAGCACGAGGACGAGCACGGCGATCGAGGCGCCGAGCACATAGGCCGCCCAGCGGCGCTTGCCGGCGAGCGCCGCGGCCGGGATTGCGATCAGGCCGGCCACCGCGACGGCGCCGCCGCGTGAGATCGTCTCCGGAGCGAGGCGCAGGAGCCCGTGGTAGACGTCGATCTGCCCCGCGTAGTGCGCGATCGCCCGCCGTCGCTCCTCTGCGTCGGGCCGGTGCGAGACGGTCTCGTCCACGATCGGCTTCAGCCAGAGCGCGTACAGCCCTGCCGGGATCAGCACCGCCGGAACGGACACGGCGATCCGGACGTTTTCGCGCCAGAGCCGCGGCGCGAGCGCGACGCGGGCGACGAGGAAGCCGAGCAGCGGAACCGCCGCGAAGAACGCGTAGGTCGGGTGCACGAGTGCGAGGGCGATCGAGGCCGCCGAGATGGAGAGCACCTGGCGGCGCCGCCCTCCGGCGACGAGCGAGAAGACGAGCGCCAGCAGGGCAGGCGCGATCAGCGCGCGAGCGACGGTCGGCGGCAGCGCAAGGAAGTCGAAGGATCCCGTTCCGGCGCGCGAGAATCCGAGCAGGCCGACCTGCGCTACCGCGACTGCGACCCCACCACCGTAGGAGCGGAAGAGCGCCGCCCCCGCCGCGTAGGCGAGCACGACCGCGAGCGGCGTCAGGATCGCGGGCAAGTGCAGCATCGCGGTGGCCGGGTCGACGTCCGCGAGCCGCGCCACGAGCGCGACGGCAGAGTGCCAGAGTGGAAAGGCGTAGCCCGGATGCAGCCCGCCGTTCTTGAACTCGTCGACGACGTTGAGCGAGGAGAGGTCGAACGACTCGAGCTTCCGCACGCGGCCGAGATGGAAGAGGCCGTCGCCGTAGATCGTGTTCGACGTCCACCAGACGGCCCCCGCGAAGAGCGTCGCGGCGCCGGCGACGCCGGCGATCGTTATCCGCTCGCTGCGCTCGGAGGCGACCGGCGCGCGCAGGAGAGCCGGGACGAGGCACGCCGCAGAGAAGCCGGCGAGCAGCCAGAGCGTCGTCGTGATCGTCTCGTCGAGTGCGAACGTCAGCGCCAGCGCGCCGGCGAGCGCCGCCAGGCTCCAGGCGAAGGACGCGGCGAGCGCGACCCCGAACGTGTGCGGACGTCCCAGCGCGCGCACGAAGATCCCGCCCGGGACGAGCACGACGCACGCGGTAGCGGCCGCGAGCCGAACCACGAGGCCGATGCCGTGGGCCGGAAGAGCGCGGCCGAGGACGAGCACGGCGGGAGCCGAGAGCACGAGGGCGAGGAAGAGCGCCGACGCCGCGATGCGCCCGGCGCCGACGCGGTAGATCTGCACCGGCTGGCTCACGACAGCCACGCGTGCGCCTCCTCCGCGAGCGCGCCCGCCTGCAGACATGCTCCGCCGCGCGACCGCACGCCGGCCAGCAACCGCCGGTACAGGCGGTCCCACCCCGGCAGCAGCGCGGAGTCGTACTGCTCGGAATGCCAGAGGACCGCGAAGCCGCCGCCGTTCTCGGCTGCCCAGTCGAGGAGCGCCATCAGCCGCCGCTCGGCCTCCTCGACCGCGAGGTTCAGATACCGCTCGGCGGACAGGGTCACGTCCATCGCAGCCAGCGGAATCTCGACGAGCCCGCGCGGTGCATCACGGTCGAAGTCCCATGGACGGAAAGGATGCGCGATCCCGGCCCGGAAGCCGATCGCGTCGCCGAAGCCGAGCGACGAGTCGTACGCGAAGCCGGCGGCCTCGAGGGCGCCGAGATTTCGGTGCGGGTCCACGCGCAGGTAGTGGTAGCGCTGGCCCTGAACCGGGCCGGAGAGCTGCTCGAGCCGATCCTTCTCGCTCGCGATCCGACCGGCGTCGTCGGCGGCGGAGTAGCTGCCGTGCAGGCCGACCTCGGCGCCTGCGTCCTGCAGCGTCTCGACGAGCCGCGGGCGGAGCCGCTCGTACGACTCGGCCGCGGCGCCGTCGAACTCGTGGGCGTGGTCGGCCAGCAGGAAGAAGGTCGACGACGTCCCGCAGCGCCGTTCGTCGGCGAGTATGCGGTCGAAGCTCCAGTACGGGTCCGTGCCGGTCACCTTGTGTACGGCGGCCCCTGCGAGGCCTCGCAGCTCCCGCAGGCCCGGGCCGACGCGCCCGTTCACGAGGTCTCCCTTCGCCCGGGCGGCGGCGCCCTTGACGCCCTTGCGCGTCCACTTCCAGGGGACGTCCACGTCATGGGTCAGGGCCACCGCGAAGCGCGCTCCGCCCCAGGTCGGAGCCTCGACCCCGAGCCTTCGGCGCAGCCGCTCGAGTGGAGGGTCGAGCGGATCGAGGCACGAGGACGACGCCCGGAAGCGGTCGTGCTCGTCGCGCGCGCCGTCTCGCTCCTCGATTCGAGCCAGATGGAAGAACGCCTCGGCGAGGTCGTCGCCCGCCGGCCGCTCGCCCCGCTCGACCTGCTCCCAGGCCTCGGCGCGATACGGAACGTCGTCGCCGAAGCCCAGCTCCCGCGCGCCGATCGTGTCGAGCACCCAGCGCGCCCGCCGCTCGACCGTCTCCGGAATCACCGGAACAGGCCTCGCACGACGCGGGCGGTGTGGACGAGCCCGGGCCGGAGGTCGTCGCGCGCGTACACCGCGTCCACATACGGGAACCGAGGCCGCTCGGGCCGCTCGCCGGGCAGAACGGCAATCGACCAGATCCGCCGCGCGCCGTTCATCGAGACCGGCTCGACCTGCTCGCCGGTCAGGTCGCGGTAGGCGATCAGCGGCAGGTCGACGCCGCAGGCCGCGGCGAGCCCGTGCCACTGCCAAAGGCGCGGGTTGACCTCCATCAGCTTGTACCTCCCATCCCGCGGGTCGCGCTTGAACTCCACCTGCGAGATGCCGTGGAAGCCGAGCGCGCCGAGCAGCCGCAGCCCCGCGTCGACCACGTCCTGCACCCAGACCGCCTCGCCGACCCGGCACGTCCCGATCCCGGGCGGCACCTGCTTGAGCTTGCGCCCGGAGAAGAGCCCGAGCGGCTCGCCGTCCGCGCGCAGGTAGGAGCCGAGGCTGTAGAGCTCGTCGTCTCCGCCGGGCACGAGCTCCTGCACCATCGGCCCGAACGGCTCCGCGTCCGCGTACGCGCGCTCGAGCTCGGCCGTCGTCTCGCAGCGGAACGCCTGCTTGCCGAACCGCCGCTTGAAGCCGTCGGGGTGCCGCGGCTTGACGAGCACCGGGAACGGAAGGCCGGCCGCCTCGGCGGCAGTCCCGGGGTAGAGCGTCTCGGGGATGTCGACACCTGTGGCAGCCGCGGTCTCGAGCTGGTGCCGCTTGTCCTGGATCGCCTCGAGCACGGGCCACTCCGGGAACGGAAAGAGAAAGCCGTCGAGCCCCGCACGGTTGCGGGCGAGCGCGTTCAACGGCGGGTCGTGCGTCGGGAAGACGACACCGGGCCCCGCCGCCGCGACCGCAGAGACGAACCCGGCTTCGTCCTCGGCCGGATCGGGCACGCGAACCGGCTTCGCGTAGCGCGACCGGAAGCCGAGCGGGCTCTGCCGGTGGTCGAGCGCGAGAACCTCGATCCCGGCGCGCCCGAGCGAGCGAATCGCGGCCAGGCCGTTCACCCAGCCGACGTCGACGACGAGGGCCTTCACCGGCCCGATTCTAGGAGCGCTGCCGTTTTCCCCGACCCGAGCCACTTCGCGGACTCGCGGTAGGCGCGCCCCCGCTCCCCGCGGAAGACGAGCCCGCGCAGCCGCAGCCCCCAGAGCATCACGAGCCGCGCGCGCTCGGCCTCCCGCTCTCCGCGATGCTTGCGCAGGAACTGCAGGTGCCCGCGGACGATGGCGTGGAACTGCCGCGGGTTGAGCGACGCGCCGACGACGTGGACCACCTCGGCTCCGGGGTAGAACAGCACCTTCCACCCCGCCTGGCGGAACCGGTAGCACCAGTCGACCTCCTCGCTCATCAGGAAGAAGTCCTCGTCGAAGCCGCCGACCGAGTCGACCGCTTCGCGCCGCACGAGCAGGCACGCCCCGAACAGGTACTCGGCTTCGCGCACCGACTCGTGGTCGAACTGCTCGCCGAAGAACGCGTTCAGCGCGTGCGTCCTCGGGCCGAGCTTGCGCAGGAAGAAGTACTCGGTCGCGATCCGCCACGGGCTCGGGTAGCCGCGCACCGAGCGCTGGAGCGAGCCGTCCGGATTGAGCAGGCGCGGCCCGACGACCCCCGCCTCGGGATGCTCGTCGGCGAACGCCACGAGCGCGGCGAGCGCTCCCTCGGTGAGCCATGCGTCGGGATTGAGCAAGAGGAAGTAGCGCCCCGACCCCGCGCGCATGCCCGCGTTGTTGCCGGCGCCGAAGCCGAGATTGTCCTGCTCGATCACCCTCGTCTCCGGAAACCTCTCGCGCACGAGCGCGGGCGTCCCGTCCGTCGACGCGTTGTCGACGACGATCACCTCCGCTCCCGTCCCTTGGAGGCTGCCCAGCGAGCGTTCGATCCACTCCGCCGCGTCGTGGGTGACGACGATCGCGCTGACGTCAGCCATCGGCTTCGCGCGCGACGTGCGGCCGGCTCGTCCCGCGAAAGCCTTCCCAGGCGAGGATCGCGGCACCGGGCGTGGCCATCAGGATCGTGATCACGAAGAAGAGGAACCCGGCCGCGAACGCTTTGTCCGCGTCGACGCCGAGATTCCCGAGGAAGCTCACGAAGAACGACTCGCGGACCGCGAAGCCGTTGACCGTGAACGGCACGAGCATGACGAGGAAGAGGAGTGGGCCCATCACGTAGTAGGGCCGCGGCGAGAGGTCGATCCCGACCGCCTCTCCACTGAGCCAGACCGCGAGCACGCGCACGGCCTGGATTCCGAGCGTGACGCAGAGAACGGTGACGAGCACGCCCGGGTGGTCCCGGTACGAGTGCATGGCGTGGTAGACGCGTGCGACGAGCCGGTCGAGCCGGGCCCACGCGAGGAGCGGGCGCCCGAGCCTGAGCAGCGGACGGGCCCGCCGTGAGAAGAGCAGGAAGGCGAAGACGATCGTGCCCACGACGAACAGCCCCTCGATCCAGAGGTATGCCCCGACGTCGTAGTGGCCGACCGCGAGCAGGAAGCCGATTGCGGCCAGAATCAGCGTCGCCGCTCCTCCGATTGCGCGCTCGAGCAGCACGGTCGCGGCGGCAGTGTCCCCGTGCCCCGGGTGACGGCGCGCAGTCTCGTAGATCCGGACGGCGTCTCCGCCGACCGAGGTCGGCAGGATCTGGCCGGCGGCGTAGGAGACGAAGTACGCCCGCGTCAGCCAGGGCAGGCGGTCCGCGACGCCCTTCGCCCGCAGCAGGAGCTGCCAGCGCCACGCCATCGGGAGGATCGTCACGACCATCAGCGCGAGCGCGGCGAGGAGGTACCACGGGTCGGCATCCCCGATCACGCGCAGCGTCCGGCCGAGATCGATCTTCCAGATCAGATACGCGACGCAGAGCCCCGTGACGAGCAGCGTCAGCGCGACGCGGATGCTGCGGCTCATCTCGTCAGCGAGGAGTGCACGCGACCCAGCGCGGCGATCACGTCGGCGATGTCGTCGTCCGAGTGAGCCGGGGACAGCGGGAGCGACAGGATCTCGGAGCCGGCCCGCTCGGCGACCGGGAGCGGCTGCTGGTCGGGCAGGAGCTCGCGGTAGGCGGTCAGCTCGTGGACCGGTAGGAAGTGGATGCTCGTCGAGATGTTCTCCTCGCCGAGCAGGCGCTGGTACTCGTCACGCGTGCCGCCCGCCCGCTCGGGGTCGATGCGGACGATGTACAGGTGGTACGCGTGCGTGTCGCGCGGGTCGCGTGCCAGCGGCTCGATCCCGTCCAGCTCGGCGACTGCCTCGTCGTACATGGCGAACTGGCGCCGTCTGATCTCGCCGTGCCGCTCGACCTTGTCCAGCTGGACGAGGGCGATCGACGCGAGGACGTCCGAGAGGTTCGCCTTGTAACCGGGCACGACGATGTCGTACAGGGAGCCGTCGCCGCGACGCATGAGCCGGAGGTTCCGGATCGCGTCCGCAATCTTGGCGTCGTTCGTGGAGATCAGCCCGCCCTCGCCGGCCGCGACGTTCTTCGTCGCGTAGAGCGAGAAGCACGTGGCCTCGACGAGCGAGCCGATCTTGCGGCCGCGGTACGCGCTCTCGGCCGCGTGCGCCGCGTCCTCGACGATCGGTACGCCGTGTGCGATGAGCGGATCGAGGTCGGCGGGCTGGCCGGCGAGGTCGACCGGGACGATCGCCTTCGTCTTGTCGGTGATCAGCTCGGCGACGCGGTCGGGGTCGATGTTGAGGTCGGAGTCGCGCACGTCGGCGAAGACCGGGGTCGCGCCCGCATGGACGACGACGTTCGCGGTCGCCGGCCAGGTGATCGGTGTCGTGATCACCTCGTCGCCGGGCCCGACGCCGACCGCGAGCAGCGCGAGGTGCAGCGCGGCGGTGCCCGAGGCGACCGCGAGCACGTGCTCGGCCTCGACGAACTCGGAGAAACGCCGCTCGAGCTCCGCGGAGCGCGGCCCGGTCGTCAGCCAGCCGGAGCGCAGCGTCTCGGCGACGGCCTCGATCTCCTCGTCGCCGATCGCGGGCGGCTGGAACCCGAGCATCGTGGCTCTCTTCTCAGACGAGACTTTCTGCACCGACCTTGAAGCGTATGAGACGAGCGGCCGCGTCGGCGCGCTCGAGAGCCTCTTCGCGGCTGTCGCCGATCGCCAGCACGGCTCCCGCTCGGTCGGCGCCGCGGCGGAACGGGCCGAAGACGTGGCCCGGCTCGCGGTAGACGCGGACGTCCTGGACGCCCTCGACCGCGCGCGCCTCGTCCGCTCCTTCGACCTCCTCGAGGACGCCTTCCGGCGGGACGAGGAAGCGCGCAACCGCGCCGCCGACCTCGGGCGTCGGCTG
>DATBGG010000153.1:0-5411 GCA_036558065.1 Gaiellaceae bacterium | reverse complement strand
CGCGGCGGGCGCGGAAATCCGAACGCGTCGAGCAGCGCGTCGTCCATGAGCGCGTAGATCGCCTGTGCTCCGAACCGCTTCGGCAGCCCCGGAAACCATGCGAGGAACATGTCCCGCGTGGCGCGGCCGACCCGCTCGGAGGCGTCAGTCCGCCGAAAATGACGCCGCTCGTACTCCTCGTTCAGCCGCTCGAGGTCGCCGTAGCTCTCGGGGACGTCCTTGATCCCCATCCGCCGCCCGACCGCGCGCCAGAACTCGAACGTCGCCAGCTTCTCGGCCTCGATCAGCGGCCGCCACCCGAACCGTGCGTTCCACCGGATCGGCTCGTAGACGAACGAGGACAGGACGTACAGGAAATCCTCGTTCGTGATCTCGAACCGGCCGTGGATGCGGTTCATCCGGCGGATCGCACGCTTGCCGTCTTCGCTCTCATAGCCGGCCTCGACGATCGTGGACAGGATCAGGTCGGTGTCGTCGTAGCGCTTCTGCGCTGCTCGCCCGAACTCGCCGGTCGAGTCGAGGAGCGCGGCCACCGACGGCACGGCAAATGTTCGAAAGAGAGCGAGCTCGAGCGAGCGTGTCGTGTCCCACGGAAACTCGAAGCAGGTGTCGAGGTAGACGATCCGCGCATGGTCGACAAGGGGGTCGAGGCTCCGAATCTCCCGCAGATACGGCGATTCGCGCACGGCGCGGACGATAGATCAGACGATTGGCCCGCCGACGAGGCGGGGATGATGAGGCGATGTCCTGGCGACGGCGCCGGCAGGTGGTCGACGAGACGGCGGTCCCGCCGCCGCGCAGACCCCAGCTCTGGCCCTGGGCCGTCCTGCTGCTCCTGCTGGTGGCCGGGATCGTCGCCGCCGCGATCCTCCTCACGCGCGACGACGTCCCCCGCGTTCCTGACGTCGTTGGGCTGAGCACCCCGGCCGCGGTCGCCGAGCTCGGGCGGCACGGGTACTCGGCCGACGTCGAGACGACTACCAGGCCGAGCTCGCAGCCGGGAACCGTGATCTCGCAGACGCCGGGGGCCGACACGAAGCTCGATCGCGGCGGCCGCGTGATCGTCGTCGCCACCCGTGGGACGGTGAACGTGGGCGTCCCGGACGTCCTCGGGCTCCCGGTCGCACAGGCCTTCACCCGTCTGCAGGCGGTCGGGCTGAAGGGAAAGACGCGCGCGGTGGCCTCCGAGCGGCCGAAGGACACGGTTCTCAGCCAGTCGCCCGCCGCCGAGGGCCGCGCGCCGAAGGGCTCGACCGTGCTGATGACGATCGCG
This sequence comes from Gaiellaceae bacterium, assembly GCA_036558065.1. Classification (GTDB taxonomy): domain Bacteria; phylum Actinomycetota; class Thermoleophilia; order Gaiellales; family Gaiellaceae; genus VAXT01. The sequence continues at coordinate 4,138 of DATBGG010000153.1, read as the reverse complement.
AAGGGGCCGGGCGGCGGAGCCGGGACCGTGACCGTTCCGCGCGTGGTCGGCCTCACGCAGGCGCAAGCGACGGCGAAGCTCCAGGGGCTCGGCTTCCGGCCCCGCATCTCGCGCACGGCCTCGACGAAGCCCGCAGGCCTGGTGATCACTCAGGTGCCGCCGCAGGGTGCGAAGGCGGCGAGCGGTTCGGTCGTCGAGCTGGTCGTCTCCGACGGCCCGGCGACCACGACGAACGCGACCACGACGACGACCACTCCTGCGCCGGCGGGGGTCCGCGTCCCGAACGTCGTGGGCATGGGCCAGCTTCCAGCGCTGAGCCGGCTCGAGGCCGCCGGGTTCCGCGCCGATTCTTATCCGGCCGCGTCGAACCGCCCACGCGGGCTCGTCATCTCGCAGCGACCGCTCGCGGGAACGCGCGCACCGAAGAGATTCGTCGTCCGAATCAACGTCTCGCTCGGGCGCGGTCGCAGACCCCTGCGCGTCGTCCCCGACCTGCTCGGCAAGTCCGAGGCGAACGCGAAGCACCTCCTTGCACAGGTCGGCCTCACGGCGCGCAGCGTTTCCCAGGCGACCGAGAGCTCGGCCGCCGGGACCGTGGTGGTCGACCAGAAGCCGCCGGCCGGCAACCGTCGGCCCGCCGGGTCGCAGGTGCTGATCTACCTCGGCAGCGGCTAGGACTTCCTGCAAGCTACCGGGATGAGTCGCGGCGCCTGGCTGGGGGTCTTCCTCGGTGTGATCGTGCTCGGGCTCGGCATGGCCGTGATCGCCGCGCTCGCGACCGGGGAAGACGGCTCGACGACGACCTCGGGAGCGACCACGACGTCCGTGCCCGGCCAGTTCGACCTTCCGCTTGCGCTCCGGAGCGACACGCTCGCCCTGGCCCAGCACCAGAGGGACCTCGTGGTCGGGATCGCGGCGCAGACACGAGGCCCCGTCGAGATCGCCGCCGTTCGTGCCGAGGATCCCGTCGACCCGGGCGACATGACGATCTCGCTCGACGGGCGAACCGTCGGCGCCGAGCAGTGCGGGCGTGGTTGCTCCCGGGTGTCGGGCCCCGTGCTCGACGGCGACGCGAAGGTGCTCGGCGTGCGCGTCGGATCGACGCGGTTCGCCTTCGCGCTGCCCGCTCGGCTGCCCCCGTCCGGGACAACCGACTTCGTGCGCGCGAGACGGGCGATGGCCGCCTTGCGCTCGTATCGCTTCACGGAGCGGCTCAGCTCGGGGCAGGGCGCGATCTTCACGCGCCTCGACGTGCAGGCGCCCAACAGGCTGAGCATGCGGACGAACACCGGCTTCCGCTCCGTGATCATCGGCAAGACTCGCTGGGACTTTCTCGACGGGCGCTGGCAGCGGCAGAGCTTCCCGGGCCTCGACGTGCGCGAGCTGCTGATGTGGTACGGGGCCCGCACGCCGCGGGTCGTGCGACGGGACGCCGACGGCGCCGTCGAGCTCGCGGCCTATTCGCTGACGCCCGTTCCGTCCTGGTTTCGGCTCACCGTCGAGCCTTCGGGCCGTGTGTCCCAGGCGCGGATGATCGCGCCCAGCCACTTCATGTTCCACCGCTACAGCGCCTTCGACGGCGCTCCGCAGGTCAATCCGCCGCGCTGACCCCGTTTCACGCGCGTGTGGCCGGGGTACGTGCCGTTCGGTACGCACAAACCCCAGGAGGTACTTCGTGAAACGGTTAGTCCTGCTCCTGGGCCTGCTTGCCGCCGCGGCCGTCCTCGGGTCGCCCGCGAGCGGAGGCCCCGCAACCTCGAGCTACATCGTCGTGCTCGCCAAGGGCGCACCCCTCAACAGCGTGCTTGCCCAGCACGACGCCCTGAGCGGCGTGACGATGGAGCACACCTACAGTCACGCGCTCAAGGGCTACGCGGCGAAGCTGTCGCCGAGCGCACTGTCCGCCGTCCGAGCAGATCCGCGCGTCGCGTTCGTCTCACCCGACCGCGTCGTCCGCGCGACGGCTCAGACGCTGCCGACGGGGATCAACCGGATCGACGGCGACACGAGCAGCACCGCGTCCGGCAACGGCAGTGGGTCGGTCAACGTCAACGTCGCGGTGATCGACACCGGCATCGACAGCACCCATCCCGACCTGAACGTCGTCGGCGGGAAGGACTGCGCGCCCGGAATCGGGACGATGGACGGCAACGGTCACGGCTCGCACGTGTCGGGCACGATCGCCGCGAAGGACGACGCGAACGGCGTCGTCGGCGTCGTGCCGGGCGCCCGGCTCTACGCCGTCAAGGTGCTGAACGACGCGGGTGTCGGGCTCTCCTCGGACATCGTCTGCGGGATCGACTGGGTCACGTCGACGCGCACGGACGGTGACCCGAACAACAACATCGCGGCCGCGAACATGAGCCTCGGCGGCGGTGGCACGGACGACGGCAACTGTGGGCGCTCCAACGCCGACGCCGAGCATCTCGCGATCTGCAACTCGGTCGCCGCGGGCGTCACGTACGTCGTGGCGGCCGGGAACGACGGCGTCGACTTCCGGTCGACGACGCCGGCCTCGTACGACGAGGTGCTGACGGTGACCGCGGTCGCCGACTTCAACGGCGCTCCGGGCGGCGGCGCGGCCAGCACGTGCCGCAGCGACGTGGACGACCAGTACGCGAGCTTCAGCGACTTCGCGGTGCTCGCAGCCGATCAGAACCACACGATCGCGGCGCCGGGCGTGTGCATCTACTCGACGTACATGCTCGGGATGTACGACACGCTGTCGGGGACGAGCATGGCTTCTCCGCACATGACTGGGACGGCCGCGCTCTGCATCGCCACCGGTGCCTGCACAGGCACGCCGGCGCAGATCATCGCCAAGCTCCGCGGCGACGCTCAGTCGTACAACCAGGCGAACCCGGGCTACGGGTTCACCGGCGATCCGGCTCACCCCGTGAGCGGCCGCTACTACGGCTACCTCACGCGCGCGGGCGCGTACTAGAAGAGACCGCACTCGAGGGGCCGTCCACGCGGGCGGCCTCTCGAGTCAGCTCTGGCTGCGGCGTGAGCGGCGTTCGTGGCTGGCGCTCGCCAGCGCCTCGAGGCCGGCGAGAAAGCCTGTGGGCACCGGCGGCGGCTGCGCCCGGCGGGCGAGCTCGGCCTCGGCTTCCGTGACCGAGCGCTCGCGAGCGGCGATCTCGGCGGTGATGCTCCGGACGCGCTCTGCCTCTGCCTCGCGCGTCGCCTTCGCGGCCTCGGCCTCGCGTTCCAGATCCACGAGCGCGGCCGATCTGCGCTCGAACTCGGCCTCCTGCTCGGCGAGCCTCTGCTCGCGCGCCTCGAGGGTGCGAAGCGACTCGGCCGCGGCCTGTTGCTCTTGCTCGACGTCAGCCTGCAAGCGGGTCAGCGTGCGCTCGATCTCGGCCAGCGTGGTCGCGCGCTCCTCGAGAGCCGCCTCGCGCTCGGCGATCCGGTCCTCGACGCCCTCGACGGCCGCGGCGCGCTTCTCGAGGTCGCGCTCCCGAGCGGAGAGCGCCGTCTCGAGATAGTCGGGGTCCCCGGGCGCCTTCTGCGCCGAGCGCCCGCGCTTGCGGCGTGACTTTCGCTCGCGTTCCTCGACGGCGGCCACCTTGGCCGAGAGGATCGCCTCCGACTCGGCGACGGCCTGCTCCCGCTCTTCGAGGCTGCGGTCGCGCTCGGCGGCTTCCTTCTCGTTCGCCAGGACAGCCTCCTCGCGCTCGGCGAAGGCCGCGACCTCGATCTCGCGCGCATCGAGCTCCCGCGCGCGCTCTCCGAGCTTTCGCTCCAGCTCCGCGAGCCGCTGCTCCTCCGCGGTGCGCCTCCCTTCGGCTTCCGCGGTCGCCTGCTCGCGCGAGTCGAGCTCCGTGACGAGCTGCTCGCGCCGCTCTACGTCATCGAGCCTCCGCTCGAGCTCGGCCGCCCGGGCGGCGACCGCCTCGCCCTCGGTCGTGACCTCGGCGCGGAGCTTCTCGATCTCGGCCCGCCGGCCGTCGAGGTCCGCCGAGTCGCGCTCGAGGCGGGCACGCTCTTCGGCGTGCGCCTGCTCGCGGCCCTCGAGCTCCGGGCCCCTGCGATCGAGGTCCGCCTGTCGTGCCTCGAGCTCCTGCGTGCGCGCCTCGAGCCGGTGTGCCAGCTCCGTCGCCTCTTCCTCCGCGTGCCCCAGCTCGTCGAGGCG
>DATBGG010000152.1:0-2126 GCA_036558065.1 Gaiellaceae bacterium | reverse complement strand
GTGCCGGTCGACTCGACAGCCGCGCGAAGACGTTCCACAACGGACTCGGCGAGTGCGAGCGAGACGCCGGACGCCTCGTACGTCTTTCCCTCCAACCTCTCCGAGTCTATTTGCAAGAGCGGCGGCCTACACTCGATGGGTGCTGCTCGCGCACTCCGCCGGAACCACCTGGTCGTTCGAGCCGCTCCAACTCGTCCCGGTCGCGATCGGCGCGATCCTCTACTGGAAGCGCGCCCGCACCCTCAAGCGCAAGGGCACTCCCGTCGCGGAGTGGCGCTACTTCCTGTTCTCGCTCGGCCTCGCGCTGGTCGTCGTCGCGCTCGTCTCCCCGATCGCGACGCTCGGCGAGGAGCAGTCGTTCGCATTCCACATGGTTCAGCACCTGCTGCTCGGAGATCTCGCGCCGCTCTGCATCGTGGCGGGGCTGACCGGCCCGCTGCTCCGCCCGATCCTCTCGATTCGCGCCGTTCGCGCGCTCCGCTTCCTCACGCACCCGTTCGTGTCCCTGCCGCTTTGGGCCTTCAACCTCGCCTTGTGGCACCTGCCGACCTTCTGGGAGGCCGCGCTCAGGCACCAGGCGGTGCACGCGCTCGAGCACGCCTGCTTCTTCACCGCCGGCGCGCTGATGTGGGCGACCGTGATCGAGGTGCTGCCGGGGCCGGAATGGTTCGGCACCGGGGCGAAGATGGGCTACGTCGTCGCCGTCCGCATCGTGTCCACGATCCTCGGCAACGTCTTCGTCTGGGCCGGAGCCCCGTTCTACGCCTTCTACGAGGACGCTCCGCGGCCCTGGGGACTGTCGGCCGCGGCCGACCAGGGGATCGCCGGCGGGGTGATGATGGTCGAGGGCTCGATCGTCACGATCGGCGCGCTTGCGTGGCTCTTTCTGAAGCTCGCGCAGGAGGGCGAGCTGCGCCAGGAGCTCCTCGAACGGGGCCTCGACCCGCGCGCGGTGAAGCGTGCGGTTCGCTACGGACGCGGACAAGAGCTATCAGGAACCCTCTAACTCCCTTACGATCACGCAGGCACCGAATCCAGAAAGGCCCGAAAGGAGAACGCATGGCGACACCGCCCGAGCAATCGTCCCGTCCGAGCTACGGCTACGCACCGGGGACGACGCTCGACTTCGCACGGTTGCCGATCCCCGGCAACGCCGAGTTCGTCGTCTACGTGATCGTGCTGATCGTCTTCGCGCTGATCGCTCTCATCGACGACCACGTCGATGCCGGTGCGTTCATGAACGCAGCGACGCTCGTCACCGCGGCGTACCTCATCTCGCGTGGCGTCGCGAAGGCGAGTCGGGTTCTCGAGCAGTAACGCGTGAGAGGCGTCCCTGGCGGGCCGACGGCCCGTCAGGGCGCCAATGCGCGCGAGAGCGTCGGCTTCGAGAACGAGATGCGCGGCAGGAGGATCTCTTGCGTCTGCGCGTTCAGGTGGTCGAACGTCATCCCGAACGGCTCGGTCGGCGTGAGGTAGTCGAAGACGTCCTGGCCGCGCCCGATGTCGTTCGTGTAGATCTTGCTGTTGTACCAGTACGACGACCAGGCGTCCGACGGAGCGGGGCTGCCGCTGGCGTCGTAGTAGCCGGCCTCGACCGGGCTCGTCGGGTTCGTCAGGTCGACGACGCTCGTGCCGCCCCCGTACCACGCGGCGACCAGCAGGTAGCGACCGACGGTTGGGACGAACATCCCGTTGTGAACCGAGCAGTACGACCCGCCCTGGGACCGCGGGATCATGTAGATGCTCATCAGCTGTCCGTCGCTCACCCGGTAGGTCCTGATCTTCCCGTTCCCGCCCTGGGTGCACGAGCCGGTGCCCTCGTCGTCGAAGGTGACGTACTGCCCGTCCCACGTGAACTCGGCGGAGTGCCAGAAGTTCACCGTTCCGTCGGAGAAGCGCTTCAGCGGATGGAGCGTGTCCGGATTCGCCGGGTCGGTGATGTCCCAGAGCTGCCCCTGCGTCTGGCACGACGCGGCGGCGATGTGGAGCGGCATGAAGACCGTGATGTCGTGGCAGCCGCTGCCCCAGACGTACGGCGGCGCGTCGACCGGCGGCGTCGCGATCACGCTCGCGCCTTGGATGTCGTCCAGCGGGACCCCGACGATCGAGATCTTTCCGTACGGCGC
>DATBGG010000151.1:0-3673 GCA_036558065.1 Gaiellaceae bacterium | reverse complement strand
GCTGGCTGCGGAAGGCGAGCGCGTTGATCCCGGCCGTCGGCCCGCTGGCCATCGGCGTCGCGCTCACGTGCCACGTCCGGCCCCGGTTGCGTGAGGTGAAGACGCGTGCCTGCGTCGAAGCGCCGGTGCCGAACCAGGCGCTGCGGCCGTGGTTGCTCGTGATGCACTGGCCGCTCGCTGCGAAGGCGGCTTCGCCCGGCAGCGCGGGAGGCATCCCGGCCGGATCGACCACGCTCCACGTGCGGCCGTTGTCGGTCGTCTTGAGAATCCGGAAGTGCACGCCGTCCGGCGGGTCGGAGAGCGTGAGCCCGATCTTCTTGTTGAAGAACGTCATGCAGTCGTAGAAGGCAGCCGCGTCGGTGTTCTGGTTGACGAGCGTCCACGTCGCCCCGCCGTCCGCCGTCCGGTAGATCCGGGAATCGGTCCCCGTGCCGGCAGCCATGATCACCGCGCGGTTCGGGCCGAACGCTTCGATGTCACGGAACTGGAGTGTCTCGGTTCCCGGCGGGCCGACCGACTGCCAGGTGGCTCCCCGGTCGGTCGTGCGCAGGACGGTGCCGGCGCTGCCGCTGGCCCAGGCGACGTTCCTGCTCACCGCCGAGAGCCCGCGCAGGCTCGCTGTCGACCCGGTCGTCACGTCGTGCCACGCAAAGGCATGGTGATGCCCGTGGCCCTTCGGCTTGTGCGGCGGCTTGCCGGGCTTGTCCTTCGAGAGGGCCGCGCCCGCAAGCCCCAGGGCGACGGTCAGCGAAACGAGGAGCAGCATCGTTCGTCTCGGCATCGCGGGGACCCTACCCGGTCGTGCCGAGGCGAAACCTGGGCCGCGCTACTCGGTGTCGATCTCGATGACGAGCTGCGACTGGGTGGTGGTCGTCGAGAACGGCAGCTTCTCGTCGAGGCCGATCACCCACGTCACCATGTTCTCGAAGTCGCCGGTCTTCACGACGTCGCGAACGGCCGAGTCGGGATCTTGGGGGAGCCGCTTCGGCCCGGTGTAGGTCTTCGTCACCTGGTCGCCGTCGATCCTGGCCGTCATCGCCGGCGACAGCCGGACGACGAGAAACGCGTCGCCGTCGATCTCGACCGGGTTGCCCGAGCCGTCCTCGACCTTCGCGGTGCTCGCCGGCTCGTACACGGCTTCGTATCCCGGCCCGGGCGCCTGCCCTTCGTCGAAGTCGAACGTGACCTTCGCGGTGCACTCGGCCGAGTCGGCGCTCACGTCGGTCAGATACATCGTCTCGCGGTCCTTGACCACTGCGCCGGCGTGCGCCTCGAGGCTCGCGTTGGGGAGCGCCATGCAGGTCGGCACCGTCTTCATCGACGGCGGCGAGGACGGGTTGCTCGAGGCCGCCTCGTCGTTTCCGGAGTCGCTGCCGCACCCGGCGAGGGCGAAGGCGAGAACAGGGATCACGGCGAGGCGCTTCATCACGACGATCGTACTTTTCGCGCCAGCCGCGTTTCTACCTCCACAGGATCGAGCCCGTCGATCTCGACCACCTTCGCTCGGCCGCGCTGACCCCCGACGACGCGAACCTCGCCGGGCGGGACGTCCAGCGCCGACGCCAGCAAGGCGACGAGCGCTTCGTTCGCCCGGCCCCGTTCCGGCGGAGCCGCCACCCGCGCCTTCCAGCCGTCGCCGTGCCGTCCGACGAGCTCTGTCCGCGCCGCGCCGGGCGAGACGGTGACGCTAATCCGAGCCGGTGAGATCGCGCGCGAGCTCCTCGAAGACGGCGATGTACGCGTCTGCCGCCTCCTCAGTGTGCGCGACCGAGAGCGTCCACTCCTCCTCGCGCCCGGGCGTCGCGAAGATGCCGCGGTTCAGGTTGTACAGCCACGCGAGATCGGTCAGCGCCTCGTCCGTGTTGCGCTTGAAGGTCGCGAAGTCCGTCACCTTCTCCGCCGAGAACATGACGCAGCCCTTGCTGCCGACGCCAACGCTGTAACCGGGGAACCCGTAGCGGTCGATCACTTCCTGGCAGCCCGCGAGCAGCTTGTCGTTGATCCGGTCGAGGTGCTCGTACGCGTCGGGCGTCAGCACCTCGAACAGGCTCGCGCGCGCCGCGGCCATCGTCAGCGGATTGCCGTTGAACGTCCCGACCTGGTACACGGTGCCGTCCTCGACGACCGACATCACCTCCTCGGACCCGCCGATCGCGCCCGAGGGGAGCCCGCCGCCGAGCGTCTTCGCGAGCGTGAGCATGTCCGGCTCGACCCCGAACCGCTCGGTTGCTCCGCCCGCCGCGATCGCGAGCCCCGTCTTGACCTCGTCGAAGATGAGGACGACGCCGTGCCGCGTGGTGATGTCGCGCACGGCCTCGAGATAGCCCTCCTCGGGCAGCACGACGCCGATGTTCATCATCGCCGCCTCCATGATCAGGCAGGCGGGCTTGCGCCCTTCGGCGTCGAGGCTCTCGATGCGCCGCTCGAGCGCGGCCGCGTCGTTGAACGGGACCGCCTTGGTCAGGTCGGCCACGGCCTGCGGGACGCCTCCGCCGTACGTCGTCGAAGGAATGTCGTCCGGGTCGACGTCGACGTCGACATCGCCGACCGCGACCATGACCGCGTCGTGATGCCCGTGGTACGAGCCGAAGATCTTGAGGATCGTGTCGCGTCCGGTGAAGGCACGGGCGATACGGATCGCGTCCATCGTCGCCTCGGAGCCGGAGTTGTTGTAGCGCCACTTGGGCAGGCCGAAGCGCCGCGCGAGCTCCTCCGCGACGACGACTCCGTCCTCGGTCGGCGCGGCGAAGTGCGTCCCGAGCTTGATCCGCTGCTCGACCGCCTTCGTGATCGCCGGGTGGGCATGTCCCTGCGGCATCGAGCCGAAGCCGTTGTGGAAGTCCCAGAGATGCCTTCCGTCGACGTCCCAGACCGAAGCGCCTTCGCCCCGCTCGAGGTAGATCGGCCACGGATCGCGCACCTGGTACGAGGACGGAACTCCGCCCGAGAGCACCTTGTGTGCCCGCTCGAACATCCGCTTCGAGCCCTGCGTCGCCTCGTCGAGCCGCTTGCTCTCGCGCGCGGTCAGTTCCTTGACGCGCTCCCTGTCGATCTGCGCCGGTGCCACTTCCGTGCTCATGCTGCCTGCCCTTCCCGTCGGCGCTGGTAGAGGACGTTGACGACCATCAACGTAAGCGCCACGACGAAAATAACGGTACCGAAGACGTTGACCTGCGGCGGGACACCGCGTTGCGCCGAGCCCCACACGAAGATGGGGAACGTCACGTTCGAGCCGGCATTGAAGTAGGTGATGACGAAGTCGTCGATCGAGAGCGCGAAGGAGAGGAGACCGCCCGCGAGGATCGCCGGGGCGATCAGCGGCAGGGTTACCTTGCGGAAGGTCGTGAGCTCGTTGGCGCCGAGGTCCATCGCCGCCTCCTCGAGGCTGCGGTCGAAGCTCAACAGCCTCGACTGCACCACCACGGTGACAAAGCTCATCGTCACCGTGGTGTGGGCGATGGTCACCGTCCAGAAGCCACGCTCGGCATTGGTCGCGACGAACAGGAGAAGAAGGGAAAGGCCGGTGATTACCTCCGGCATCACCAGCGGCGCGTAAATGATGCCCGTGAAGAGGCGGCGGCCAGCAAAGCGGCCCGACCGGGTGAGCGCCACCGCGGCCAGCGTGCCGAGGGCCGTGGCGAGAACTGCCGACACGAAGCCGATCCGCAGCGTC
>DATBGG010000150.1:0-4387 GCA_036558065.1 Gaiellaceae bacterium | reverse complement strand
GTCAGCTCCTCCTGCGGCTCCTTGACGTCGATGTACGGGTAGCGCGCGTTGTGGAAGACGCGGAAGAAGCGGTCGACACGGACGTCGACGCTCGACGGCTGGAGCAGCTCCGGGGCGTACGGGTCGATCCCGATCCGACCTTCGTCGATCAGCCGCGCGATGGTTCGGTCGGACAGGACCACGGCGCGATTCTATGGTTCTCCGATGGCTCTCTACGACGCTGTCAAAGACCTGCCCCTCGAGATCGACTCGTACGAGCTCGAACGGCTCGAGCTCGTCGTCTCGCCGGAGTTCACGCGCGTGACGACGCTCGTCCACCTACACGGCGGCGGCGAGGAGGGCGTAGGCGAGGACGTGACCTACACGGCCGAGGACCATCCGCCTCCCTCGGATCTGCCGCTCGCGGGCTCGTTCACGATCGACTCCTTCTCGCACCTGCTCGACACGCTCACGCTGTTCACGAGCCCACCGCAGATGCCGGCCTGGCACGACTACCGGCGTTGGGCCTTCGAGAGCGCGGCGCTCGACCTCGCCCTGCGGCAGGCGGGACAGTCGCTCGCTGAGGCCGTCGGACGCGAGCCGCGACCCGTCACGTTCGTCACCTCGAGGCGGCTCGCCGACCCGCCCTCGGCCGACCAGATCAAGGCCTGGCTCGACCTGTATCCGAGCCTCCGCTTCAAGCTCGACCCGACGAGCGACTGGACGGACGAGCTCGTCGCCGAGCTGGCCGCGACCGGCGCGATCGACTCCGTCGACCTCAAAGGGCAGTACGAAGGCACGGTCGTCGACCAGGGCGCCGACGCAGCGCTCTATCGCCGCGTGATCGACGCGTTCCCGAACGCGTGGATCGAGGACCCGAAGGTCACGGACGAGACGAAGCCGATCCTCGACCCGCAGGCCGCTCGCATCACCTGGGACGCGCCGATCCACTCGATCGACGACATCGAGGCCGTCCCGTGGCCGCCGCGGACGATCAACATCAAGCCTTCGCGCTTCGGGGCGGTCAAGCGCCTCTTCGACGCCTACGACTACTGCGACGAGAAGGGGATCGGGCCCTACGGCGGAGGGCAGTGGGAGCTCGGTCCCGGTCGCGGCCAGATCCAGTACCTCGCGTCGCTCTTCCACCCGGACACGCCGAACGACGTCGCCCCCGGCGGGTACAACGCACGCGAGCCGCAGCCGGGTCTCCCGGATAGCCCGCTGGAGCCCGCAATCGACCGCACCGGCTTCCGCTGGGCCGGTTAGGGTACGCCGCCCGCCACAGTCGACCAAAGGAGCTGCGGAGAAAAATGAGCGTTTTTCGAACCCTCTACAAGTACTGGGTCGCGATCTTGACGGCGGCGGTCGTCCTTCAGATCTTCTTCGCGGGGGCAGGCGCCTTCGACACCGCGGACAAGGTCGACGGCGGGACCGTCAACGAGGATTCGTTCGAGGACTCGTTCGGTCCGCACATCGGGCTCGGTTACCTGATCTTCCTCGGCACGCTCGTGCTCCTCCTCCTTTCGTTCGGCACTAGGAGCCGACAGCGGATCCTTCGGGCGGTGGCGTCGGTGGTGCTGCTGATCATCCAGATCCTCCTTGCCTGGACCGGAGCAGCGGTTCCGTTCCTGCTCGGGGGGCTGCACCCGATCAACGCGCTGATCATCCTCGGGCTCCTCGGCTCGACGACCTACTTGGTGTGGAAGGGCCGGATGGACTCCGCCGAGCCCGTCGCCGCAGCTCCTCCGGCCTAGGTCACTCGGGATCGTTGTGCGCGGACTTGCCCGCCCTGAAGGGGGTGGTCGCGCCTGCGTACATGAGGTGCATCGACAGCCCGTCGGAGGCGTGTTTCAAGTTGTGGCAATGGAGCATCCAGACGCCGGGGTTGTTCGCCCGGAACGCGACCGTGTAGCGCTCGTGCGGCAGCATCTCGAGCGTGTCCGTCGACCACGGCGCGACCGCTCTGCCGTTCCGGCTGAGGACGAGGAAGTGGTGGCCGTGCAGGTGCATCGGGTGGACGCCGGAGCTGTCGTTGATCAGGTTGATCCGCACGAGGTCGCCCTTGGCCACCTCGAACATCGGCACACGTGGGTAGAGCTTTCCGTTCAGCGCCCAGTGGCGGCCGGGCTTGCCGTCCAGGAAGCCGACCTTCTGCGTGATCTTGAGCTGGAACGTGCGGTCGAACTTCGGGCCGAGCGTCCCCGTCGGAGCCGCGGTGCGCGTGCCGGGGTCGAAGACGGGCCGTGAAGGAGAGGCCGGCAGCTCGCCGGTTCCGGTCGGGCTGAGCACGAGCTCCGCGTCCGAGCTCACGACCTGAACGCCCGCAACGCCGTCGGGCATTCTGAACGAGAGGTCGTAGCGGCCCCCGCCTCCAAGCTCGATCGCCTGTCCGGGCGGCACAGGCGCGGGCTCGATGCTCGCTCCGTCGATCGCGACGACGCTCGGTCGCACGCCCGCGATCCGGAACCTGACCGGCCCGCTGTCGGTGTTGATCAGCCTCAGCCGCACATCGACGCCCGGCTGGACCTTGCGGCGCTGGACGCCGTCGTCGTCGCCGATCGCGACGTGTCCGTCGAAGGTGTGCACCGGGAGCGTGAGGTCGTCCTCCTTGTGCGGCTGCCCATCCGTGACCACGAGCGGTCCGTAGAGGCCCTTCTCGACCCCCGACGAGGCGTCCTGGTGCGTGTGGTACCAGAAGGTTCCGACCTGCTCCGGGCGGAAGCGGTAGACGTATCGGCCACCCGGACGGACTGCGTCCTGCGTGACGCCGGCAACGCCGTCTTCGGCGTTCGGGACGTCGAGGCCGTGCCAGTGGATGGTCACGCCGTCGCCGATGTCCTTGTTGGCGAGCGCGACCTGGACGAGCTGTCCGCGCGCGACCCGGATCTCGGGGCCCGGCGCGGTTCCGTTGAACGTCCACGCGTCGACCTCGTTGCCCGAGGCGAGACGTACCTTTGCCTTCTCGGCGGTGAGAGTCAGGTTTACGTCGGGCTTGCCCGTGGGCGGCCCCTTCTCGCTCGCCACGCTGAAATGGACGTGCCGCGCTTCAGGGCCGCCCCCGCGGTCGACGACGCCGTAGTCGAGCACGTCGTACCTCGCGGGCAGCCGGCTCTGCCACCACTGCCAGCCGAGGAAGCCGAGGAACGCGAGGCCGGCGAGCATGACGACCGTCGTCGCGAGAGTGATCAGGCGGTCCTTCATTCAGACGAGTGCGAGCTGGCGGTGGGGCTCGAAGCCGGAGACGCCGACGCCGACGAGCCGCAGCGGGCCCGGCCGGTCGTCCAGCGCGCGGTCGAGAAGCGCGCAGGCGAGCTCGGAGATCCGTTCGGGGTCGTCCGTGCCCACCGGGAGGCTCGTCGAGCGGCTGCGGATGGCGAAGTCGGGATAGCGCACCTTCGTCGTGACCGTACGCGCCGTCTCGCCCTTCGTGCGCAGGTACTCGGCGAGGCGCGTGGACATGCGTGTCAGCTCGTCCTTCAGCCGGTCGCGGTCGGCGATGTCGCGCTCGAAGGTCTCCTCCGTCGAGTAGGAGATGCGCTCGGTCTGGGTCTCCAGGGGGCGCGGGTCGATCCCGCGGGCCCGGTCGCGGAGGAGCAGACCGACCTTGCCCGGCAGGAGGCGCTTCAGGTCGGAGTCTCCGAGGGCCGCGAGCGCGCCGATCGTCTCCAGGCCGGCAGCGCGGAGCCGTGCCTCGGAACGAGGACCGACCCCCGGAAGCCGCCGCACGTCGAAGGAAGCGAGGAACGAGGCCTCGCGGCCCGGAGGGACGATCGTCAGGCCGCCGGGCTTGCGCCGGTCGCCGGCGATCTTGGCGACGACCTTGGACGTCGCGACACCGATCGCGGCGCTCAGGCTGGTCGCGCCGCGCACCGAGGTCTGGACCGCTTCGGCCAACGCTCGTACCTCGGCGAAGCTCGTCGCGATCTCTCCGAAGTCGAGGTAGCCCTCGTCGAGCCCCGTGCGTTCGACCGTCGGGACGACCTCGCGCACCGCGTCCCAGACCGAGGCCGAGTACTCGCGATAGACGCCGTGCCGCGGCCGTACGAAGATCGCGTGCGGGCACCGGCGCAGGGCCTCGGCGCAGGCCATCGCCGACCCGATCCCGTACTTGCGGGCCTCGTAGTTCGCCGTCGCGACGACGCCCCGCCCGTGCGGGTCTCCGCCGACGATCAGCGGCTTCGAGCGCAGCTCCGGGTTCTCGAGCTCCTCCACAGCCGCGAAGAAAGCGTCCAAATCGAGGTGTCCGATGATCATCTCGACACTATGATTGCGGTAGAGGAGGGCTTGGTTTGGGAGTGATTCTGCGGCTCGCGTTAGTTGCGCTCGTCGGCTGCACTGCGTCGGCGGCCGCACACGCCGGTGCGGGTGACCCACCACCGCTGGTGAGCGCTGAACACGTCCTCTCGGA
>DATBGG010000149.1:0-1528 GCA_036558065.1 Gaiellaceae bacterium | reverse complement strand
GCTCGAGTTCCACCAGGCCGACGATCCGACGAAGCTCTCGAACCGCTACGTCGAGATCCTCGGCGACGCGCTGAAGATCGAGCCCGCCGCGGCCGACTACCTCGCGGACATCGACTCGAGCTTCTACGTCACCGGCTACCTACGCTCGTGGGCGTTCGAGGCCCAGTTCCGGACGCATCTGCGCGAGCGCTTCGGGCACGACTGGTTCGCGAAGCGCGAGGCGGGCTCGCTCGTCCGCGAGCTCTGGGAGACCGGGATGAGCATGACCGCGGACGAGATGCTTGGCGAGGTGACCGGGCAGGAGATCGAGATGGACGCGGTCGCCCAGCTGACCCGCGACGTGCTTGCCTGAGGGCGGCTACGAGTTCGGATCGATGAACTTCTTGGGATCGCCGCAGACGATCCCGATCACGACCGGCATCGAGTACCACTCCGTGTGCTGTGACCCCTTGTATGTGTAACGCAGATGGATCCGGTCGAACGACTCACCGCTGCCGGCTTCCCAGTGCGAGCGGCACGGGCCGCCCGTCTCGTAGACCGGAATCACCAAGCCGTCGCGACCGGGTTGGATCGTCAGCGGCGCCTCGGTGGCTCCGGCCAGGATGTAACGGTTGCGCGAATGCTGCATCAGCAGGTGCCTGATGCGTCCCATCGCGCAGCAGCCCTCGTCCGGCGGCACGACGCCGTCGATTCGGAGCGAGGAGTCGCCGCGGTTGGTGATGGTGAACTCGAACCGAAACGTCGAGTGCGGCTTGAAGCGGAGCACGAAGTTCGTCTTCGCGTCGCCGAACGGCAATCTCATGTCCCGATAGAAGAGTGGCGACCCGATGTCTGGGCCATATGCGTTGCTCGGCCCGAGTGGCGACGTCGCGTCGCGGTTTCGCAGGAAGAGCGCTAGCGCGACGGCGGCGATGACGATGAGCGCGGCCGCTGCGACCAACGCGACGCGTGCGTCCACTCGCCGCGAGGCGTAGCGACCCCGGGACGCATACGTCGTCACAGGCGGAACTATGCCCGACGGCTTGACGGGGGTAAACCGTCCCGGTGCGTCAACACCTGTGCGGCCAGGCCCGCCACGACGAAAACGAGCCCCACGACGAGCCACTTCCGTGGGTCGTAGAGCTCGTCGCACTGAGTCCCTCGGCCTCCGTCGAACGTGTGGCAGGCCGTCCCGGGCCCTTCACGGTTGTCGTAGGCGACCCAGAGCAGCGGCGCTCCGATCCCGACGAGCAGGCCGAACGCGGAACGGCGAAATCGGGGTTTCGTCAAGAGAACGATCGTCACCAGCAAGGCCGCGGGGACGGTCACGAGGCCGACGACGCTGATCGCGAAGCCGTAGCCGACCCCGACGACCGCCCAGAGCCAAAACGTCCAGTCGCCGAGGCTAGAGCGCGCCGCCGGCAGCAGGCGGGGCATTGGCAGCCTCCCCCTGGTCGCCGACCGGGTTTCGGGACAGGTAATCCTCGGCGAGCAGGATGCTCGACTCGGACGAGCGCTCGACGACCTTCAGCAGGTCGGACATGCTCGC
>DATBGG010000148.1:0-4990 GCA_036558065.1 Gaiellaceae bacterium | reverse complement strand
GGACGGAGAGCGTGGACGCGGTCGCGCGCGTGCGGAGTGAGCTCTTCGTCAGCTTCGGCAGCTGCAGCGCCCGGGAGCCGATCGACGGGCTCGTGGCGCTCGGGTTGCTCTGACGATGCTCGTCCTGACGCGCGCCGAGGTTCGCAAGCTGCTCGACCTCGATCTGCTGCTCGATGCGCTCGAGCGCGCGTTCGTCGAGCTGAGCGCGGGGCGAGCCTCCGTCCCGCCCAGGATCGCCGCGACGACCGAGCGCGGCTTGCTCGCCGCGATGCCCGGATACGCGGACGGCGTGCTCGAGACGAAGCTCGTGTCCGTCTTCGCCGAGAACCGCGACCTGCCGACGCACCAGGCGACGATCTCCCTGTTCGACGAGGAGTCCGGCCGGCCGCTCGCGCTGATGGACGGCACCGAGATCACCGCCGTGCGCACGGGTGCGGCGTCCGCGGTCTCGACACGCGCGCTCGCCAGGCCGGACGCGCACGTTCTCGCCGTGCTGGGGGCAGGCGTCCAGGGCCGCTCGCACATCACGGCCGCGAGGCGGGTACGAGACTTCGAAGAGATCCGCGTCGCGAGCAGAAGCCGGGAACACGCCGAGGCGCTTGCCGACGAGGCCGGAGGCGTCGCGGCGGGCTCGTTCGAGGAAGCCGTACGGGATGCCGACGTCGTCTGCGCGTGCACCGATGCGAGCGAGCCGGTGCTCTCCGCCGACTGGCTCGCGCCGGGGACGCACGTCACCTCGGTCGGCGCGTCGCGCGAGGGACCGGAGCTCGACCGCGCGACCGTGATCGCGGGGCTCCTCGTCGTCGAGTCCCGAGTCGCGTTCGAACCGTACCCGGCCGGCGCGCACGAGCTGCAGGGGCTCGATCCCGGATCCGCAGTCGAGCTCGGCGAGGTGCTCGCGGGCGCCCGCGAAGGTCGAAGCTCGGCGGACGAGATCACCGTCTACAAGTCGATGGGCCACGCCGTCGAGGATGCGGCGGCCGCCGGGCTCGTCTACCGGCGGGCGCTGGAGGAAAGCGTCGGCACCGTGGTCGAGCTGTGATCGCGCTCGCCGAGATCGAGGCCGCCCGAGAGCGGCTCGCCGGCACCGTCCTCCGCACGCCGCTCGTCCGGCTCGAGGCCGACGCGCCCGCCGAGATCTACCTCAAGCTCGAGAACCTGCAGCCGATCGGGTCGTTCAAGCTGCGCGGGGCGGCCAACGCGCTCGCACTCGCCTCGCCGCGGGAGCTCGCGCGCGGCGTCTGGACGGCGAGCGCCGGGAACATGGCGCAAGGCGTCGCCTGGTGGGCGCGAGAGAACGGCGTCCGCTGCAGCGTCGTGCTCCCCGAGGGCGCTCCGGAGACGAAGGTGGACGCGATCCATCGCCTCGGCGCCGAGACGATCTTCGTCTCGTACGAGCAGTGGCACGAGACGTTCCGCAGGCATGAGCACGAAGGCCTCGACGGGCTTTTCGTGCACGCGTTCAGCGACGACGCGGTCATGGCCGGAAACGGCACGATCGCCCTCGAGATCCTCGAGGACCTGCCCGACGCCGACGCAATCGTCGCCCCATTCGGCGGCGGCGGCCTCTCGTGCGGGATCGCCTCGGCCGTGCGTGCGGTGGCTCCGAGTTGCAAGGTCTACGCGGCCGAGGTGGCGACCGCCGCGCCGCTCGCCCCCTCGCTCGAGGCCGGCCGGCCGGTGCAGGTCGACTACGAGCCGAGCTTCGTCGACGGGATCGGCTCGCCGGAGGTGTTCCCGGAGATGTTCGCGCTGGCCCAGGAGCTCCTCGACGGCTCGCTCGTGGCATCGCTCGACGACGTGACCGCGGCGGTCCGGCTCCTCGCCGAGCGTGCGCGGGTCGTCGCGGAAGGCGCGGGCGCCACACCGGTCGCGCTCGCGCTCAACGGCGCAGCCGGCAAGGGCAAGGTCGTGTGCATCGTGTCCGGCGGCAACATCGACGCCTCGAAGCTCGCCGAGATCCTCGGTTAGATCCCCAGCTGCTGGCCGACGAGGTAGTAGTAGATCCCCTGCCGCTTCATCAGC
This sequence comes from Gaiellaceae bacterium, assembly GCA_036558065.1. Classification (GTDB taxonomy): domain Bacteria; phylum Actinomycetota; class Thermoleophilia; order Gaiellales; family Gaiellaceae; genus VAXT01. Next base: position 2,965 of record DATBGG010000148.1, on the reverse strand, counting down.
TCGTCGTGCGTGCCCTGCTCGACGAGGCGCCCTCGCTCGAGGACGATGATCAGGTCGGCGTCGCGGATCGTCGACAGCCGGTGCGCGATCACGAACGAGGTCCGCCCCTGGAACACCTCGTCCATGTTCGCCTGCACGGCGCGCTCCGACTCGGAGTCGAGCGAGCTCGTCGCCTCGTCGAACACGAGCACCGGCGGCCGCGCGTAGATCGCGCGGGCGATCGCTATCCGCTGCCGCTGTCCCCCGGACAGCAAGAGCCCCGTCTCGCCGATCCGAGTCTCGTACCCGAGCGGGAGCCGCTCGACGAAGTCGTCCGCGCTCGCCACCTTCGCCGCCCAGACGACCTGCCCCATGTCCAGCTCGTCGGCGCCGAACGCGATGTTGCGCGCGATCGTGTCGTCGAAGAGGTGGTTCTCCTGGAGCACATAGCCGATGTGACGCCGCAGCTGGCGGTACTCGAGCGTCCGCATGTCGAGGCCGTCGAAATGGATCGCGCCTTCGGTCGGCTCGATCAGGCCGGCCAGGCAGCGGACGAGCGTCGTCTTGCCGGAGCCGCTGCGCCCGACGATCGCGACCAGGGTCCCGGGCTCGACCTCGAGCGAGATTCCCTCCAGGATCGGCGGCGAGATCGGCGTGTAGCGGAAGCCGACGTTGTCGAGGCGGATCCGCCCCTCGAGGCTCGGGACCGCGGTCAGGTGCGAGTGGTCCGCTCCCTGCTCGGGCTCCTCGGCCACGATGTCGTTCAGCCTGTTGAGGAGCACCGAGCTGTACTGGAGCTGGTCCCAGCTCGAGAGCACGCGCAGGATCGGCCCGTTCGCGAGCAGGACGAGCGCGTTGAAGGCGACGAGGGCGCCGATCGACATGGCGCCGTCGAGCACGCGCAGCGCGCCCACGAACAGGAAGAGCATCAGCGATCCGAACGACACGAGCTGGATCGCGGCGTCGTAGGACATGATCGTGAAGTCCGCCCGGAACAGCCGGCGCGAGAGGCCCGTGAACTGCTCGAGCATCCGCGAGCGGAACGCGCCCTCGCCGGCCACGGCCTTCACGGTCTCGATGCCCTTGATCGCGTCGATCTGGTGCGCGCTGTACTTGCCGAAGGCCTCCTCCAGGCTGTCGTACATCGGGCGCAGCCGCTTGCGCGAGAACCGCATCAGGTACAGGTAGATCGGGGTCGTGGCCAGGAAGACGAGGGCCAGCACCCAGTCGTAGAGGAACATGACGACCAGCGCAACGACGATCGTGGCGCAGGCGGTCAGCGCCTGGACGCCCTCCTGGACGACGAACATCCGCACCTGCCGCATCCCCGCGAGGCGGCGCTGGATGTCGCCGGTCCGCCGCGAGTTGAAGTAGCTCATCGGCAGGTCGAGGAGCTTGGACGTGAGGAAGTCGAGCGTGCGGCTGTCGATCGTGACCGCGGCCTTGCTCAGCATGTAGCGCTGGATGAGGTTCGCCGCGGTCATCGCGACGAGCACCGCGGCCATGCCCGCGAGGATCAGGTACAGGAGGTCATAGTTCCGGTCGACGAGGACGTGATCGAAGATCACCTGGGTGAAGACGGGCAACACCATCTCCAGCCCGGCGGCGAGCAGCGCGAGGGCGCCTGCCGCGATCAGCGTCCTGCGGTAGGGGCGGAAGAAGTCCCAGATCCAGCCCGTCTTGGCGTCGCCGACGGGCGCGTCCTCCAGAGCCGGGCTGTAGGCGAGGAGGGCCGCGTAGCCGGACCACTTCTCGAGGAACTCGTCGCGGTCCATGCGCACGAGCCCGCGCGCCGGATCGGCGAGGCGCACGTGCCGGTCCTCCACGCGGTAGAGGACGACCCAGTGGTTGCCCTCGAAGTGGCAGATCGCGGGCAGCGGCAGCTCGTCCAAGCGCGTCTTCGACGCCTTCACTGAGCGGGCGCGCAGCCCGATCTGCTCAGCGCCGGTCGCGATTCCCGCGAGGCTCGTCCCGTCGATCGACGTGTGCACGAGCCTGCGGATGTGCGCGAGGCTCACGGGCCGCCCGAAGTGGCGGACGACCATCGCCAGGCAGGCGGCCCCGCAGTCGAGCTCGTCCACCTGCCACACGTGCGGGAAGCGCTTGATCTCCTTCCGGGGCGCCGCGCCCTCCTCCGCCTCCCACTCCTCGACGGCCTCGTCCGCCGCGGACGGCACGTCGAGCTGGTCGAGCCCGACCGGCTCCGCGACCGCCGCCTCGGCCGGGACGAGCTCCTCGGCGAAGTCGAGCGGCACGCGCGCGACGAACTTGAACTCGTAGCGGTCGACCTCGCCCTTCACCGCGGCGCGGAACGCGGCGTCGGCCTCGAACAGGCGCCTGAAGTCGGGCTCGTGCAGGACGAGCAGCGTCGCCGGCGTGACCGCTTCGACGCTCACCGCGCGCGGCGCACCGAGCAGCAGCGAGCGCTCGCCGAAGAAGTCGCCGCGGCGGAGATAGGCGACGTCGCCGAGCTTCCCCTCCTCGGTCTGCCACAGAGCGCGGAGCCGACCCTCCTCGACGAAGAACATCGAGTCGGACGCGTCGCCCTGGCGCACGACGAGCTCGCCCTGCTCGACGCGGACGCGCTCGAGAGAGTCGATCAGCTGAGCGAGCGTCTCCGGGTCGAGCTCGCGCATCGCAGATGACAGGCGGAAGAGATCCCCGAGCCGCAACCGCTCCACGTGCCGTTCGAAGTGCTCGCGGATCTCGGGGCTGACCTGGACGACCGCGCGGAAGACCGCGCCGTCGAGCTTCAGCGCCTCGAGCCGGCTGCTGGCGCGAACAGTCGCAGTACGATCGCCGTTCCCGAGCAGGGCGACCTCGCCGAAGGTGTCACCCGGGCCGAGCGAGCCGAGCGGAAGCTCTTCTCCCGACTCGGCGCGCTTCAGGACGCGAGCCGCGCCTTCGACGATCACGTAGAAGCTGTCCGCCTCCGAGCCTTCCTCGACGACGACCTCGCCGAACCCGAACGAGACCGGCACGAACG
>DATBGG010000147.1:0-1944 GCA_036558065.1 Gaiellaceae bacterium | reverse complement strand
CGCGTCGAGTACTAGAAGCGGTACGAGTGCCGGCGGCTGAGGAAGAAGCCGTGGCCGCTGCGGTTCTTGCAGCGCAGCCCTGAAGTGCTCGATTTGCAGGAGAAAGCTCCGCCGCGCCACGTCGTTCCGTAGCGGATGACCGTTGCGCTCGGCGAGAAGACCGTGTCGCCCGCGCAGACCTTGTGCGCTCGCCCGGTTCCGTTCACGGAGTAGCCGAACGTCAGTCGTTCTGGCAGCCCTTCGGCTTCGACGGGGCCGGTTTCAGGCCGCTGGCGATGTCGCAGCGCAGGGACGCGGGCGCGCTCGAGTAGACGCACCCGATGTTGTGCGACGGCGTCTGGAAGAACACGAACCTCGCCGACGCGGACGCCGGGAGCACGAGAGCAAGCACGAGCGCCAGCCGGAGCACGGCCCGACGCTAGCATCACCTCGATGGCGACGAAAGCCCTCGAGAAGCGCGCCGCGGCGCTCCGCGAGCAGCTCGACCACCACCTCTACCGCTACCACGTCCTCGACGACCCGGAGATCTCCGACGCCGAGTACGACCGGCTGTACGACGAGCTGAAGGCGCTCGAGCAGGAGCACCCGGAGCTCGTCACCGGCGACTCGCCGACGCAGCGCGTGGGCGCGCCGGTCAGCGGGCGCTTCCAGAAGGTCGAGCACCTGACTCCGATGGGCTCGCTGGAGAAGGTCACGACCGACGAGACGCTCTTCAAGTGGGCCGACGACGTCCGAAAGCGGCTCGGCACCGACGAGCCGGTCTCCTTCGTCACCGAGCCGAAGATCGACGGCCTCGCCATCAACCTGACCTACGAGAACGGGCAACTCACGCGCGGGGCGACGCGCGGTGACGGATACCAGGGCGAGGACGTGACGGTCAACCTGCGCACGATCTCCTCCGTGCCGCTGAAGATGCGCGCGGGCGACCTGCCGCGAGTGGCAGAAGTCCGCGGCGAGGTCTACCTGCCCATCTCCGGTTTCCGCGAGCTGAACGAGCGGGTGGCAGAGCTCGGCCAGAAGCTCGCGCCGAATCCGCGGAACGCGGCGGCCGGATCGCTGCGCCAGAAGGACTCGTCGATCACGGCTTCACGGCCGCTCGCAGTCTGGATGTACAGCCTCGGCGCCGTCGACGGCATCCAGTTCGAGACCCAGTGGCAGATCCTCGAGTGGCTTCGCGAGCACGGCTTCCGAACCAACCCCTTCGCCGAGCTGCACGAGTCGATCGAGACCGTCGCCGAGGTCTGCCGCACGTGGGAGACGAAGCGCATCGAGCTCGATTACGAAATCGACGGGATCGTGATCAAGGTCGACTCGCTCGACCAGCAGAGGCGCCTTTCCGACCTCCACGGCCGCCCCCGCTGGGCCCGCGCCTTCAAGTGGGCGCCGATGACCGCCCAGACGCGCCTGAACAAGATCCACATCCGCGTCGGCCGCACGGGCGCGCTCAACCCGTGGGCGCAGCTCGAGCCCGTCCAGGTCGGCGGCGTCACGGTCTCGACGGCGACGCTCCACAACGAAGAGGACATCAACCGCAAGGACATCCGCGAGGGCGACGACGTGATCGTCCAGCGTGCGGGTGACGTCATCCCGCAGGTCGTCGGCCCGGTCCTTCCGCACAGGCGCGGCACGAAGCCGTTCAAGATGCCCGAAAAGTGCCCTCTGTGCGGGGCAAAGATCGTCAAGCCCGAGGGCGAGGCGATGCATCGCTGCCCCAACCCGAAGTGCGAGTCGCGCGGTCTCGAGACGCTCATCAACTGGGTCTGGGACATCGACGGCGTCGGAGAGCAGGCGATCCGGCGGCTGTGGCGCGAGGGGATCGTCACCTCGCTGCCCGACCTCTACCGGCTGACGAAGGAGCAGCTGATGGAGCTCGACGGCTACGGCGAGATCTCCGCCGGGAACTCGATCGCCTCGATCGAGCAGTCGAAGCAGAACCTCACGTTC
>DATBGG010000146.1:0-5356 GCA_036558065.1 Gaiellaceae bacterium | reverse complement strand
CTCGCACGTCGACGACCGGATAGCCGGCGAGGATGCCCGACTCCATGGCCTCCTGGATGCCCAGGTCGACCGAGGCGATGTACTCGCGCGGGATCTTTCCGCCGACGATCTTGTCGAGGAACTCGTAGCCGTCGCCGGGGTCGGCGGGCTCCATGTTGATGACCACGTGGCCGAACTGGCCGCGGCCGCCGGTCTGGCGGACGAACTTGCCCTCGATCTTCTCGACCGGCTTCGAGATCGTCTCGCGGTACGCGACCTGCGGGCGGCCGACGTTCGCGTCGACGCTGAACTCGCGCATCAGGCGGTCGACGATGATCTCGAGGTGGAGCTCGCCCATGCCCGAGATCAGGGTCTGGCCGGTCTCTTCGTCGGTGCGGACGCGGAAGGTCGGGTCCTCGTCGCTGAGCCGCTGGAGGCCCGCGCCGAGCTTGTCCTGATCGCCCTTCGTCTTCGGCTCGATCGCGACGGAGATCACCGGGTCCGGGAACTCCATCGACTCGAGCCTGATCGGGGCGGTGTCGATCGAGAGCGTGTCGCCGGTCGACGTGTTCTTGAGGCCGACCATGGCCGCGATCTCGCCCGCGCCGATGTCCTCGCGCTCCTCGCGTGAGTTGGCGTGCATCTGGAGGATGCGGCCGATGCGCTCGGTCTTGCCGGTCGTGACGTTGAGGACCCTGTCGCCGGCCTTGATCTGGCCTGAGTACACGCGCGCGTACGTGAGGCGGCCGACGTACGGGTCGGACATGACTTTGAAGGCCAGCGCGCTGAACGGCTCGTCGAGCGCGGGGCGGCGCGAGAGCTCGTGCTCGGTGCGCGGGTCGATCCCGTGGATCGGCGGCACGTCGAGCGGGCTCGGCAGGTAGTCGATGACCGCGTCGAGAAGCGGCTGCACGCCCTTGTTCTTGAAGGCGGAGCCGAGGAGAACGGGCGTGATCGTGATGTCGAGCGTGGCGGCCCGGAGCGCGCGCTTGAGCATCTCCGGCGTGACCGCGGACTCGTCCTCGAGGTACGTCTCCAGCAGCTCGTCGTCGTGGTCGGCGACCGAGTCGATCAGCTGGTGGTGGTACTCGTTCGCCTGCTCGAGGAGCTCGCCCGGGATGTCGCCGACCTCCATGTTCTCGCCGAGGTCGTCGAGGTACGCGATGGCCTTCATCTCCACGAGGTCGATCACGCCGCGGAAGTGCTCCTCGGCGCCGATCGGCAGCTGCACCGGGACCGGGTGCGCGCCGAGGCGGTCGACCATCGTCTGCACCGAGGCGAAGAAGTCGGCGCCGGTGCGGTCCATCTTGTTCATGAAGGCGATCCGCGGCACCTTGTACCGGTCTGCCTGGCGCCAGACGGTCTCGGACTGCGGCTCGACGCCGGCCACGGAGTCGAAGACGGCGATCGCACCGTCGAGCACGCGCAGGCTTCGCTCGACTTCGACCGTAAAGTCCACGTGCCCGGGCGTATCGATAATGTTGATGCGAAAGTCACGCCAGAACGCCGTCGTGGCGGCAGACGTGATCGTGATCCCGCGCTCCTGCTCCTGCGCCATCCAGTCCATGACGGCGGCACCCTCGTGGACCTCGCCCATCTTGTGGGTGCGGCCGGTGTAGTAGAGGATCCGCTCGGTCGTCGTGGTCTTGCCCGCGTCGATGTGGGCCATGATCCCGATGTTGCGGACGCGCTCGAGCGTCGGCGGGGCTTTTGTCGTCTCGGTAGCCATCTCGGTTACCAGCGGTAGTGCGCGAACGCCTTGTTGGCCTGCGCCATTCGGTAGAGGTCGTCCTTGCGCTTGAAGGCTCCGCCCTGCTGGTCGAGGGCGTCGAGGATCTCGCCGGCGAGCTTCTCGTCCATGTGCTTCTCGCGGCGCTGCCGGGCGAACGTGACGAGCCAGCGGACGGCGAGCGTCCGTGCACGGCGCTGCGGAACCTCGACGGGAACCTGGTACTGCGCGCCGCCGACACGCCGTGGGCGAACCTCGAGCACGGGTGTCACTGTCTTGACCGCCTGCTCGAGCACCTCGACCGGAGGCTTGCCGGTCTTCGAGCCCACGCGGTCGAGCGCGCCGTAGACGATCTGCTCGGCGGAAGACTTCTTCCCGCGCGTCATCACCTTGTTGATCACCTGGGTGACGAGCTGCGAGTTGTAGACGGGGTCCGGAGAGACCGGGCGGACCGGGATTTCGGCGCGACGGGGCATTACGACTTCTTGGCTCCGTACTTCGACCGGCCTTGCTTGCGGTCGCTCACGCCGGCGGTGTCGAGCGCGGCGCGGATCACCTTGTAGCGGACGCCCGGAAGGTCGCGGACACGCCCGCCGCGGATGAGCACGACGGAGTGCTCCTGCAGGTTGTGCCCCTCACCGGGGATGTAGGTCGTGACCTCGAAGCCGTTCGTCAACCGGACGCGCGCCACCTTCCGCAGGGCCGAGTTCGGCTTCTTCGGGGTGTGCGTGAACACGCGGGTGCAGACCCCCCGCTTCTGCGGGGCGCCGGTCAGGGCCGGGCGCTTGGTCTTGCTCTTAGGCGCGCGGCGACCTTTTCGAACCAGTTGGTTGACGGTGGGCATGGACTCCTTAGAGGACGTGCTGACACAACAAAGGTCGGCAGGGCGGCACCTGCCAACCGGACGAGGAATGGTAGCGAAAACGGCTCTCCAGCCGCAAACCGCGTAACCAAACGGTTTCCACACCCGTTACTCCGTTAGGCAGGCGGCCCTATAGCCATTCTTCAGTTTGCCGATTACAGTGAAATGAACCGGCCCGGCCGCCCCGGGAACCGCGGCAACCCCGGGAGATCGCATGAGAGGAGCCAGATTGTGAGGAAGCGGCGATGACGATCGCGCTCGCCGCGGTTGGCGCTGCGCTGGTCACGCTCGTCGTGACCCTCGTCGTGCAATGGCTCGTCCACCGCAAGCGTGCGGGCTCCGACGAACGTCTGACGGAGGTCGTTCGCGAGCTCGAGGCCCGCATGGACGGCATGGTCCGAGACCTGACGACCACGATCGAGCAGTCGCAGGTGGAGGGCAAGCGCACGCGGATGCTCGGCGAGCTCGCGGGCTCGATCGACCTGGACGAGGTCCTCACGCGTGTGCTGGAAGCCGCCGGCGCGATCGACGGGGTCGACGCTGCGCTCGTCACGCTCGCGCCGCAGGCAGGCGGCCAGCCGATCGTGGCCACGCTCGGGCTCTCTGCCGAGGAGGCGGAGCGCCAGGCGGTGCTCGCCCCTCCTGACGGCCGCGAGGCGCGCGCGATCTCGATGTCCTACGAGTACGGCGCCGACCAGGACTCGCCCGACAGCGAGGCGATTCGGTCTGGCGTCGCCGTGCCGCTGCCCGGCGAGACCGCGCAGCTCGGTCTGCTGACCATCTTCACGCGCTCGACCGACCAGGTCTTCACGGAGGAGCAGGTCTCGGAGCTCGAGGAGCTCGCGCTGCGCGCCGGTCCGGCGATCGAGAACGCGCGGCGGTTCCGCGAGGCCCGCCAGCTCGCCGACCTGGACGCGCTGACCGGGCTGCACAACCGACGGTTCTTCCACGAGACGCTGGCCCGCGAGGTCGCGCGCGCACACCGGTACGACCGGAACCTCGGGCTGATCATCTTCGACCTCGACGACTTCAAGGGGATCAACGACCGGATCGGGCACCTTTCGGGGGACGGGGTTCTCGCCGAGGCCGCGGAGCGGATCCGCGACGTCGTCCGGTCGGCTGACATCGCCTGCCGCGTGGGCGGCGACGAGTTCGCGGTCATCCTCCCGGAGTCGACTCTGTCCGACGCGGACCAGCTGTACGGGCGACTGCGGAGCGCGCTGTCGTCGCGCCCAGTCGGCCAGGCCGGCCCGCTGACGATGTCCGCCGGGATGGCCGAGCTGCAGCCCGACGACGACGCGATCGCGTTCTTCCAGCGTGCCGACCACGCGCTCTACGGCGCGAAGGAAGCGGGCAAGGGCCAGGTCGTGGCGGCGAGCCTGATGCAGCCGCAACCGCCGTCGAACATGCCCCCGGGCCTGACGCCGGTCCCGCCGCCCGAAGAGCCTCCGAGCTCCCAAGCCGGCTAACCCCGGGGTCAGACCCCGCTACAAAAGTGCTCCGACTTCGGCGCGCAACAGCAACGCTCTATCCCAGTTCGCGCAACGAACGTAAAAGCGAGACGCCACTTTGTAAAGGGGTCTGACCCCGAGGTGCAGACGAGAAGAGGCGGGTCGCCCCGCCTCTTCTGCCGTTCTTTTCGCTGACGCGAGGCTATTCGCCGTCGACGATCGTCCCGGCCCCACCGCCCGAAGAACCGCCGAACCAGAGCACCGCGGGCTAACGCGCGCTCGCCGGCGGCGGGAGCCTGACGTCGGTCTCGTACGTGTGTCGAACGGCGGCGATGTGCATCGCGGCGTGGTCGGCGATCGAGCCGATCGGATTCGCGCTGAGCAGCATCGGGACGGAGATAATCATGTTCCCCGTCTCGGGCGCGCGGACCCCGTCCTGGCGGTACTGCGAATAGCCCACGTGGTAGATCGCCGTCATCACGACGACGAGCGCAAGTGAGGCGCCGAGGTATGCGAGTCGCCGCGCCCACGAGCGGAGCTCACCGCCGAGCGATCGATACACGATCAGGCACGGAAGCACCGTGAGCAGGAGCGCGTCCACTGCGCCATAGATGCCTCCCCGCCACACGAGCTCGAACCAGTAGTAGGCGCCGTTCGGATGGGGCGTGGCCGCGTCCGAGAACACGTTGCGGACGAGAAGGACGCCGACGACGATGGCGAGCGCGACGCCGAGCTTCCAGTTGCGGGCAAGCGTCGCGCGGAGGTCGAGCCGCGTCATGACGGCGTACGCCCACACCAGCGCGAGCACGGCGACGAAGTAGACGCCGAGGTAGAGATCGTGCTGCAGGCCGAGCAGGCTCGACCCGACGAAAGGAACTGTGAAACCGACGATCGCGGCGGCCGCGAGCCAGCGCGCCTGGATCGTCCAGCTCTCGGGATGTGTCGCGGCGCGCGCCGTGAGGTGCGCGCGCATCGCATGCGGGATGTGGAGGTTGGCTTCCATGGCTCGAACGTACGCCGCGGGAGCTCAACGCACATCGGGAGAAGCGTGTAATCGCGCTGCCCGGAACTACGGATCACTCGGGCCGGTCAGAAGGACATCGACCCGCCGTGAGGCGGGCCGAAGTCTGGTGAAGCGGGGAACCACCCCGCGCGCAACTCAGAACTTGTTCGCATCGTAGCGAACCTTCTGCGCCCAGCCTCGGCCCGTCTGTGCGTGCGCGGAGGGCGCCGGACTCGAACCGGAACCGGTGGTGAGCCGGTCGCTGCAATCCTGAGTTGCGCATCTCGCCTCGAGATTTCACCCTCCGCGCCTCGATCGTAAGAAGCTCCGGG
>DATBGG010000145.1:0-1621 GCA_036558065.1 Gaiellaceae bacterium | reverse complement strand
CACCGGGCTCCAGCGCTTACGGGTGCTGCTCGCGGAAGCGGGCTACGAGAGCGCGTAGCATCCGCACCTCGTGGTCGAGGTTGCGCAACACCTGAAGGGACGGGACTTCACCCGGATCGGAAGCTGGAACTCCGAGGAGCTGAAGACCGTCCTCGACCTCGCCGACGAGCTGAAAGCGCTTCGACAACAGCGCGAGCCGCACGAGCTCCTCCCCGGCCGCACGCTGGGCATGATCTTCCAGAAGCCGTCGACGCGGACACGCGTCTCGTTCGAGGTCGGGATCACCGAGCTCGGCGGCCACGGCCTCTACCTCGCTGCCGGCGACCTCCAGCTCGGGCGCGGCGAGACGATCAAAGACACGGGGACCGTTCTCTCGCGCTACCTCGACGCGATCATGATCAGGACGTTCGAGCAAGACGACGTCGAGCAGCTCGCCGAGCACTCGAGCGTGCCGGTGATCAACGGGCTGACGGACTACTCCCACCCGTGCCAGGCCCTTGCCGACCTGATGACGATTCGTGAGCGGCTGGGCCGCCTTTCAGGCGCTCGCCTCGCCTACCTCGGCGACGGCAACAACGTCTGCATCTCGCTGATGGTCGGCGCCGCGCGCTTCGGGATGCGCTTCGTCGCCGCCACGCCCGAGGGGTACGAGCCGGACGCGAACGCCGTCGCAGCCGCACGCCGGGCCGCCGTCCAGATGGGCGGAACCGTCGAGCTCGTCCGCGACCCGGCCGAGGCCGCGCGCGAAGCCGACGTCGTGTACACGGACGTCTGGACGAGCATGGGCCAGGAAGAAGGGGCCGACCGGCGGCGCAAGGATCTCGCCGGCTATCAGATCGACGCCGAGCTCCTCACGCACGCAGCCCCGGAAGCGATCGTTCTCCACTGCCTCCCCGCCCACTACGGCGAAGAGATCACCGAGGACGTGCTCTACGGCCCGCAGTCCGCGGTCTGGGACGAGGCGGAGAACCGCCTGCATGCCCAGAAGGCGCTACTCGCGCTCATCGTCGACTAGAGACTCGTGTTCCCGCTCAAGGACAACGTCCCGACGCGGTCGTTCCCGTTCGTCACGGTCGCCCTGATCGCAATCAACTTCGCGGTCTGGATCCTCTACCAGCTCCCGGATCTGAATCACTCCGTCACGGAGCTCGCCTACCAGCCCTGCGAGGTCGTCGGCTCCTGCCCGGCGGGGACGGCGACCGGGGCGAGCTGGGAGGTGACCTGGCTGACCTCGATGTTCATGCACGGAAGCTGGCTGCACATCATCGGCAACATGCTCTTCCTCTGGATCTTCGGGAATAACGTCGAGGACGCGATGGGCCCGATCCGCTTCCTCGCCTTCTACCTGCTGGCCGGGATCGCCGCGACCACAGCACAGACCGTCGTGACGCTGTGGGCGGGAACGAACGCCGACGCGGCCGTGCCGAACCTGGGCGCGAGCGGCGCGGTCTCGGGCGTGCTCGGCGCCTACCTCGTCGTACTGCCGACCGCGAGCGTGCTGACGCTGCTCCTCTACTTCCTCGTCGAGGTGCCCGCCTTCCTCTTCCTCGGCTTCTGGTTCGGCTTCCAGCTGTGGGAGGGCGGCTTCTCGCTGGTCAACCCGCAGTCGGGAGGCGGAGTG
>DATBGG010000144.1:0-6681 GCA_036558065.1 Gaiellaceae bacterium | reverse complement strand
GCGGCTCGCGCGCCCGACTACCGCGAGCGAGCGGTCGCGTACCGCGCGATCGGGCAGTTCAGGTTTCGCCAGAAGACGGAGCTCCTGCGGCGCGGCATCGAGGACGAGAGCCCGGCCTGCCGCGGTTCGGCGCTGCTCTCCCTCGAGCTGCTCTCCCGAGACCATCCGGGTCTCATCAACGACGTGCGCGCGCTGCTGCACGAGCTCGCGTCCCACGACGACAACCAGGCCGTCCGCCGGCTGGCGATCCTCTGCCTCGACCACGGCTCGCCGCAGCGCGAGACGATCCTCCTTCTGAGCTCGATCGCGGACGACGACGAGCAGGACCGAGAGCTACGAGCGGCAGCGCGAAAGGTCGGCGAGCAGCTGCGGAAGAAGGGCGCGGTCCGGCGCTAGCCGGCTAGGAGCAGCTGCACGGCGTGCGGCCGCACGAGGGGCAGGAGCGGCGACGCTTCCAGTCGAGGAGGCTCTTGCCGACCCCGCTCAGCACCATCAGATAGCCCACGCCGGACGTGAGCGCGAAGAGCATTGCCATCTGAGGATCAAGCTGGGCCATCCTTCTCTTGTTTTGCCATCGGCGCTCCGGCGGAAACCTTGAGTGCTCTCTTCGCGTGCGGGTGCGCCGCGAAGTAGGCCTCACGGCGCCTGCGGTCGGTGACGTGCGTGTACAGCTCGGTCGTGGCGAGATCCGCGTGCCCGAGCATCTCCTGGACGCTCCGTAGGTCTGCGCCTCCCTCGAGCAGATGGGTCGCGAACGAGTGGCGGAGGAGATGCGGGTGGATTCTCTTCGGATCGAGGCCGGCCTTCTCGGCCAGGCGGCGCAGGATCAGGAACGCGCCGGCGCGGGTGAGCGGCCCGCCTTTCGCGTTCAGGAAGAGCTCCGGCCGGTGCCGGCGGTCGAGGAACGGGCGGCCGCGGCCCAGGTAGCGGCGCAGTGCGTCGGCCGCGCTGCGCCCGAGCGGGACGATCCGCTCCTTGCCGCCCTTGCCGATCGACCGGACGAGGCGCTCCTCGAGGTCGACGCCGCCTTTCTCGAGGCCGACCGCCTCGCTGACGCGCAGTCCTGCGCCGTAGAGGAGCTCGACGAGGGCGCGGTCGCGCAGGTCGCGCGGAGCCGTTCCGCTGGCCGCCTCGACCAGGCGCTCGGCCTCTCCGGGAGAGAGCGTTCGCGGAAGCTTTCGGGCGCGGCGCGGAAGGCCCACGTCCGCAGCGGGGTTGTCCTCGCGCCGGCCGATCAGCACCTCGTGCCTGAAAAACGAGCGGATCGCGGCCAGCCGCCGCGCGATCGTGGTCGCCGCGAGCCCTTCCGCGCGCTGCTCTGCGACGTACCGCTCGAGCTCCTCGCACGTCGCCTTTGCCGGTGAGTGGCCGAGCCAGCCCGTGAAGCCGGTCAGGTCGCGCCGGTACGCCTCGACCGTCCGTGGCGCCAGGCGAGCCGCCGAGACCGCGAGGAACGCTTCGACTTCAGGATCGAGGGTGCGCGCGGTCATAGACCTTCCTCAGGCGGCGGGCGTCCACGTGGCTGTATGCCTGCGTCGTCGAGATCGAGCTGTGCCCGAGCAGCTCCTGGATCACCCGCAGATCGGCCCCGCCCTCGAGCAGGTGCGTGGCGAATGCGTGCCGCAGCCGGTGCGGGTGGGGGAGAAGCCGCCGGATCGTGCTCGTGTCGAGGCGGTTGCCGCGCGCCGAGAGGAAGAGCGCGTCGTCGGCCCCGTGTGCGAGCTCGGGCCGCGCCTCGTCGAGATAGATCCTGAGCCGGTACGCCGCCTCCTCGCCGAGCGGCACGACGCGCTCCTTCTCGCCCTTGCCCCGGACGTGAACGGCTTCCTGCTCGAAGTCCACGTCGCCGAGGTCGAGGTCGACCGCCTCCTGGCTGCGAAGGCCCGCCGAGTAGACGAGCTCGAGCAGCGCGCGGTTCCGGAGGTGAAGCGGCTCGGGGCCTGTCACCTGGTCGAGGACGGCGTCGACCTCTTCGGCCTTCGGAGCATCCGGGAGCCGGCGGGCGCGGCGCGGCCCGAGCCGAGCATCGGGAACGCGTGCCGCGCCGAGCGTGTGGCGCAGGAGGGCGCGGACGGCAGCGAGCTTGCGCGCGACGGTCGCGGGAGCGAGCTTGCTCGGCGTGCGGCCCCGCCGCGCGGAGCCGAGCTCGGCCGTGTACGCGCTCAGCGTGGCGGCGTCGACGTCCTCGAGGGCCGTGCCCCGGGCGCGAAGCCACGAGCCGAACTCCTCGACGTCGACGCGGTACGCGCGGCGGGTCGCCTCGGACAGCTCGGGCGAGGCCAGGAAGCGCTCGATTCGCGCGCGATCCGACACGAAACGGGATTCGCCTCTGGCGCCGCTTCGCCTGCTCCCGTACCCAATTCGGTTACTTCTGCGTTCTGTAGTCAACGCTGTCAGCAATCAAGGAGGAGAACGCCTCATGACCCTCGGGCGGTTCACCCTGCTCGCGGTCCTCGCGGCCGCGCTCGTCGCAATCGCCGTGCCAACCGCCGGCGCGCACAACCCGCAATCCACGGCCACCCTGACCGGGGAGGAGATGCTCGTCCAGGACGTGACGATCACGACGCTCGACTGCGATCCCTCACGCGTGTCGAGGGTCGGCTACACGGCAACGGGCGTCGCGACCGGTCCCTACCCGGGCCCGTTCACCGTGCACGGGACGGTCAAGATCCAGCCGCAGACGCTGCCGGGACCACGGCCGGGGACCACCGCCGGCACGCTGCTCAGCCTGTTCGAGACGTTCACGATCGACTCGCCGGCCGGGGACGTGATCGGCGTGAAGACGCTACCGCTGACCGGGCCGACCGACTCCGACATGGGCACGTGCCTGCACGTCACCGGCTTCGCGACCGGCCCGATCACCGACGCGACAGGGACCGTCATCGACATCTTCAGCGAGCCGGTCTACGCGGCAAGCATCTACACCCCGTGGGGGGCGACCGTCGACGTCGGCGACGCGTTGCTCTCGTTCTCGGAGCTGAACCTGGACGGGACGTGCGGGCTCGACGACCAGTGCCACTACCGGCTCGCCGGATTCGACCAGTTCTTCCTGGGCTCAGTGAACTGAGTCGACGATCTCGGCCGAGAGGCTCGGGAACTTCGACAGGAACTCGGCGCGGGCGTCCTTCAACCGGAGGACGCCTGCGTCGTACTCCTCTTTCCGGCCGGTCGCCTCGTACAGCAGGCGGGGCTGGAGCACGTCGATGTCCTCTTCGTCGATGCCCGGGACCGACGCGGCAACCAGGTAGCCGAAATCGGGATCCTCGACCCAGTCGATCGTGCCTTCGGCGATGCCCTTCACGATCGCGGAGGAGTGCTTGATCTTGACCTTCTTCGAGCGCTCGTCCTCCTCGGGGCCGCCGACGCGGCCGGTGTTCATGAGATAGACCTCGAGCGGGTGCTCCTCGAGCAGCTCGAGGAAGCGGTTCCCCTGGAGGTCGTGCGGCATCGGGAAGAAGGGGTTCGTTCCGGGCACGCGGAGGAAGACTCCGGCCTCGTCCGCGCCGCCCGCGCTCGTGCCCTGCGTCTCGCCGAGCATGAAGAAGGCCGCTGCCTGCGGCCCTTCGAGCTTCGCGGCGCCGGGGATCACGTTCTCGTTGCGGTTCAGGATCAGCAGGAAGTGCGCCTCGTCGACCTCTTCGTCGACGCCCGACTCGATCACGCCGAACGGGAAGGTCGCGCGGCCGTTCTGCGTGTAGCTGGTGTCGTAGAAGTCGACCTCGTCGCCGTGCTGCGACACGTTCTCGAGATACGAGTCCGGCTGTGTGACGGCGCCGTAGATGGTCGGCTCGTCATCGGGGTTGAGCCCGAACGTCTTCGCGAAGCAGCCGTTCTCGGTGGCCATGATCCGTCCGTCGGGCATCCAGCCGACGAAGTCGTCCTGCACCGGGAGCGAGCCGTTCTGGCGCGTGAAGGTCGTCGTCGTCTTGCCGGTGCCCGAGAGGCCGACGATCAGCCCGACCCGGCGGCCATCGCGCGTGGGGATGATCTTGCACCCCGCGTGCAGCGGCAGCCCGCCGCGGTCGTAGACGAGCTTGTTCCACATCCTGAGGCCGCCCTTCTTCGACTCGCCGAAGTAGTCCGAGTTGAAGACGCGCGTGACGCCCTGCTCGAGGTCGACGGCGATCAGACGGTCGTCCGGATAGCCCTCTGCCTTCAGGTTCGGCGTGTAGACGACCGTCAGCTCGGGCTCGTGGTCGCTGTCGTCCGGGTCGAAGTAGAGCTCTTGCTGCATTCCGGCGATGTTCGCGTTCGCCGCCTCGATGTAGAGCCGCGCGGGCGTGCGGAAGTCGGGGTCGTTCCCGATGTAGCCGTCGATCACGATCATGTCCTGCTCGGCGATGTACGCGTCCTGGGCCTCGGCCCACTTCAAGCCTTCCTCGCGCGTGATCGCCTGGTTCTGGCCGTCGGGCTCGTCGGTGACGATGTACGTCGAGCGCTTCGAGCGGTTCACGACGTCCGTCTGCACGTTGAGGTTGCCGTAGCGGGTCGGCGTCGCGCGGGGCATCTTCGCCGCCAGCTCCTTGACCTCGTCGGGGGTCGGGTTCTCGATGACGTTGGCCGCCTCGGGCAGCCGGAAGAGCATCTTCGCCACGGCTCGGGATGTTACCGAGGTCGCCACGATTCAATCCATACGAGCGCCGACCACGGGTTGATCCGATAGCGTCGAGGGCACGCGAGATGGAGCCCCGCATTCGCATGGCAACGCAAAGTAACTTGGACGCGTAGCGTGGAAGCAACACACGACGTCTTGGTTGTAGGCGCCGGGTGCGCCGGGATGCGCGCCGCGATCGAGGCTCACGATCTCGGCGCCGACGTCGCGCTTCTCTCGAAGATCCATCCGGTGCGCAGCCACTCGGGCGCGGCCGAGGGCGGGATCAACGCCGCGCTCGGGAACGCCTCCGAGGACAGCCCCGAGGAGCACGCATTCGACACGGTCAAGGGCTCCGACTACCTCGGCGACCAGGACGCGATCCAGATCCTTTGCGACGAGGCGCCCGGCGACGTGTACCAGCTCGAGCACTGGGGCGCGGTCTTCTCGCGCACCGAGGACGGGCGCATCGCGCAGCGGCCGTTCGGAGCCGCCGGTGCGCCGCGAACGGCCTATGCGGCGGACATCACAGGCCACGTGCTCGTCCACGTGCTCTACGAGCAGGTGATGAAGCGGGACATCCCCACCTACGAGGAGTTCTTCGCCTGGAAGCTGGTGATCGACGACGACCGCTGCCAGGGCGTGATCGCATGGGATCTCCTGAACGGCGGATTGAAGACGATCGGCGCGAAGACCGTCGTCCTCTGCACGGGCGGCGCGGGCCGGCTCTACACAGGGACGACGAACGCCTACGCCTGCACGGGGGACGGGATGGCCATGGCTTTGCGCGTCGGCGTGCCGCTGAAGGACATGGAGATGATGCAGTTCCATCCGACGACGCTCGCGCCGTCGGGCGTGCTGATCACCGAAGGCTGCCGCGGCGAGGGCGCCTACCTCCTGAATGCGGACAACGACCGCTTTCTCAAGAACTACGCGCCGAACGCGATGGAGCTCGCGAGCCGCGACGTGATCTCGCGCGCGGAACAGGTGGAGATCGACGAAGGGCGCGGCATCGACGGCAACGTCCTGCTCGACCTGCGGCACCTGGGCGCGGAGAAGATCCTCGAGCGCCTGCACGGGACGCGCGAGCTGTCGATGACCTTCGCGGGCGTCGATCCGATCCACGAGCCGATCCCTGTACGGCCGGGCGCCCACTACCACATGGGCGGCGTCGACACCGACCACGAGCTGGGCGCGACCGAGCTCGAGGGCCTGTACGCCGCCGGCGAGTGCGCGTGCGTCTCGGTGCACGGCGCGAACCGGCTCGGCGGAAACGCACTGATGGAGACGATCACGTACGGGCGCCGCGCGGGAGCCGCCGCGGCCGACTGGGCCCTGACGCACACGACCGTGGCCGTTCCGCCCTCGGCCGTCTCCGACGCGGAGCGCGAGCTGAAGGCGCTCCTCGATCGCACCGAGGGCGAACGCCCGTGGCAGATGCGCGACGAGCTCGCCAAGACGATGCACGAGAACTTCGGCGTCTTCCGCCGCGAGAACCAGATGAAGGAGCAGGAGCGGATCGTCGGCTACCTGCGCGAGCGCTACGAGCGCGTCGTCGTCGACGACAAGGGCGAGGTCTTCAACAACGACTTGACGCAGGCGCTGGAGCTCGGGTTCCTGCTCGAGCTCGCGGCGTGCATGGTCGTCGCCGGCATCGAGCGCAAGGAGAGCCGGGGCGCCCACGCACGGCCGTACGACTTCCCGGATCGCGACGACGAGAACTACATGAAGCACACGATCGTCCGCTGGGTCGGCGACCAGCCCGTGCTCGACTGGAAACCGGTGACGATGACAAAGTGGGCGCCGCAGGAGAGGAAGTACTAGTGACCGAAGCAGCCGTAAACATCTGGGAGGGGCCGACGATGGACGTCGCGCTCAAGATCTGGCGCGTCGACGAGGACGGCGAGCGCGAGCTCAAGACCTACGAGGTCGAGGCGCCCGAGTGGGCCTGCCTGCTCGACGTGCTCGACATCATCAAGGACCGCCACGACGGGACGCTCGCCTACCGCAAGAGCTGCCGGATGATGATCTGCGGCTCCTGCGGGATGCGCATGGACGGCCGCGCGATCCTCGCCTGCAAGGAGCGGATG
>DATBGG010000143.1:0-9189 GCA_036558065.1 Gaiellaceae bacterium | reverse complement strand
GAGCTCACTCGCGCGCTCTCGATCGTGGGACGAGCGGTGTCGACCCGTGCTGCGGTTCAGGTGCTCGGGGGAGTCTTGCTGCGCGCCGCCGACGGGCGGCTCGAGCTCGCCGCGACCGACATGGAGGTCTCGCTCCGGCTTTCGGTCGACGCTCAGGTCGAGGGTGACGGCGCCGTCGTCGCCCCGGGTCGCCTACTGGTCGACCTGGCGCGCCTGCTGCCGGACAACGAGGTCGTCCTGGAGCATCGCCCCGAGCAAGGCGTGCTCGAGGTCACCTGTGGAACGGCCGCGTACAAGCTGAACACCTACAGCGCGGAGGACTTCCCGAAGCTCCCGGACGCGACCGGGGCCCAGACGTTCACGGTCGAGAGCGAGACGTTCCTGGACACGATCTCCAAGGTCGCTCGTTCCGCTTCTCGCGACGAGTCCCGCCCGGTCCTGACCGGCGTGCTGGTCCGGTTCGAGGGAGACAAGCTCGTGATGGCGGCGACCGACTCGTACCGGATGTCCGTCAAGGAGACGGAGCTGAAGGAGGCCGCGGCCTCGGAGCTCGAGGCGATTGTGCCGGCGCGCGCGCTGACGGAGCTCTCGCGAATCGCGCAGGACACGGCCGAGATCCAGATCGGCGTCCAGGAGAACCATGTCGTGTTCGGCGCCGACGACGTGTGGCTGACGACGCGGCGGATCGACGGCCAGTTCCCGAACTACAAGCAGCTGCTCCCGGAGACGTTCGAGCACGAGGTCGCGCTCCCGCGGGAGGAGTTCCTCGAGGTCGTTCGCCGGGCATCGGTGATGGCCCAGCGCAACTCGCCGCTTCGCTTGCGCTTCGCCGAGGGCGAGGTGACCGTCTCGGCGCAGACGCAGGACGTGGGCGAGGCGAAGGAGTCGCTGCCCGTGCCGTTCACGGGCGAGCCGCTCGAGATCGGCTTCAACCCGGAGTTCCTGCGCGACGGGCTCGACTCGCTCGAGACCGACGAGATCGCGCTGCGGCTGATCAGCCCGCTGCGCCCCGGTCTCCTCCACTCCGACGCCGAGAACTTCTCGTACCTGATCATGCCGATCCGGCTCGCGGGCTGATCGTCCGGAACGTCACGCTTCGCGACTACCGCTCCTACGCCTCGCTCGAGCTGGAGCTGAAGCCGGGGCTCGTGCTCGCAGTCGGAGAGAACGGCGCCGGCAAGACGAACCTCCTGGAGGCGCTGCACGTGGGCACGCAGGGCTTTTCGCCCCGGAGCCGGAACGACGCGCAGCTCGTCCGCTTCGGCGCCGACGCGGCGCGGATCGAGCTGGCAGGCAATCGCGGGAGCTCCGGGATTGAGCTCGAGGTGACGCTTCGCCCGGGCGACGCGAAGAAGGCGAAGCTGAACGGCGCCTCTCTGCGAGCCGCGGAGCAGCTTCGCTCGGAGGTCGCGACGCTCGTCTTCACGCCTGACCGGCTGGTCGTGGTCAAAGGCGGCCCGGCCGCGCGCCGCGCGTACTTCGATCGGGCGCTCGGCCGGCTGTACCCGGCTCGCGCCGGCCTTCCCGCCGACTACGGCGCGGCCGTGGCACAGCGGAACGCGGCGCTGCGACGCGTCTCCATCGGGGCTTCCTCGCGTGACGCGGTCGGTCCCTGGACGGAGCGAGTCGCGTCACTGGGAGCAGACCTCGTCTCGGCGCGAGGCGAGACGATCGAGGCGCTCACGCCGGCTTTCGCCGAACGAGCCGAGGAGCTCGGGCTCGCGGCGAGCACGCTCCGGTACGAGGCTGCGCCGCCGACCGTCGCTGCGCTCGAGGAGCGGTTCGACGCCGACCTGGAGCGGGGCACGACCGGGCTCGGGCCGCACCTGGACGACGTCGAGATCCTGTCCGGGGACCGCGACCTGCGGCGCTTTGGATCCCAGGGAGAGCAACGCCTGGCCGTCCTCTCGCTGATCCTCGCCGAGGCGCAGATTCTGGCCGAGCGGGGGCCTGCGCCGCCGCTGCTCCTGCTCGACGACGTGCTCTCGGAGCTCGACGAAGGCCGCCGCGGCGCCCTTGCGCGGAGGCTGGAAGGGCCCGGACAGACGCTGATCACGGCGACGGGAGCGTCGGCCCTACCTGTCGAGCCGGCGCAGCTCGTGCAGGTCACGCCGGGAGCGGCGAGCTGAAGCCGGACCGGATCGGAGACGAGGTGCGGCGGGAGCTCGCGCGCTTCGGGCCGGCCGAGGGGATGACCGAGATCGTCCGGGCGTGGCCCGACGCAGTCGGCGACCAGATCGCGCGCAACGCATGGCCCGCGCGGCTGGCACGCGACGGCACGCTCCATGTCGCGACCGCGTCGTCGACCTGGGCCTTCGAGCTCGCGCAGCTCGAGCCGAAGCTCCTCGGGCGTCTCCGGGAAGCGCTCCCGGATGCGGCGCCGAGCGGTCTTCGCTTCGCTCCCGGGAAGCTCCCGGAGCCGTCCGCCGAGGAGCTCGACAGGGGTCGGAGCGCGCGGCCGGAGCCGACCGCTGAGGAACGCGAGCTCGCCACTGCGCTGGCCCGCGGGATCGAGGACGAAAGTCTCCGCAAAATCGTTGCGAAAGCGGCGCTCGCGAGCCTCGCCAAGGGCCGCTGACAGCCGCCGAATCTGGTACACTGTCTTGCGCCCGAAAAGGGAAGATTTGCAGGGCTTTTTTTAATGGCCGAAGCCGCTTACACCGCCAAAGACATCACAGTCCTCGAAGGCCTCGAGCCGGTCCGGCTGCGACCGGGCATGTACATCGGCTCGACAGGCTCTCGAGGGCTCCATCACCTCGTCTTCGAGGTCGTCGACAACTCGGTCGACGAGGCCATGGCGGGCCGCGCCGACCACGTCGAGGTGACGCTTCACCCGGACAACTCCGTGACGGTCAGCGACAACGGCTCGGGGATCCCTACCGAGGTGATGAAGGACCAGGGCCTCCCGGCCGTGACGGTCGTGCTGACCAAGCTTCATGCCGGCGGGAAGTTCGGCGGCGAGGGATACAAGGTCTCCGGCGGTCTGCACGGCGTCGGCGTGTCGGTCGTGAACGCTCTCTCGGCGTGGCTCCATGTCGAGGTCAGGCGCGACGGCAAGGTCTTTCGGCAGGAGTTCGCGCGAGGTGAGGCGACCACGGACCTCAAGAAGGTCGGCCCGACGAAGGAGTCGGGCACGACGATCACCTTCCTGCCGGACCTCGAGATCTTCGACGAGCTCGAGTGGTCGAGCGAGATTCTCGTCCAGCGGTTGCGCGAGACGGCGTTCCTGACCAAGGGGCTCCGGATCATGCTCATCGACGAGCGCCAGGGCGACCAGCGGCACGAGTTCTACGCCGAGGGCGGCATCCGGGACTTCGTCGGGTACGTCAACGACTCCAAGGACCCTGCCCACAAGCACATCGTCTACCTCGAGGGGGCGACGAACGGCGACTCGACCGAGACGGGCCAGGTCGAGGTCGCCATGCAGTGGAACACGTCCTACGTCGAATCCGTCTTCTCGTTCGCGAACAACATCAACACCCACGAGGGCGGCTCGCACCTTTCCGGCTTCAAGGCCGCATTGACGCGAACGCTGAACGACTACGCCCGCAAGAACGGCATCCTCAAGGAGAAGGACGACAACCTCGAGGGAGAGGACGTCCGCGAGGGGCTGGCGGCCGTGATCTCGGTCAAGCTTCAGGACCCGCAATTCGAAGGACAGACGAAGACGAAGCTCGGAAATGCCTGGGTTCGCGGCCTCGTCGAGCAGACGGTCAACGTCAAGCTCGCCGAGTTCCTCGAGGAGAACGCAACCGAGGCGAAGCAAATACTTCAGAAGGCGCTCGCCGCGCGAAACGCGAGGCAGGCCGCCCGCAAGGCCCGTGAGCTGACGCGGCGCAAGAGCGCGCTCGACAGCATGTCGCTCCCGGGCAAGCTCGCCGATTGCTCCATCAACGATCCCAGCTCGGCCGAGCTCTACCTCGTCGAGGGCAACTCGGCCGGCGGCTCCGCGATTGATGCACGCGACCGGACGTTCCAGGCGATCCTGCCGCTGCGGGGCAAGGTGATCAATTCCGAGAAGAACCGGATCAACAAGGTGCTCTCGAACGCGGAGATCCAGTCGATCATCACCGCCATCGGCACGGGGATCGGCGACGAGTTCGACCTCGAGAAGCTTCGCTACCACCGGGTGATCGTCATGACCGACGCCGACGTCGACGGGTCGCACATCCGAACGCTGATCCTCACGTTTCTCTACCGCCAGATGCAGGAGCTCGTCGAAGGCGGCTATGTCTACATCGCGGTCCCGCCGCTGTACCGCGTGAAGATCGGGAGCCGGGAGCAGTACGTCGAGAAGGAGTCGCAGTTCGAGGACATCCTCGTTCGGGAGCGCGTGAAGGACGTCGTCCTCTCCGCCAGGGACGGCGACGGCCAGAAGCTCACCGAGGCGCGCTACCGGCGTTTCACCAAGGCGCTCAACGAGTTCGAGGGCTGGGCCGCCCGCCTGCGCGCCGACTTCGGAAACGCCGCCGCGAGCTTCGTGATCGGCCACCGACTCGTCGAGGTCGACATCGACGACGCGGCCGGCAAGGACCTTGCGAAGACGCTTTTGTCCGTGGGCGAGGCCGGCCACGAGCTGTCGGTTCTCGAGCAGACGGACGAGTCGACCACGATCAAGGTCGTCGAGGTCGAGTCGAGCGCCGCCAGTCGCGTGACGATTCCGACCGGTGTCTTCGCCTCGCCGGTCTACGCGAACCTGCGCCGCTCCTACGCACGGCTGGTCGAGATCGTCGGCATGCCGCCGTTCCAGCTCGCGCTCGGCAAGAAAGAGCGGACGGCGGACACGTTCGAAGGACTCCGCCACGAGGCGCTCGACCTCGCGAAAGAGGGGATCAACGTCGGTCGTTTCAAGGGCCTCGGCGAGATGAACCCGGAGGAGCTCTGGGCAACGACCATGGACCCGGCGAACCGCATGCTGGTCAACGTCGAGGTGGAGGATGCGGCAGCCGCCGACCGGATGTTCTCGATGCTGATGGGCGATCAGGTCGAGCCGCGGCGCGACTTCATCGAGACGAACGCGAAAGACGTCAGGTTCCTCGACGTCTGATGGCGGGGGAGGTCTGAATGTCCTCGGTTGAGCCACTCGGCCCCGGCCGGATCGAGCCGCGCGAGCTGGAGCAGGAGATGCGCTCGAGCTTCCTCGACTACGCGATGAGCGTGATCGTCTCGCGTGCCCTGCCGGACGTGCGCGACGGGCTCAAGCCGGTGCACCGGCGCGTTCTCTACGCGATGCACGAGGCCGGTCTGCAGCCGAATCGGCCGCGCCTCAAGTGCGCGCGCGTCGTCGGCGACGTGATGGGCTCGTACCACCCTCACGGCGACGTCGCGATCTACGACACGCTCGTCCGCATGGCGCAGCCGTTCTCGATGCGCTACCCGCTCGTCGACGGGCAGGGGAACTTCGGGAACATCGACGACTACCCCGCTGCAGCCATGAGATATTGCCTGGCGCCCGGTACGCGCGTGTCGACGCCGCACGGGACGTCGAAAATCGAGGATCTCGTGGGTCGGACGGCTCCGAATTCCGAACGGGAAGCTGGGTTCGAGGTGCTCGACCGTCTCGGCCGGCCCGTCTCGGTGTCGAAGGTCTTCCACTCCGGGGAGCACCCGACGCTGCGATTGCGGACGCGCGAGGGATTCGAAGTAACGGGCACGCACAACCACCCACTCCTGTGTCTCGTAGACATGGTCGGGGTTCCGCTCCTCATGTGGAAACTGCTCGACGAGATCGAGCCCGGCGATCGCGTGCTCGTCAACAGAACGGCGAGAACCGTCGACCACGGCGCCATCGCCGAAGACCGCAGCGTGGCTCTCCTCCTCGGCGCCTTCGTCGCCGAAGGCTGGATCGGAGACTCGCGGGCAGGCTTCAACAACACGGATAAGGAGTACTTCGACATCGTCTTGGCCGCTTACGACTCGGTCGTCGGTGGCACACGGTACGTCTCCGAGCGTGTGATCAAGTCAGGCAGCACCCTCTGGGAGCTCGACATCCAGGGCCTCGCCGACGTGATGCAGAGCCCGCTCGTGGAGTTGGTTTCGCTCACGAGCGCGGAGAAGCGCGTTCCGGATCGCGTCTGGCATGGCACGCCCGAATTCAAGCGGGTCTTCCTCCAGGCGCTTTTCGAGGGTGACGGCTCCTCGTCACTCCTGCCGCGCGGGGCGATCCAGGTCTCGTATTCGACGTGCAGCGAGCAGCTCGCGAAGGACGTTCAGCTCCTTCTCCTCGAGTTCGGGATCGTTGCGCGACTGTGTCGGTACGCGAAGGGTGAGATCAAGGTCGTCATCTCGAACCGCCGCGACGCCCGGCTCTTCTCCAGGCGCGTCGGGTTCCTGGGTCGCAAGCAGGCCAAGCTCGTAGCAGCCCTCGAGCTACTGCCGGAGACGAGCGGCTCGCTGTCGAGCGACTACGTGCCCTTCGTATCCGAGTACGTCCGCTCCGAGATCGACTCGCGGCGCCTCCGTCGGACGAACTTCGACCGGGTCGAGCGGTACGAGCGAACCGGTGCCGCCCTGCTCGAGCAGGTCTCCGACGAGGTTCGCTCGGTGGTCGAGCCGCTCGTGACGGGCGACTACTTCTACGCCGAGGTCGAGTCCGTGAGAGCTGCGGGAATCCAGCCGGTCTACTCGCTCAGGGTGGACACCGACGACCACTCGTTCCTGACGAATGGGTTCGTGAGCCACAACACGGAGTGTCGCCTGACCCGGCTCGCGACCGAGCTGCTCCGCGACATCGACGCCGACACCGTCGACTTCGTCCCCAACTACGACGAGTCGCGCAAGCAACCCGACGTGCTCCCGTCGCGCTACCCGAACCTGCTCGTCAACGGCTCGCAGGGAATCGCGGTCGGCATGGCGACGAACATCCCGCCGCACAACCTCGGCGAGGTCATCGACGCGCTCGTGGCGCTGATCGACGACCCGGAGATCGACGTCGACCGCCTGACGCGCCACGTCAAAGGCCCCGACTTTCCGACGGGCGGGATCATCGTCGGCCGCGAAGGGATCCGCGAGGCGTACCGCTCGGGGCGCGGTCGAATCGTCATGCGGGCGCGCGCCCACGTCGAGGAGCTGCGCGGCGGCAAGACCGCGATCATCGTGAGCGAGCTGCCCTACGGAGTGAAGAAGGGCGGCGACTCGGGCGTGATCAAGAAGATCGCCGATCTCGTCAACGAGAAGGTGATCTCGGAGATCTCCGACGTGAAGGATCTCTCCGACAAGACCGGGATGCGAATCCAGATCGACCTCAAGCGCGAGGCGATCCCTCAGGTCGTGCTGAACAAGCTCTACAAGCACACGGCGTTGCAGGCGACCTGGGGCTACAACGCGGTCGCTCTCGTCGACGGCGTGCCGCGGACGCTCGCGCTGCGCGACCTGCTCAGCCACTATCTCGACTTCCAGCGCGAAGTCGTGACGCGCCGGCTGAAGTACGAGCTGCGCAAGGCCGAGGCCCGCGCCCACGTTCTCCTCGGCTACCTGATCGCGCTGGACAACCTCGACGCCGTGATCGCGCTCATCAGGAGCGCCGCCGACGCCGACGCCGCGCGCGAAGGCCTGATGAAGGAGTTCGAGCTCTCGGAGATTCAGGCACAGGCGATTCTCGACCTCCGTCTCCGCGCGCTGACCGCGCTCGAGCGCAAGCGGGTCGAGGACGAGCACAAGGATCTCGTCGAGCGGATCGGCGAGCTGCGGACGATCCTGGGCGACGAGTCGAGGATCGGAGCGCTCATCCGCGAGGAGCTGCTCGAGATCAAGAGCATCTACGGCAAGAACGATGACCGGCGCACGGAGATCATCGCGGCCGAAGGCGAGTTCTCGCTCGAGGACATGATCGCCGAGGAAGACATGGTGATCGCGATCACGCGCTCGAACTACATCAAGCGCCTGCCGGTCACGACCTACCGGGAGCAGCGGCGCGGCGGCCAGGGCGTAATGGGCATGGATCTCAAGGAGGACGACTACATCGAGCACCTGTTCGTCGCCTCGACGCACGACTACGTCCTCTTCTTCACCAACGTGGGAAAGGTCTACCGCCTGAAGGTGCACGAGCTGCCGCTCGGCTCACGCCAGTCCAAGGGCCGCGCGATCCAGAACCTCCTCCCGTTCCGCCAGGACGAGCAGGTGCGCGCGGTCATCCAGACGCGTGACTTCGAGGAGTCGAAGTACCTCGTCTTCGCGACCAAGAACGGGATCGTCAAGAAGACGGAGCTCGCCGCCTACAACACGCCGCTGAAGGCGGACGGGATCATCGCGATCAAGATGCGCGACGAGGACGAGCTGGTCTCGGTGCGCCACTCGACCGGCGACGACGACATCCTCATGGTCTCGCGAAACGGGCAGGCGATCCGCTTCAGCGAGAAGGAGGCGCGCCCGATGGGCCGCGACACCGGCGGGGTGAAGGGCATGGGCCTGCGCAAGGGCGACGAGGTGATCTCGTCCGACGTGATCGGCGTCAACGAGGGCGACCTGCTCGTCGTGACCGAGAACGGGTACGGCAAGCGGACGAAGCTGGCCGACTACCCGCGCAAGGGCCGCGGCGGCCTCGGGGTGAAGACGGTGCAGCTGACCGAGGCGCGCGGGCATTTGGTCGGCGCCCGGGTCGTCCGCGACGGGTACCAGGTGATGCTGATCTCGAACGGCGGAACTGTGATCAAGATCCCCGTCGACGACATGAGGCGGCTCGGCCGCTCGACGCAGGGCGTGATCGTGATGCGGCTGCGCGAGGGCGAGCAGGTCTCTGCGCTGGCGCCGGTGGTCGAGGCGGACGAGGCCCCCGAAGACGGGGTCGAGGGCGAGCCGGAGACGGCCCCCGCAGCGACCGAAGGCTGAAAGCCCGCAAATTCAGGGGGTTTTCGGCCCGAACCCTTCACAAAACCACGTAAGAGCGATATATCTTCGCGCCGAGGGGTCTAGTCCTCGCCGGGAGAGAGGGATGGCCGCCAGCAGACAAGTTGATCTTCTAGAGCCGATCGATCTTTCGGAGCACCTCGACAAGATCCAGCTCTACCTCGGCCAGGTTTGTCAGATCGCCGGCATCTCGAAGATGCAGCTCGACTACTGGACGAACAAGGCCCAGATCCCGACCCATGGTCGCAAGCAGCGGATCTACGACATGGACGCGGTGGAGACCGTGATGCTGATCAAGCAGGCGAAGGACAAGGGGCTGAACCTCGGCGCCGCGATCGAGGCGGC
>DATBGG010000142.1:0-7054 GCA_036558065.1 Gaiellaceae bacterium | reverse complement strand
GGCAACGGCGGGGTCGCGCCGCCGGCCGAGACGCCGCAGGCGCACCGCATCCAGGACGTCTACTGGGTCCTGCTCGGCGTCGCCGGCGTGATCTTCGTGCTCGTCGAAGGCGCGCTCGTCCTGTTCGTCGTACGCTTCCGGAACGCGGGGAGGCCACGTGACGTCGAAGGCCCGCAGATCCGCGGCCACACGCGCCTCGAGCTGCTGTGGACGGCGATCCCGGTCCTGATCCTCGCCGGGATCATCTCGGTCGTCTTCTACAAGCTGCCCGGGATCAAGGACGTCCCGGCCGCGACGGCCCAGGGCTCGAAGCTGACGATCGACGTCGAGGGCCGCCAGTTCTACTGGCGCTACGTCTATCCGAACGGCGCCGTCTCGATCGACGAGCTGCGCTTGCCGGCCGGCACGCCGGTCGAGCTCGTGATCACAGCGCCCGCGCACGATGTCAACCACAGCTGGTGGGTGCCCTCCCTCGCCGGGAAGATGGACGCGATCCCGGGGAAGCTGAACCACCTGAGCTTCGTCACACCGAACGCCCCCGGGGTCTTCGTCGGCCAGTGCGCGGAGTTCTGCGGGATCCAGCACGCGATGATGCTCACGCGGGTCCGGGTCGTCGAGCCGACGGAGTACCAGAGCTATCTCGCCGACCAGCTCGAGGTCAACGCGGACATCGGCCGGATGACCTTCGAGGGCGCCTGTGCTCCCTGTCACGGCCTCAACGGCGAGGGGCTGATCGGCCCGCCGCTGCAGGGGAACTCGACGCTCGCCGACCCGAAGGCCCTCGCCACGCTGCTGGAGAACGGCAAGGGCAAGATGCCGCCGGTGGGCAAGGACTGGTCGCAGCACGAGCTCGACGAGCTGATGGCCTACGTGAAGAAGGAGTTCGGCGGTGGCGGTTAGCGCCGAGACGCGCGTCTACCCCGTGCCCTGGTACCGCGGCCGCGTCGCGGGCTGGATCACGACCGTCGACCACAAGCGGATCGGGATCCTGTACCTCGTCACCTGCCTGGTCTTCTTCGGGGCCGGCGGGATCCTCGCGCTGCTCATGCGCACGCAGCTCGCCCACCCGAACGAGAGCTTCCTCACTCGCGACTCGTACAACGAGGTGATGACCATCCACGGCGTGACGATGGTCTTCCTCGTCGTCGTGCCGATCCTGGCCGGCTTCGGCAACTACCTCGTGCCGCTGATGATCGGGGCCCGCGACGTCGCCTTCCCGCGCCTGAACGCGCTCTCGTACTGGCTGTTCCTGTTCGGCGGGCTCGTGCTCTTCTCGAGCTTCTTCGCGTCGGGCGGCGCGGCCAAGACGGGGTGGACGATCTATCCGCCGCTGTCCGAGCACCAGGGAGGCAACGGCGTCGACCTGCTGATCCTGGCGCTCCACATCCTCTCGGTGTCGTCTCTCGTGGGCGCGATCAACTTCGTCGTCACGATCCACCGGCTGCGCGCGCCCGGGATGACGTGGATGCGGGTCCCGCTCTTCGTCTGGTCGATCGACGTCTATGCGGCGCTGCTGATCGTCGTGCTGCCCGCGCTCTCGGCCGGGCTCACTCTGCTCCTGCTCGACCGACAGGTCGGGACGCACTTCTTCGATCCCGACAAGGGCGGGAACGCGCTGCTGTTCCAGCACGTCTTCTGGTTCTTCGGGCACCCGGAGGTCTACGTGATGATCCTCCCGGTGATGGGGATCATCTCGGAGATCATCCCCGTCTTCTCGCGCAAGCCGATCTTCGGGTACACCGCGATCGCGTTCTCGACTGTCGCGATCGGCTTCTACTCGCTCCTCGTCTGGGCGCACCACATGTTCACGGTCGGCCTCGCGACCCCGCTCCTCGGCTTCTTCATGATCTCCTCGATGATCATCGCGGTGCCGACGGGGATCAAGATCCTCAACTGGCTCGCGACGACCTGGCGCGGCAACCTCCTCTTCGACACGCCGATGCTGTTCGCGCTCGGCTTCATCGCGCTCTTCACGATCGGCGGGCTGTCCGGGATCTTCCTCGCCGCATTCCCGTTCGACTGGCAGGCGCAGGACTCGTACTTCGTCGTCGCGCACCTGCACTACGTGCTCTTCGGAGGGTCGATGTTCGGGATCTTCGGCGGGCTCTACTACTGGTGGCCGAAGATGTTCGGGCGCATGCTCGACGAGACCCTTGGGAAGTGGCACTTCTGGTTGCTCTTCATCGGCTTCAACCTGACGTTCTTCCCGCAGCACCTGCTCGGGCTGGAGGGCATGCCGCGGAGGATCTACACGTACTCGCACGACTCGTGGGAACCGGCGAACCTGATCTCGACGATCGGGTCCTACGTGATGGGAGCTGCGATCCTGGTGTTCGTGATCAACGTCGTCTGGACACGGCGCCGCGCAGGTGTGCGCGCGGGGAACGACCCGTGGCTCGGGGACACGCTCGAGTGGTACACGACCTCGCCTCCGCCTCCCCACAACTTCGACAAGGTTCCGTACGTGACGAGCGCGCGTCCGCTGCGCGACCTGCGCCGCCGGCTTGCGGAGAGGCGCGTATGAGGCCGAGCTTCTGGCTTCGGCTCACGGCGCTGCTCGGGGCGGCCGGGACGCTCGTGGCGGTCGTGTCCGGGTCGGCAGGGCTCGGAACGGCCCACCGCGTGCTCGCAGCGCTCGCGCTGCCTCCGCTGGCCGCCGTGGTCGCCGCTGCGTGGATCTCGTACCGGCGGCTGCTCGTTCCGTCGGTCGCCGCGCTGGTCACCTTCGGTCTGGCGGCAGCGATCACCGAGCCGGGCGTGCATCTGGCCCTGGCCGCGCTCGCGTTCGGAGCATCGCTCGTAACGGCGGCGCTCAGCTTCCGCGGCGAGCCTGCGCCACTCGGCTCGTTCCTGGACTACGTCACGCTGACGAAGCCGCGGATCATGTCGCTGCTCCTGCTGACGGGGCTGTGCGGGATGATCGTCGGGGCCGAGGGATTGCCGCCGCTCTGGCTCGTCGGGACGACGATGCTCGGCCTCGCGCTCGCGTGCGGAGGGGCCAGCGCGCTCAACCACGTGCTCGACGCGGACATCGACCGGTTGATGGGCAAGCGCACGCGGTCGCGGCCGGTCGCGGCGGGTCGTGTTCCCGCGTCATACGCCTTGGAGTTCGGCCTCGCGCTGTCGGCGCTCTCTTTCGTCTTGCTCGCCGGCGCCGTGAACACGTTGACGGCGCTGCTCGCGCTAGTCGGGAATCTCTTCTACGTCCTCGTCTACACGCGCTACCTGAAGCGCTCGACGCCGCAGAACATCGTGATCGGCGGCGCGGCCGGGGCGGTCCCGCCGCTCGTCGGCTGGGCGGCGGCGACCGGGAACCTGACGCTGCCGGCGCTCGTCCTGTTCGCCGTCGTCTTCCTCTGGACGCCGCCGCACTTCTGGGCGCTGGCGCTGCTGATCAAGCGCGACTACGCCGCGGCGGGCGTGCCGATGCTGCCCGTCGTGCGCGGTGAGCGCGAGACCGCGCGGCAGATCGTGCTCTACACGGCCGGGCTCGTCGCCTTCACGATCGCACCCGCGCTCTGGGGCCAGTTCGGGCTCTTCTACCTCGTCGCTGCCGTGGCGCTCGGGACGGCCTTCCTGTGGCTGGCCCGCGGGCTGCAGCGTGAGCGGACGCCTCGCCGGGCGGCCCTCCTCTTCCACTACTCGCTCGCCTACCTCGCGCTGCTGTTCGTGGCCATGGCGATCGACTCGGTGATCGCATGAGCGAGCGACCCCCGGAGCCGACCTACCCGCCGCGCGAGCCCACCCTCGCGGAGGGCGCGAGCAACACGCTCTTCGGGCTAGGCCTCTTCGCGATCTCGCTCCTCCTGTTCGGAGGAGTGATCGCGGTCGCGTACATCTACCTGGCGCTGGACTAGCGACCAGTAGGCGTCAAGCCGCGCCGCGCGCCACCCAGGCCTTCGCCGAGACTACGAACGGCGGCTCCGGCAGCCTCTTCCTGCAGAGCTCGCGCAATGCCGCGCGCCGATCGGGCTCGAGGCCGGCGACGTACGCACCCGACGGGGCGACGGCGCCGAGCGTGAACGGCTCCCACCAATCCTCGAACGTGGCGTGCTCGACTTCTACCGCGACGGCGCCGTCGACGATGGCGCCGATTCCGGCCGCGCGAAAGAGGTCGGCCAGGTTGCCGGCCCTGCTCCCTGGGCTGGCCGACCCGGTCTCGACTTCAGGATCGAGCGCGTGGGCGGCATCCCAGAACGGACCGATCGGGCCGCCGTCGGTGAAGTCCCAAACGCATGCGGCGACGACGCCGCCGTCCCGCGTCACCCTCGCCATCTCGCGGAGGCCTGCGACCGGATCGTCCATGACGTTGACCACGAGCTGGGCGAGCGTCACATCGAAGCGGCCTCCTTCGAACGGCAGATCCTCAGCCGGCGCGCGGATGACCTGGACCTCGGGATGGCGATCGCGTAGGGCCGTGACGTATTCCTCGGACGGGTCGACCGCCGTGACCCGGCCCGCCCCGGCCCTCCGGGCGAGCTCCGCGGTCAGCGCACCGGGGCCGCATCCGACGTCGAGGACCCGACCGTCGAGCGGGAGCCCGGCGAAATCGGCGAAGGGCACCGCCAACGGTCTCGAGAAGCGGCCCATGAACCGGTCATAGGCATCGGCGTCGTTGAGGCTCATCTAGTCCCAGCTCACGAGCAGCTCGCGCACTTCCTCGACGCCCGCCTGCCAGATGCGGAGCATGTCCTCGTCGGAGTGCGCGTAGACGCCGCCGAAGGAGCCGTCGCCGACGCGCTTGCGGAACTCGACCGGGTCGTGGACCGACGTCGAGACGTCCGGCTTCTTCTCGTCGGGCAGCTCGACACCCGGCAGCCGGGTCCAGGGAAAGTTCTCCATCCACGACGCGTGCGAGCCGTCCGGATCGACCGAGTGCACGACGTCCATCACGCGCGGGCTGTCCCACCAGTCGTGGTAGCGGACGCGGAGCTCGGTGTTGCTCGCGCCCCACTGCGCCGCGGCCGAGCGTGCGGGCGTGTTCCCGCCGTGGCCGTTGACGATCAGGATCCGGCGAAAGCCCTGGCCGGAAAGCGAGTCGAGGAGATCGGTCACGACCGCGACGAACGTCTCGACACGAAGCGTCGGGCTTCCCGGGTAGGCGGCGAAGCGCGGCGTCAGCCCGTACGGGAGCACGGGAAGAACGGGAACGCCCAGCGGCTCGGCCGCCTCGACCGAGACGCGCTCGGCGAGGATGCAGTCGGTGCCGAGCGAGAGGTATGCGTGCTGCTCCGTCGAGCCGATCGGCAGCACGATCCGGTCGTCGCGGCTCAGGTAGTCCTCGAGTTGCATCCAGTTAAGGTCGTGCACCTTCATGGGCGACGAGCCTAACGGCATCTTCCTCGCGAAACCGCCCTCCACCGGGGAGGGAAGGCGCCTGGCCGTCAAGGACTTGTTCGACACGGCCGGGTTGACGACGACGTACGGATCAATCGTCTACTCAGACCACGTCCCAGAGCGAAGCGCAGAGGCGGTGACACGCCTCGAGGCGGCCGGCTTCGCGAACGTCGGCAAGACGAACCTGCATGAGTTCGCCTACGGGATCACGTCCGTCAACCCGCACTACGGAACCGTTCCGAACCCCGCGTTCCCAGGACGGATGGCCGGCGGGTCGAGCGGCGGGTCGGCGGCGGCATTGGCCGCGGGGCTCGCGGACTACGCCCTCGGGACGGACTCCGGCGGGTCGATCCGCATCCCGGCTGCCTGCTGCGGGGTCGTCGGCTTCAAGCCCACCTATGGGCTCGTCTCGACCGACGGCGTGTTCCCACTCGCGCCGAGCTTCGACCACGCGGGCCCGATGGCGCGCTCGGTCGGCGAATGCCTCGAGCTGATGGAGGCGCTCGCCGACGACTTCGAGCCGGCGGCGCTCGACTCGCTCGACGACCTCGACGCCGGCGTCGCGTGGCTCGACCGCGCGGAACCTCTGGTCCACGCGCGCGTACGTGAGGCGGCGGAGCTCTTTCCGGGGCGGCAAGAGACCGACTTCCCACTCGCCGAGAAGATCGGCCCGGCCTTCATGCGCGAGGTCGCCGACGTCCACCGCGACCTCTTCGCCGAGTTCGCGGACTCCTACGGCGACAACGTGCGCACGAAGGTCGAGATCTGCCTGGCCGTGACCGACGGCCAGCTCGAGAGTGCTCAGGGAGCACGCAACGAGCTTCGCGAGAAGGCGGAAATCGCGATGAACGGGCTCGACCTCCTGCTCACGCCGACCCTCGGGTTCGCCGCGCCGAAGCTCCCCGTCGACGATCTCGAGATTCGCGCGGACACGATCCGCTTCACGTATCCGTTCAACGCGCTCGGCTGGCCGGCGCTCGCGCTGCCCTGCGGCCCGGCCGAGGACGGCGTCGCCGCGTCGCTCCAGATCGTCGGCCAACCGGGCTCCGATGGGCTTGTTCTTGCGGCCGGAGCGCTGGTCGAGTCCCTCCTTCGAGGGACGCTCTAACGGGTCAAACCTGCCGAAAACCTTCTCGGTCATGCCTCGTCGTGTCCTCTTTGCGGTTCCCGTCGTCCTGCTCGCGGTCCTCGTGGGCGCGCCGACGGCATCCGCGAAGCCGCCCAAGGCTCCGACCGGCCTGAAGGCGTTCCTCCTACGCGTCAACGAGCCGGACGCGCTCTACAACAGGACCTTCCCGCGCACGCCCGCATTCGCCTGGAAGGCGGTCAAGGGCGCGAAGCGCTACGAGTTCGAGGTCTCGACGAGCGAGAACTTCTCCGACAGCGCCGTCATCTACTCCAGCGTGGGCACGAAGCTGACGAGCCCGACGGCGACCGTCCCCATCTCGCTTCCGTGGATGACCGGCAACCCGTACGCGCTGTACGCGCACGTGCGGGCGCTCGGCGCCAAGGGCCAGGCGGGCCGCTGGAGCGCCTCGTACGGCTTCAACATGCGCTGGCGCGACCGGCCGACGCCGCTCAACCCGCAGTTCCCGGGGCTCGTCCGCTGGACGCCGATCGAGGGCGCCACCTCCTACGAGGTCTGGTTCGCCGGCTCGAAGAAGCTCTTCTTCACGACGACGAACGTCGCCGACGAGCGCGAGTTCTACGTGTTCCA
>DATBGG010000141.1:0-4582 GCA_036558065.1 Gaiellaceae bacterium | reverse complement strand
CGCCTCGACCTCGTAGAACTCCTCGAGCACGGCAAGAACCTCTGCTTCGGCCGGTGCCCGGACGTCGACCGCGACCGTCCCCTGCTGCTCGGCTCGACGCTCTGCGCGCCGCAGGTCCCCTTTGCGCCGCGAGGTGAATCGCTCCAGAGGGTCGCCCGCGCCCAGGACGACGACC
Source organism: Gaiellaceae bacterium (assembly GCA_036558065.1). Taxonomy (GTDB): domain Bacteria; phylum Actinomycetota; class Thermoleophilia; order Gaiellales; family Gaiellaceae; genus VAXT01. Next base: position 4,407 of record DATBGG010000141.1, on the reverse strand, counting down.
GGGGTCGCGCCCGCCGACCTGACGAGCAGTGCGCCGCGACCGCGAAACGCTCGGCGCAGGGCCGCCACCGTGGGCGACGTCGCGGGCATCCGCGGAACCACGAATCGCTCCTTGAGGCGACGGAGCTCGGTCGCGAGGGATCCGAGCGCGGGCTCGTCGAGGTAGGCGAAGTCCGCGGGCTCGTACAGCTCGCGCGCGCCGACGAGCTCGAGCGCGCCGGCCTGCAAGGCGAGCGGCGCGACCGCCGCCAGCTCCCGACCGCGCTCGACGAGCACGAACCGCAGCTCCTCCGCGAAGCCGGCCGCGCAGGCTCGGATCCAGGCGAACCGCTGGGTCGGCGCCACGGCTTGTTCGTCGAGCGCGCCCCAGCGCTCGGCTTCGGCGTCCAGCTCGCCCAGGGTCGTGATGACCCGTGCGGCCACTACGCGTTGAGAGCCCAGACGAGCCGAAGGCCCTCGAGCGTGAGGTCCGCGTCGACCCGCTCGATCGTCTTCGTGTGCGGCACGACGAGCTCCGCCAGGCCACCGGTCGCGACCGTCGGAGCGTCGGAGCCGAGCTCGCCTCGGATCTCCTCGACGATGCGGTCGACCTGGCCGGCGAAGCCGTAGACGAGCCCCGACTGCAGGCTGTGCACGGTCGTCTTCCCGATCACCGACGGCGGCTCCGTGAAGTCGACCCGCATCAGGCGCGCGGCGCGTGCGAAGAGGGCGTCCATCGAGATCTCGATCCCGGGCGCGAGCACGCCTCCGACGTAGTCGCCCTCGGCCGAGACGACGTCGAAGTTGGTCGACGTCCCGAAGTCGACCGAGATGCACGGCGACCCGTACCGGTCTCGGGCCGCGACGGCGTTCACGATGCGGTCCGGGCCCACCTCGTGCGGGTTGTCGTAGCGCACGGGGATCCCGGTCTTCGCGCCCGGACCGACGACGAGCAGCTCCGCCTTCGCCCAGCGCTCCGCGAACAGCTCGAACTCCCGCACGAGCGCGGGCACGGTCGAGGACAGGCAGATCCCGTCCACGGAGCCCAGGTCGAACATCTCGCCGAGGAGCGCGCCGAGCTCGTCACCGGTGCGGCTTGAGTCGGTCGCGAGGCGCCGCTGCTCGGTCAGCCGCTCGCCGTCGTAGAGGCCGAGGACTGTCTGCGTGTTGCCGACGTCGACGGCGAGGAGCATGTGCCGAGCCTACTGGAGCCTTCCTCGAAAAGACCGGTTCTGAGGAACTAGCGGTCGTAGCGGAACGCCATCACGGCGGCGGGCGCGAGGTTGCGCGCAATCTCCAGGTCGAGCTTGCCCACGGCTTTGTTCCGCGCACGGCCGCTGAGCCGCCTAGCAGCTTTGATCTTGCGCAGATACTTCTGGTTCTTGGGGAAGTACCAGCTCGGGTAGAGGACGAAGCTCGCGGGCTCCTCTTCGCACACGCCCTCCGAAACGGCGAGGTCCCAGGCACTACCCCTCCTCGAGATTGCAACGTAGAACTGACCGGCTGCGAATCCGCGCATCGTGATCCTGGCAGGGTCGAACCCCAGGTTGATCAGATCGCGGCGGACGTTCTCGGCCCGGATGGGCCCGGTCGTTCCTGAGCTCGAGTAGTAGACAGTGATCCTGCCGTCACGGAAATGGCCGGCTGCGATCTCCCGTGCCTTTGCGATGTTGCTCCGCGTGCCGTAGGGCTGCAGGCGCGCATTCGTGATCGAGCCGGGGACGCCAGGCGGCAAGAAGTGTGTCCAGGGCGTCTCCGTGTCCGAGCCTGCGACGAAGTCGGTGCGGTCCAGCGCCCAGCTCACAGCGCGGCGCAGGGCTGGGTTTCCGCGGAACAGGCCGCGATTGCCGTTGAAGGGGATGGACTCGAGACAGATGCTCTTCCTGACAGTGGAGTGCTCAGGGCTTCCGTCGGCGCGTGCCGACCCGGGCGCATTCCCCGCCACGAGCAGCGCGGCGGCGGCCGCGAGCATGCCGAGCCAGAACCACGCGCGATGAGTCATTCACCCTTGGGGACGCCCATGACATGATCGAGTTAGCTCGATACGAGTTACAGGTCGTCTTCGCCGGCGAGCGGCTCGCCGATGCGTTCGGCGAGCGTCTCGGCGGACAGCTTCGGGCCGCCGCCCTCGCCGCGCAGCTCCTCCACCGTCACGTCGCTCGAGGTGTAGATCTCGGCGCGCGGAATGAGCCTGGTCGGGCGGTTCTTGTCCCAGACCCAGACGTCCTCCATCTTCAGGTGGTAGTACGGATAGTTGGGCTGGAGCGACGGCTTCAGCTCGAGGCTGTTGCAGAGGTACGTCGCGTCCTGCGTCAGCACGCAGAAGCGGAATAGCTCGAAGACGTCGTTGTATTCGCGCTTCAGCCGGAGCTCGAGCTCCGCTTCGAACTCGTCGAGCTCGTCGATGTGCGACATGGCGTCATTCTAGCTCCGAGAGCAAAGTCGAAACCGGGCCTTTCCCCGGGATGGCAAGGGCCGGATCCAGGTCTAGAAGCGGTTCCAGGGCGAAGCGCCGCTCGTGCAGCCTGGGGTGCGGCACGGTCAGACCGGGCTCGTCGATCGCCTCGTTTCCGAACAGGAGGAGGTCGAGGTCGATCGTGCGCGGCCCCCAGCGTTCCGTGCGCTCGCGCCCGAGCCGGTTCTCGACCGCGAGGAGCCGCTCGAGCAGCTCACGGGGCCCGAGGGAGGTCTGGAGCCTGAGCGCGCCGTTGAGAAACGCCGCTTGCTCCACAGGCCCGACGGGCTCGGTCTCGCGGATCTCGGACACGGCCACGACCTCGATCCCCTCCTCCGCGGAGAGGAGCTCGATCGCGGTGCCGAGATTGGATTCACGGTTCCCGAGGTTGGAGCCGATACCGACGAAAGCTGTGGCTTGCACGAATCCTCCTGTTGCTATGTTCGCTGGCATGAGGCGTCTCGGGGTCGTCCTCGTGCTCGGAGCCCTCGTGCTCGCCGTGGGGCCTGCTTCGGCCTGGGGGCACGGACTGACGCGCGCGCAGGCGCGTGAGGTCAGCCAGTACGACTCGGGGCTCGTCCTCGCACGCCCCGGAGCCGGGCCTGCGCTCCGCCGCGCGGGCGGCGTCAAGCTGACGAACCGGCTCCCGATCTGGCGTGTTCCGAGCCGCTCCGCCCTCCAGGTTCTCCCGAGCCTCCTTCGTTCGAACCTCGTGTCCGAGGTCGCCGCGGACCAGCCGCTCTCGACGCTGGCCATGCCTTCTGAAGGAGGGGACTGGTGGCTCCCCGCAGTCGGCGCGAATCCCGCGGCCGCTCCGGGGCCTGGCAAGCCGCTCACGATCATCGACACCGGCGTCGACCTGGCGCACGAGGAGTTCGCCGGCCGGCCGAGCACGACCGCTCTCAACGCGCAGAGCACCGCGGCGAGCAACGAGGAGCACGGCACCGCGGTGGCGTCGATGGCCGCAGCGCCGCTGAACACCCTCGGAATCGTCGGCGCCTACCCGCAGGCCAACCTCTTTGTGTGGGACGCGAGCCCCTCCGGCGCCGGGATCACCGCCGGGGACGTCGTGCTGGGCCTCGACGCGGCGATCCGTCAAGGAGCGGGCGTCGTCAATCTCAGCCTCGGCTCGCAGGTCCGCAATCCGTTGCTCGACAAGATGATCGCCGTCGCCCAGGGCGCGGGCATCCTCGTCGTCGCGGCGGCCGGCAACAGCCGCGAGCTCGGAAGCCCGCTCGAGTATCCCGCGAGCGACCCGCACGTCCTCACCGTCGGCGCGACCGACGTCAACAACCAGCCGGCCTTCTTCACGAGCGGTTCGCCGCACGTCGACCTCGCGGCGCCGGGCGACCTCGTCTGGGCCGCTGTGCCCACGACTGCCACGGACAAGTACGCGCAGGTCCAGGGAACGAGCTTCGCCTCACCGATCGTCGCGGCCGCAGCCGACCTGGTCTGGACTGCTCGGCCCACGCTCGACTGGACCCAGCTTGCCGAGATCATGCGCGCCTCGGCCCAGGATCTGTTCACCCCCGGTTTCGACCCCTTCACCGGCTTCGGCCGGCTGAACATCCCGGCGGCCCTCACGGTCGCCCCGGTCGCGCCGGATCCGCAGGAGCCGAACGAGGACGTCACCTTCGTCAAGCCCGGAGGCTTCCTGCACCACGCCGCGAAGCCGCTGACGGCCGTCCGCCGCAAGAGCGGCAACATCACGGCCCGGCTCGACTTCGGCGACGACCCCCGGGACGTCTACCGGATCTGGGTTCCGGGCAAGCGATCGGCCTCGGTCGCGCTGCAGCCCAGCGGCGGGGACGTCGACCTTGCTCTGTGGGGGCCGAAAACCGGGAGCGTCCTCGAATCGGGCCGCACCTTGCGTCGCGACACACGCGGGATCTCCGAGCGGAACGGGACGAAGCGCGAGCGGCTGACGGTCAAGAACACCGCCCGCAAGGGCGCCTACTACTACGTCGAGGCGTA
>DATBGG010000140.1:0-2607 GCA_036558065.1 Gaiellaceae bacterium | reverse complement strand
TCGGCGGCTAGTTGCTACCCTAGGAGGCGACCGCAGTCTCGGCCGTGCGCGGCGCTTCCCGCGGCGGGCTTGGATTGCGGATTACCACGAAGGAGAGCCGTTTGACCCTGACCAAAGAAGCAAAGCTGGAGATCATCGGGCGCCACGGGCGCTCGCAGACCGACACGGGCTCGCCCAACGTCCAGATCGCGCTCCTCACACAGCGCATCAGCGAGCTCACGGAGCACCTCCGGTCGCATCCGTCGGACCACCATTCGCGGCGCGGCCTGCTCAAGCTGGTCGGGCGCCGCCGGCGATTTTTGAACTACCTCCAGAAGAAGGATGTGGAGGCGTATCGAGAACTGATCAAGGAGCTGGGCCTCAGGCGCTAGCTCCGCACCCGGAGAGTCGGAGTTTGAGCGAGGGCTTGCTGACGGAAATCAAGCTCTGGTTCAAACCTCGGCTCTCCACGAAGAAGTGGAGGCATAGATGAGCACCATTACCGAGAGCCTCGCGACGGTCTCCGTGACCGTCGGCGAGGAGGAGATCACCTTCGACACCGGCAAGCTCGCCAAGCAGGCGGACGGCGCCGTCGTCGTCCGGTCCGGCGAGACGATGGTCCTCGCGACCGCGCAGGGGAAGATGGAGGGCCGCGAAGGCGCCGACTTCTTCCCGCTGACGGTCGACGTCGAGGAGCGGATGTACGCCGCCGGGAAGATCCCGGGCGGTTTCTTCAAGCGCGAAGGCCGCCCGACCGAGCGCGCGATCCTGACCGCGCGGATGATCGACCGCCCGATCCGGCCGCTCTGGCCGAAGGGCTACAAGAACGAAGTGCACGTCGTCTGCACGACGCTGTCGGCCGACCTCGTCACCGCGCACGACATCCTGTGCATCAACGGCGCGTCGGCCGCGCTGATGGTGTCGCCGCTGCCCTTCCTCGGCCCAGTCGGCGCCGTCCGCATCGGACGCGTCGACGGCGAGCTCGTCGTGAACCCGACGCTCCCGGTCGTCGAGGAGGAGAGCACGCTCGACCTGATCGTCGTCGGCACGAAGGAGGCGCTGACGATGATCGAGGCCGGTGGAGACGAGATCCCCGAAGAGGAGATGCTCGAGGCGTTCGAGCTCGCGCACAGCGAGATCGTGAAGATCTGCGACGCGCAGGAGGAGCTCCGAGCCAAGGCCGGCAAGCCGAAGTACCTCGATCCCGAGCTGACCGCCGAGCTCGAGTCGCAGCACTCCGGGACGATTCGCCAGCGGATCGAGTCCGAGGGCCTGCGCGAGTCCGGCGCGGTCGTCGAAGAGCTGACCAACGAGCTCGCGCCCGAGCTGACCATGGAGTCGGGCGAGGACGACATCCTCCGCCAGATCCAGTCGCGCGCCTCGCTCGACATGATCATCGAGAAGGTCCGGCTCGAGGTCGTCGAGGGCCACGTCCGCGACCAGTTCGAGGACGACCTGCGCGCGCTGACCGAGGCCGAGCAGGACTCCAAGGAGCTCAAGTCGGCCAAGCGCCAGCTGCTCTTCGATCGCATCATCGAGACCGTCGAGCTGCCGTTCCCGGTCGGCCCGGCGACGGTCGAGGGCGAGGCGCCCACGGTCAAGGACGCACTGACGAAGCAGTTCGTCAAGAAGGCGGCCGAGTCGATCTACAAGCAGCTCGTCCGCGAGAAGATCGCCGTCGACAAGCGCCGCCCCGACGGGCGTGCCGCGGAAGACGTGCGACCCGTCACCTGCGAGGTCGGCGTCGCGCCGCGCACCCACGGCTCCGCGCTCTTCACCCGCGGGCAGACGCAGATCATGTCTCTGCTCACCCTCGGCACCGCCAAGGAGGGCCAGCGGATCGACGACCTGTCGCTCGAGACGGATCGCCGCTACATGCACCACTACAACTTCCCGCCCTACTCGGTCGGCGAGACCGGGTTCATGCGCGGGCCGAAGCGCCGCGACATCGGGCACGGCGCGCTCGCGCAGCGGGCGCTCGAGCCGATGATCCCCTCGCTCGAGGAGTTCCCGTACACGATCCGCATCGTCTCGGAGACGCTCGAGTCGAACGGCTCGTCCTCGATGGGCTCGGTCTGCGGCTCGACGCTCTCGCTGATGGACGCCGGCGTGCCGATCAAGGCGCCCGTCGGCGGCATCGCGATGGGCCTCGTGAAAGAGGGCGACGACTACGTGATCCTGACCGACATCCAGGGCGCAGAGGACCACCTCGGCGACATGGACTTCAAGGTCGCCGGGTCGCGTGACGGCATCACCGCGCTGCAGATGGACATCAAGATCACCGGCGTCACGCAGGAGATCATGCGGAACGCGCTCGCGCAGGCGAAGCAGGCCCGCGAGTTCATCCTCGACAAGATGGCCGAGGCGATCCCGGAAGCACGGACCGAGCTCGCCGAGCACGCGCCGCGGATCTCGACCGTCAAGATCGACCCGGAGCAGATCGGGATGATCATCGGCAAGGGCGGCGAGACGATCCGCGGGCTCGAGGCCGACTACGAGGTGCAGATCGACATCGAGGAGGACGGGACGATCCTCATCTACGCGACGGAGGGCACGAAGGCGAACGCCGCCATCGAGGCGATCGAGTCGATCACGAAGGAGCCCGAGGTGGGGGACACCTACACGGGC
>DATBGG010000139.1:0-7514 GCA_036558065.1 Gaiellaceae bacterium | reverse complement strand
AGAGCCCGGCCCAGGCGGCCAGGCGCTGGACGCCTAGCTCGAGCCCGCCGCTACAATCACGCCCACGGCGCATTCGTCTAGTGGCCTAGGACACCGCCCTCTCACGGCGGCGGCACGGGTTCGAATCCCGTATGCGCCTTCACTGCAGGTAGACCGGCGCGCCTCATTCCCCGGGCCGGCGATAGCCGATGCCCTTGCTCTTCGCCAGTGCCTCGAGCGTCTCCTCCACGGTCATCAAGACCGTGGTCTCGACCGACGAGAGCGCGCCGCCGGCTGCGATAGCAAGCGTGACGCCCGACATCGAGACGTTGTCGGGTGCATCGAAAATCGCGTAGCCGTCGTATTCGCCGAAGCCATACCAAAAGCCGTGAAGGGCGCCCCCAACCTGTTCGATGTAAGCGCGCGCCGCATCACGCCGATCTTCGGGTTCCTGAATCAGCCGTGACCATGTCTCGGGCGTGTAGCTGAACCTCATGAGGTAGAAAGGCATGGCACCTCCCACTTGTCGATGGGGCCAGCCTACGCAACTCGTCACGTTTGGCCCGGCGGGAATCGCCGCGCGAACGGGCTGGACAGATCCGAGGCGCTTTCAAGGCGAAGGCCCGGACGCGGACGTCGCCCGGACCTTCGTTTTTCCGCGTGGCGGGCCGCAGCTGACCCCGCCCCCCACGTTTTCGGAGCTCAGAGCATAACACCGGTAGATCGTATTGCGAAGTAAATTTCCGAGACAGCCTAGCCGAGCGTCTCGAACTCTTCGTCGCTCAGCTCGACATCGAGCGCGCCGAGGTTTTCCTGCAGATGCTCGATCGAGAGCGTCCCCGGGATCGGCAGCATCACAGGCGACCGCTTCAGGAGCCAGGCGAGCGCGACCTGCTGCGGCGACGCACCCCGGTCGGCCGCGATCCGGTCCAGCTCGCGGCTCCCGACCCCACGCAGCGGAAAGAACGGGACGAAGACGATCCCCTCCGCGGTGCAGTGGTCGACCACGTCCTCGTGCGTCCGCTCGACGAGGCTGTAGCGGTTCTGAACCGCCGTGATCTCGACCAGGCGCCTGGCCTGCTCGACCTGATCGACGTCGACCTCGGAGATTCCGACGTGACGAATCGCGCCGCGCTCGACGTACTCCGCGATCGTCCCCAGACTGTCCTCCATCGGCGTCTCGGGGTCGACCCGGTGCAGGTAGTAGAGGTCGATCGTCTCCACGCGCAGCAGGCGAAGGCTCTCCTCGATCTGGGCGCGCAGCACCTCGGGCCGGCCCTGGCCCGGGCTGAAGCCGCCCTTCGTCGCGACGATGGGCCTATCGGGCAGAGACTCGAGGGCCTGCCCGATCGTCGTCTCGCTGTCGCCGCTCGTGTAGAGGTGCGCCGTGTCGATGAGACCGATCCCGGCCGCGGCGGCGTCCTGGATGAACGTGCGGTTTCGCGACGAGCGTGAGAGACGGTTCGTGCCGAGGCCGATCCGGGCGACCTCTCTGTCGCCGATCCGGACAGCACGCTCGGTCATCGCCGGCTCGGGCTCAGCCCGCGGGCTCGGGTGGCGGCGTCACCGCGACGTTCTCCTGCGCGGGCTCCTTCGCACGCCTGAGCCGGAAGTAGAGCAGTGTCAGCACGACCGCGACGAACGGAGCGGTCAGCGTCCCCGAGACGACGTTCGAGATGAACCCTCGCAACCACGGCGCGAGCGGCGAGAGGATCAGCCCGAGGACGATTCCGAAGCCGATCAGGAGCAGCACCGTCAAGACGATGACGCCGAAGACGCCCCAGCCGTGTCCCCGAACGAGCTCGCGGCTGCGGGAGAACGACTCGCCCGCGCTCTTCCCCTCGAGCACGATCACCGGGATGATCACGGCCCAGATCGTCAGCAGGATCAGGCCCGGAACGATCAGGAGCACGAGCCCGATCGCAATCGCGATCCCGGCCAGGATCGCCGCGACGATCACGGCTCCAAGGTGCGGCTTTGCCGCATCGAACGTCTCCTGCCAGGACATGTCCGCCCGGCCGTCGTCCACGTCTTCGACCGCCTTGACGAGAGCCGCCTGCAACCAGAACTGGGCGATGAACGTGATGACCAGGCCGAGGATGATTCCGAGCCAGGTCAGGATCGCCGCCAGCAACGCGACCAGCACGGCAACGATCAGGTACGTGATGAAGGAGATCGTGAGCAGGTGCCGCCAGTGGGACTTGTAGATCCCCCAGGCCTCGCCGATCACTCCTTCAGTCGGATTCACGCGGCGGAACCCTAAGCGCTTTCACCCAGCGTGACAACCCTGCGTACGGTCCCGGCCCGCTGGTGCCTGGCCTCGATCCCGAGCTCACCGCCGTCGGGCGCCTCGATCACCCACTCGAGCTTGGCCTGATCCGCAGTCGAGTCGTCGCCGCCCCACCAGAGCACGCTGCGCCGATGGACACGGCCCTGGAGCTGCCCCGCCTCGGCCTTGCGCTCGCCTGTGACGAGCTCCGCGCCTTCGGGCAGCGTCAGCTCGACCTCGAGCGGGCGCACGGCTTTCCGCTCGAGCGCCTTCTCGGTCACCTGCGTCGGCAGCCAGCCCGTGTTCTGGAGCAGAAGCCGCACCTTGTGCGTCCCGTTGCCGATCGCCTCGACGTCGAGCGACCTGATCTCGAGCCGCGGCGAGATCAGCAGATGCCAGAGCGCCCAGTCGGAGTGCGGGGCGATCTCCGCCTCGAGGAACTTCGGCGGCACGTTCCCCCAGGCATACATCACGTCCCAGCCGCCGAGCTCGACCTTGCCCAGCTGCGGGTGGTCGAACTCGTACCAGTCGACGTAGCCCTTTCCGTCCAGCTGCTCGTCGTTCCAGCGGATCAGCTTCAGGTCGTCCTCGGGCGGGTGGTCCTTCATCCACTCGATGTAGCCGTAGCCCTCGATCCCCGCCTGGCGCGGCGGCGCCCAGAACTCGGTCGTCCACGCGAACACGCCCATGTGGTCGTAGAACCAGTCGGTGGTCGAGCCCGTGACCGTCTGCTTCGGCTCGTACTTGAAGTCGTGGAAGATCGAGATCGCGGGATACCCGGTGCGCTTCGTCGCCTCGTCGCCGATCAGCTTGTAGGCGCGCAGGTCCGGAGGCGGGAAGTGGTCGTCGTCGTGGCCGCCGTACGGGCGGAGATGGACGCCGGAGAACGTGTGGTAGGAGATGTAGCCCGTGATGTTCGGGCGCGCGACGATCGCCTCCATGTGTGCCCGCGTCTCCGGCTCGGAAAGCGGGAACGGGCCGGCGCCGGGTTGCTCGCCCTCGGGTCGCCACTCCACCGGGAAGTTGCGGTTCAGGTCGAGCCCTTCGAGTGGCGGGGCGATCTTGATCTGCACCCCGTCGTAGTTTCGGATCAGGCCCTCCCAGAGCAGCCGGTAGAACGTCCCGTCCTCGGGCCCCTCGTCCGCGTCGCGCGGAGTCATCAGGCGCGGATCCTCGGGGAGCGTCTTCCAGGCGCCGTTCGGGTCCTCCATCCGCATCATCAGGATCCGTCCGTCGCCGTCGATGTCCTCTTCGTGGAGCCCGTCCTGCTCGTCGATCAGCGGGTAGGGCCGAACGCTCGAGCGGACGAACCGCGGCTTGTCGGCGAGCGCGAGCTCGGCGCCGTCGGGGTTGAGCCGCGGCACGACGTAGAAGGCGCGTGAATCGAGGCAGCGCGTCACCTTCGGGTCGCTTCCGTAGCCGCGCAGGAGCTTGTCGAGGAGGTGGAGCGCGGCCGTGCAGCCGGTCACCTCGAGTGCGTGGATGTTCGCCTCGACGAGGAGCGCGGGCTTGTCCAGGTCGGCGCCTGTCTCGAAGTTCGTGACCGTCACGAGCCAGATGTCGCGGTCCTCGAACGACTTGCCGATGCTCTCGACACGGCACAGGCGCTCGTGCTCCTTCGCCCACGCCTGGAGGATCTCTGTCAGCTCGTCGTACCGGTAGAACCGGTCGAACGCGACGTCAGGCATCCGCGGACTCTACGACGCTGCGAGCTCGGAGACGAGCGGATCGGTGTCGAGCGGGTCGTAGCCGATCCGCTGCGCGATCTCCTCGCTCGTCGGGCGTGTGCCCTCGCTGAACAGGTCGCGTAGGAACTCGCCGGTCTGCTCCGAGCGCCACCAGCCAGAGCCGAACTCCTTGACGAGGTAGTGCCGGAGCTGCGCCGAGCGGATCCAGGCCCGCAGGTAGTCGGCCGAGTAGAAGCCCGCGTCCATGTCGGCCAGAAAATTGTCGGGCCGGTAGTAGACGCCGGTCGCCTCGCCGATCTTCTCGGAGTAGCCGTCGGGCGTGCCGCCGTCCTTCGCGAAGCGACCCCAGAAGTCGAGCTCGAACCCGAGCTTCGCGGCGTAGCGGCGATAGAGCAGCGCCTCGAGGAACGTCGTCGCCTCGGCGTTCTCCTTCGCTTCGTCGTCGCTCAGCCCGAAGTAGTGCGCGTGCCACTCCGGCTCGCGCGAGATCTTCTCGAGGATGAACGAGTAGATCTCCGTCAGCGCGTGGTCGCGCGAGAGGTTCCGGAAGGTGTACGGGAGGCTCGGGTCGCAGCCGGCGTAGTGGAGCGCGTGCCCGGCCTCGTGCAGGAAAGCCTGGTAGTCGTGCAGCCCGCCCTGGGCGCGCGTGATCAGGTGGACGACCTCGGGGGCGTCCGAGGCGATGACGCATGCGCGCGGCGACTTCTGCGGACGGTCGTCGAGGTCGAGCTTGATCCGGCTGTCGCTCGCGAGGTCGAAGCCCAGCGCGGTGAGCGAGTCCATGCAGACCTCGACCGCGCGGTCCTTCGTGTACGTCGACTCGAGCGGCGACAGGCGTCGCATGTACGCGACGTGGAACGCGGACGGGGTCGCCTCGCGCTCGTCGCCGAGCAGCCGCTCGAACCAGCGTTCACGCAAGACGGCGTAGTCGCCGGCGCTTCCCTCGCTGGCCTTGGCGAGCTGTGCGGCGAGCGCGCGCAACGAGATGCCCTTCTCGTCCTCGTTGCGCTCGACCGGGTCGGCGATCCCGGACAGGTCGGCCGCGAGCTGGTCTTCGTCCCGCAGGAGCTCGCGCCGGCCCTCGTTGAACTTCGCCGAGGCGTCGGCCTGGATGTCGCCGAGCTCGTCCCGGTCGCGGTACGCGGGCATCACGGCGAGCTTCGCCTGAGCGGTCCGCAGCGGCATCTCCTCGCCCTGGAACACGACGCGCTCGGCGAGGATCGCGTTCTCGAGCTCGTCCTTGCGCTCGGCCAGCTCCTGCTCGGCGACGCCGCCCTCGCAGGACAGCCGAAGCCGGGAGATCCGCTCTCGCTCGTCGCCGTCGGCTCCGTCTTCCGCGGTCCGCAGCGCATCGAGCTGCTCTCGGCTGAACAGGTCGCGGTACCGCTCGACGATCTCGGCCCGCTCGGAGACCTCCTTCTCGCCCACGCGGACGGCGCGCACTTCCTCGGCGCGCTCGAAGAGGTAGGTGCGGAGCCGCTCCTCGTACTCGGCGGGGGTGCGAACGGTAGCGACGCTCACTTCACGGGAATCTACACGCGGCTCGCGGATATCGCAACCGATATCGGTGTTATCGCTCGAGCGCGAGCATGCTCAGCCGTTGCACCGTCGCGCTCAGGTCCTCGATGTCGAACGGCTTACGGACGAAGGCGTCGACGCCTTCCAGCGGCGGGTCCGACTCGGATGTCCCGCTGAGCAGACAGATCGAGGCCTGCGGCCGCTCCGACTTGATGATCGGCAGGAGCTCCGTCCCGTGGCGGCCGGCCACGTGCAGGTCGAGCAAGACGACGTCGACCGGCTCCTGTGCGAGGTGTTCGGCCGCCTGCGTCAGCGTCCCTGCCTCGAGCACCTGATAGTGCTCGAGCTCGAGATTGAGGCGACAGAGCAAGCGCAGCGACGAGTCGTCCTCCACGACCAGAACCGTCACTGCTTCCTCTCCCGGAAGGTCTTGTGCGTTCACGTGCATATGCACATTGGTGTCGACGACTAGACGCGGAAGCGCCAACCAACCTTTCGTCCTGCCGAGCGGAAAATGCGCTCTTTGCGGGCATTTCTGGCTTTCGGGCGTACCTAGATCGAGCGATCGCCCGTTTGTGACTTGGAAGTGGGAAAAGAGGAATCGAGCTCAGTGGTCGAACCTCTGCTGCGGGCTTACTTCGAGCGCGTCGGGCCGACCTCGCGCTTTCGACGCCGCGCCTGGCGCGAGTTCCAGCGCGCGCTCGACCCGCTCGCTCCGCCTAAGCCGTTGCCGCCCGAGCGCGCCTGATCCGCTCGAGCGTCTGCTCCCGCCCCAGGAGCTCGATGCTCTCGAAGAGGCCCGGTGACACCTTCGAGCCGGTGACCGCGACGCGGATCGGCTGGAACGCCTCGCGCGGCTTCAGCTCCAGCCGCTCGGCGAGCTCGCGCAAGCGCCCGTCGATCGTCTCGGCCGTGAAAGGCTCGGTATCGGCGAGCGTCCGCTCGGCCTCCTCGAGGACTCGACCGTCGAGAAGAGACGGGTCGGGCTCGACGTCGGCGAAGAGGAAGCCGGCGAACTCGGGGAACTCGCCGAGCTTCGCGATCTTCTCCTGGACGAGAGGCGCCGCCTCGCGGACGAGCTCCTCGTCCCAGTCGAGCCCCTGCTCGCGCAGATAGGCGACGAGGCGGTCGGCGTACTCGTCCGGCGACAGCTCGCGCAGATACACGCCGTTCAGCCAGTCGAGCTTCTGGAAGTCGAAGACCGCGGGGCTGGCGCCGACCCGGTCGAGGGTGAAGCGCTCGACGAGCTCGTCGCCGGACATGACCGTCGTCTTGTCGTCGTAGCTCCAGCCGAGGAGCGCGAGGAAGTTGAGGAGCGCCTCCGAGATGTAGCCCTGCGCGCGGAACTCTTCGACCGAGGTTGCGCCGTGGCGCTTCGAGAGCTTCTTGCCGTCGGGGCCGAGGATGTTCGCGAGGTGCCCGTACTCGGGTAGCGGCGCGCCGAGCGCCTGGAGGATCTGGATCTGCTTCGGCGTGTTCGAGATGTGGTCGTCGCCGCGCAGGACGTGCGTGATCCCGTCCAGCCAGTCCTCGACCGGTGAGGCGAAGTTGTAGGTCGGGCGGCCGTCGGCGCGGACGATGACGAGGTCCTCGATCTTCTCGTTCGGCTGCTCGATGCGCCCGCGGATCAGGTCGTCCCAGGCGGTCGCGCCCTCGTCGGGCATGCGCATGCGGATCGCGCCCTCGTCCTCGTAGGCCTTGCCCTCGGCGAGGAGGCGCTGTGCCTCTTCGCGGCAGCGCTCCATCCGGTCGAGCTGGAACGTCAGCTCCCCGTCCCAGTCGAGCCCGAGCCAGCGCAGCGACTCCTGGATCTGATCCGTCGCCTCGGCCACCTCGCGGCTCGTGTCGGTGTTCTCGATGCGCAGCCGGAACTCCCCGCCCTCGTGGCGCGCGTAGAGCCAGTTGAAGAGCGCGGTGTGGACGCCTCCGATGTGGAGGAAGCCGGTGGGGCTCGGTGCGAAGCGGACGACGGGCGGCATGAGGGCCGTATCGTAGGCGCCGTGTTCATCGGCGCTCACGTGTCGTCCGCGGGCGGGATCCACACGGCGGTCGACCGCGCC
>DATBGG010000138.1:0-12842 GCA_036558065.1 Gaiellaceae bacterium | reverse complement strand
GGTACGCGAGGCCGCCCGCGATCAGCGTGCCGCCTGCCGTCGTCTCGCGCTCCAGCGCATCGAGAAAGGGCGCCGCGCCCGGCAGGTTCTTCCGCATCCAGCTCAGAAGCCGCTCGACCCGCGGGGGCAGCGGCATCAACTGCGGCTCTTGCCCGCTGCTCATCGGCGGGACGTCAGCCCGCTGCTGTCTCTGCCGCCGCCACCTCTTCACGGCGGGCTTTCGTCAGCTCCTGGATGAAGATCTGGATCGTCGCCGCGAGCGGTACGGCCGTCAACGCGCCGAGCACTCCGAGCAGCGCGCCGAACAGCGTGACCGCGACGATGATGAAGAACCCGGAGAGGTTGACCGCCTTGCCCTGGATCTTGGGGGTGAGGATGTTGTTCTCGATCTGCTGGTAGACGAGGAGCACGACGAGCATGATCACGGCGGCCGTGAGACCCTCTTCGGCGAGAATCGCCGGCACGAGGATGAACCCTGCGATCGTCGCGCCGATGTTCGGGATCATGTCCAGGAGCCCCGCGATCACACCGAGGGCCAGCGCGAAGCTCGATCCGAGCGCCCACGCCGTCAGGCCCTGAGTCGTGCCCGCGATCGACGCGATCACGACGACGCCGATCGCCCAGCGTGAGACCGATTCGGTCACGCGCTCCCAGACGTCGAGCCAACGCTCACGCTGGTCGGGCATGAGCACGCTTCCGAGCGAGGCCTTCATGTTGTTGACGTCGCTCAGGAAGAAGAGGCAGATGAAGAGGATCGTGAAGCCGAAGAGGAAGACCGTGAAGAAGTCGCCGGCGATGCCCAGCACCGCCGAGATCGCGTCGGGCACCGAGACCGACGTCTTGTTCGCTCCCTCCTGCAGGTTGCCGCCGATCCCGGTGTCTCCGAGCCAGGACAGCTCGTCGGAGTTGCGGAGCTGGTCGACCGTCTGCGGAAGGTCATGCAGGAAGTCCCGGACCGAGCCGACCAGCGGAACGAGGAAGAGAAGGCCGATGATGACGACGCCGATCGCCGTCCCCAGCACCGTGATCGTGGCGGCGAGCCCGCGGCTCATGTTCGTCTTGCGCATCACGAAGCGCACCGGGAACTCGAAGACGAGCCCGAGGAAGATCCCGAGGAAGACGATCAGGAAGATGCTCCCGATCGCCTTGAACGCGACCAGGACCCCGATCGTCGCCGCGATGATGAGGACCGTGCGGATCGGGAGGAGAAGCTCGGTCCGCTTGGGCTCGCGCGGCTCCATGGGCGGACCCTAATCCTCAGAGCAGCTGTGAGGTTGCCCGTCGCGCAGCGCAAGAATACGGTTCCACCCGAGAGGAGCCGCAGGATGACAACCGAAGAGCGAGTCGCGTGGCGGCCGGAACGGCTTCGGTTCAAGCCGCTCCAGCTGTTCGTCGCATGGGTGCTCTCCGCAGCCGCGCTGGGGCTGACGGCCGCGCTCCTGCCGGGCGTCGACATCGCCGACTGGAGCGGAGCCTTCGTCGTGGCCGCGGTCGTGGCCGCGCTCAACGCTGTCGTGCCTCCGATCTTCGCGGCGCTGCGGCTGCCCTTGACGCTCGTCTTCGGCTTCCTGATCGCCCTCCTCCTGAGCGCGCTCGTGCTGCGGTTCGCGGCCGACGTCATCAGCAGCTTCACCGTCGACTCCTTCTGGTGGGCGCTGCTCGCCGCGTTGGTCATGTCGGCGTTCGGGGTCGTGCTGGCCGTGGTGTTCTCGGCGAACGACGACGACACCTACACCCTGCGCGTCGTGCAGCGAATCGCCAAGCGCCAGGGAGGCGTGACCCGAACGGACGTGCCGGGGATCGTCTTCCTCGAAATCGACGGATTGGCGCTTCCGGTCCTCCGCCGCGCCATGCGCGACGGAAACGCGCCGAACATGGCGCGCTGGCTGGCGGACGACACGCATCGCCTCTTCGAGTGGGAGCCTGACCTCTCGTCCCAGACCGGGGCGAGCCAGGCCGGGATCCTCCTGGGCTCGAACCACGACATCCCGGCCTTCCGCTGGGTCGAGAAGGAGACCGGGACGATGATGACCTGCTCGGCGCCCGCGGATTGCGCGCGGATCGAGCGCGAGCACGCGACCGGGATCGGCCTCCTGGTCGACGGGGGCGCGAGCCGCGGCAACCTGCTCTCGGGCGAGGCGGAAGCCGTGATCCTCACGGTGAGCAGGATGGAAGCGGAGACACGCGCGAACCCCGGGTACCGCGCCTTCTTCGCGAACTCGTTCAACGCGACGAGGGCGCTCGTCCTGTTCGTCTGGGAGGTAATCCTCGAGTGGACGGCCGCGATCCGCGCGAAGCGGCGCGACGTGCGGCCGCGCGGGCACCGGGGCGGTATCTACCCGCTCATGCGGGCCGCGATGTGCGTGATCGTGCGTGACCTGATCGTGTACGGCGTCCTCACGGACATGATGCGAGGGCGCCCCGCGATCTACGCGACCTTTTCGAGCTACGACGAAGTCGCCCACCACTCCGGGCTGGAGCGCGCGGACACACTCGAGGCGCTGCGCAAGCTCGACCAGCAGTTCGGCCGCATCGAGCGCGCGCGGCGCTACGGGCCGCGGCCGTACGAGATCGTCGTCCTCTCCGACCACGGCCAGACCCAGGGCGCGACGTTCAAGCAGCGGAACGGCTACGGCCTCGACGAGCTCGTCGAGCGGTCGGTCGAGACAGGTGACGTGGCCGGCGTCGCCGGCGGCGACGAGCAGAACCAGATGGTGGGCCTCGCGATCGGAGAGGCGACGGGTCGCACACCGAAGAAGAAGCGTGCGAAGAACGACGTGTCCGACCGTCAGGTCGTCGTGCTCGGCTCCGGAAATCTCGGTCTCGTCTACCTCATGGAGGAGCAGCGCCGGCTCACGCGCGAGGAGATCGACGAGCGGCATCCGCGTCTGATCCCTGCTCTGCGCTCACATCCCCACGTCGGCTGGCTGCTCGTCCGCTCGTCCGAACGCGGCGCGGTCGCGATCGGCCCCTCGGGCGAGCACTACCTCGACGAGGGGCGGATCGAAGGAGACGATCCGCTGGCGGCCTTCTCTCCGACGGCGCCCCAGCACCTGCTCCGCACCGACGGCTTTCCGCACGTGGCGGACCTCATGGTCGGCAGCTTCTACGACCCCGAGCTCGACGAGGGTTGCGCGTTCGAGGAGCTGATCTCCTTCCACGGCGGCATCGGTGGGCCACAGACGCAGCCGTTCATCCTCGCGCCGCGCTCGCTCCCGCAACCGAGCGGGCCGATCCTGGGCGCCGCGAAGGTGCACGAGGTGCTGGTCGGCTGGCGCAGGTTCCTGAACGACGGCGTTCGAGACGCGCCCGCAGAGCCGGTCGGCTCGGAAGCCTGATCGGCCGCCGGTCCCTGCGACGGCGTTTGACAGGAGGGCGCGTACGCGAGATCCTCGAGATATGCCCCT
Organism: Gaiellaceae bacterium; assembly: GCA_036558065.1. Lineage (GTDB taxonomy): Bacteria > Actinomycetota > Thermoleophilia > Gaiellales > Gaiellaceae > VAXT01. Next base: position 9,435 of record DATBGG010000138.1, on the reverse strand, counting down.
TGCCCTCGGAGGCCTGTGGATCACCTTCGTCGTCGTGTGCGGAGTCGGCCTCATCGTCGTGGCCATCATCGCCGTCTTCAAGATGCGCAGCGACGACTTCTGGGACAAGACCGACGTCTAGCCCCGCCGGGCGCGGGCGCCTGTCGTCCTTCGCCGCTGCTTAGCTGACTGACGCCGTGATGCAGTTCATCATGCGCCGGTTCGAGCGCGCGCTCGAGACCGGCCACATTCTCATGTACATGTTCTTCACGATCGCCGTGATCACGGTCGCGTACGGCTTCCTCATGCGGATCGTCGACCCGCACGATTTCCCGACCGTCGGCCTCGCGATCTGGTGGGCGGCGAGCACGGTGACGACGATCGGCTACGGCGACGTCGTGCCGACGACGGACCTCGGACGCTTCGTCGCGGCGGGCCTGATGATCTTCGGGTTCGCATCGCTGTCCCTACTAGCGGGCATCGTGGCGTCCGTGTTCGTGCACCGCCGGTCGACGGCAGAGCAGCGACCCGAGATCGCGAAGCTGGAGGAGCGGCTGATCCGGATCGAGCGGCTCCTGCGCGAAAAGGGCTAGGAGGGATCGAGCGCCGGGCTGTGGCGCTTCCACGTCGCCCCCAGCACGAGCCCGAGCAGAAGAGTCGGAACGATCGTCAGGAAGCGGTACATCAGGACCGCCGTGACGACCTCGGCGTTGTCGCCGCCGAAGCCGACTAGCGCCGTCGTCAGTCCGAGCTCGACGATTCCGAGGCCGCCCGGAGTGATCGGAATCGAGCCGAGCAGGCGGACGAGCGACCAGGCGGCGAACGCCTCGATCAGGCTCACCTCGCCGTGCACACCGAACACGCGCAGGCATGCGAGCAGGACGACGAAGACCGAGAGGTGGCCGGCCAGCGTTGCGGCTGTCAGGTAATGCCAGCGGCGGCGAACGAGACCCACCGACTCCGCCCGGAACGAAGCGAACGTCTCGCCCGTCCAGGTAGCCGGGCCACGCCGTACGGCGCGCAAGCCCCGTGTCGCCACTCGCGCGCTCAGGTTCCCGGCCCAGCGTGCGAGCCGTTTGCTCGAGAGCCCCGCGACGTACGCGGCCGCGGCGGCGATGAAGATCAGGATCGCGACGATCGCAACCGTCTGCAGCAGCCGGTGCTTCTCGCCGGCGATCGTCAACAGCCCCAGCGCCACGCTGGGAAAGGCGAGCATGGCGAACTGGTTCCAGATCCCGGTCATCGTGACCGCGAGCGTGACCGCCCGTCCGGCGAAGCCCCAGCCACGGAGCATCCCGAACGAAAGCGCCATGCCGACGGCGGGCCCTCCGGGGGCGATGAAGGTCGATGCCGTGGTCGAGAGCGAAAGGACGAGTGCGTTGCGATACCGGAGGCCCGGCAGCGCGGCCGTCCACGGCGGCCCGTAGGTCGCCAGGTTGAGGACGGTGACGGCCACGAGCGCAGCGATCTCCGGCCAGGAGAGCTTCTTCACCTCGCCCCAGACTTCTCCGTAGTCGGCGACCTGCGGGAGGATGAAGACGAACGTCGCCGCGATCACCGCGACGGCGACGACGCCGCCCAGGATCCGGCGCGTGTGCCGCGATCTCAGCATCTTCGCCTCCCCCGCGGGTTAGGCTCCTCCCGGCAGCCGAGCACGACGAGAGGAGCGGAGATGGTCGAACGCGCGTCGCCACTGTCCCTATCGGACCGGCAGACCCTGGCCGACGCGGGCCGCGTCTGGTGGCTGTTCCTCGTCACCGGCACGCTCTGGCTCCTGTTCTCGATCATCGTCTTCCGCTTCGACTACACAACCGTCTCGGCGATTTCGATTCTCTTCGGAATCCTCATGCTCGCGGCGGCCGTGATGGAGGTCGCAGCCGTCTTCCTGACCCATGGCTGGCGCCGTCTCGGCCACGGTTTGCTCACCGCGGCTTTCGCCGTGCTCGCGATCGTGAGCTTCGTCCACCCGGGCGACACATTCAAGGCGCTCGCGGCCGTGATGAGCTTCTACTTCATCCTGAAAGGGACGTTCGACCTCGTCCTCGCCATCGCAACGCGTCCGGAGGACGACATGTGGTGGCTCGGACTGACGATCGGCATCATCGAGATCCTGCTCGGGTTTTGGGCCGCCGGCGACTTCGGGAACAAGGTGATCCTGCTCGTGATCTGGGTCGGAGCCATCGCCCTCACACGCGGGATCTCGGAGATCGTGTTCGCGTTCACCCTACGAAGCATGAGGAGTGATGCCTGATGTCCCCAGCGCTCAAAGCATTCGGAGTCCTCATCGTCGGCATCGTCGCCGGAGTGATCCTCTACACCGTGGGTCACTGGATCATCGGGATCATCGTCCTGCTCGGTGCCTTGCCCGTCGCGCTCGTCGCCTGGATTACGGCGGGCGATCGAGTCTAGGCGCGCTCGACGAGCAGGGTCAGGCCGTCGCGGCCGACGACCCGCACGCTCTCGCCGCGGTCGGCGCCCTCCTCGCAGCGCGCTCCCCACAGCTCACCGCTCACTCGGACCTGGCCGGACGGGCGACAGGGCTCGACGACCGTCGCCTGCCTGCCGATCAGCGTCTGCGCGCCGACGACCTTCCGGCGGCCCCGCATCGACCGGTTCCAGGCGAAGAGCTCCGGAAAGAAGAGCGCGAGAGAGATCGCGAAGCCGATGAGGTTCCAGGGCGTCGGCAAGAAGAACAGCAGGGCGAAGGCGAGGATCAGCAGCACGAGGCGAGCCTAGTACGCGATTGACTCGGAGGCGCGCGCGAGAGAGCATGGTCCGATGTCGAGCGCCCCGCAGGCACCGAGAGCTGCGGCCCGAACGGCAGGAGCACCGCTGACGCGAAATCGGGCGATCGCCGTCTGGTCGCTCGTGATCGTTGCGAGCCTGCTCCTCCTCGTCTCGTCGCTGACGATCTGGGTCAAGCGACAGGCGCTCGACACGGACGCGTGGACGAACACGTCGGGGCAGATGCTCGCGAACGACCAGATCCGCGAGCAGCTCTCGATCTATCTCGTGGACACGCTGTTCACGTCCACGAACGCCACCCAGCGAATCCAGGATGCTCTCCCGCAGGACCGAGCGGCGCTGGCACCCCTGATCTCGGGCGCTCTCCGCAACTTCGCCGTCCAGGCCGCGGACCGACTCCTCGCCACGCCGCAGGCCCAGGAGCTCTGGGAGAGAGCGAACCGGCTCGCGCACGAGAACCTCCTGGCCGTGCTCAACGGAGAGGACGTGGGCCGATTCCAGACCGCCAACGGCTCGGTCGTCCTCGACCTGAGCCCGGTCGTCCAGCAGCTCAAGGGCCGGCTCGGGCTGACCGGGGAGAGGCTCGATCCCAACGCCGGCCGAATCACGATCCTCACCTCCGACCAGCTGAGCACCGCACAGACCTCGCTGAAGGCAATCAAGGTGCTGTCGGTCTTCCTCGTCTTCCTCGTGCTGTTCCTCTATGCGCTCGCGATCTATCTCGCGGCGGGACATCGGCGGAAGGTCCTGCGCGCTTCGGCCGCCAGCTTCGTGATCGTCGGGGTGATCCTGCTCGCAGTTCAGAGAATCGTCGGAAACCAGGTCGTGAACTCACTCGTCTCGACGGACGCAGTCCGTCCGGCGACGCACAACGCGTGGATCATCGGGACCGAGTTGCTGCGGGGCGTGGCCGTGGCGCTCATCGCCTACGGGTTGATCGTCCTCGCCGGAGCGTGGTTCGCGGGGCCGAGCCGCTGGGCGACCGCGGGCCGCGAGCGGCTCGCGCCGGTCCTCCACGAGCAGGCCTGGGCCGTCTACGCGTCGGTCGCCGCGGTCTTCCTCCTCGTCCTCGCCTGGGGACCGACCCAGTCGACGAAGACGTGGTTCGGGATCCTGCTCCTTGGGAGCCTGCTCTTCTTCGGGGTGGCGATGCTCCACCGCCAGACCGTCGCCGAGTTCCCCGAGACGAAAAGCGCCTAGGCGGGCTCGGTCACGACCGGCCGCGGCACGGCCGACCAGTCCGCGTTACCGGCTTCGAGCACGTAGACACGCCCGTCGAGCTCGAAGCGGATCGCGCAGAGCGCCTCCTCCTCGACCCAGGACTCGACGGTGCGCATGAGCGACGCGAGGTCCGCCGGAGAAGTGCCGGGCATGGCGTCGACGATTGCCACGCCGTCGGCGTCGCTCACGAAGACCGCCCAGCACGTGCGCAGCCGGGTGGCGAGGCGAACCGCTCCCGCCAGGTCCGGCAGCTCGAACTGAACGGTCTCCGTGAATCCGTCGCCAAGGTCCATGCGAGGCATGGTCGCCTCCCCGGCGACACGGGGGCCTGACCCGTCTGGGTCAACTTGCGCGAGGCGTGAACGGCCTGAGCTGGTCCTCTCCAGGCTGGACGATCCCGACGTGCGACTCGGGGACCTCGTGCCAGGCTCCGGGGAGATCGCCGAGCGGCTCGGAGACGACAACCCTCGTCTCGTCGGAGAGGGCGGCGAGCTCGGCCAGCTCGGGATAGAGGGACTTCAGCGAGTCCATCCGCGTGCTGAAGTAGAGCGAGCGCGAGTCGTGCTCACTGGAATACCTGAAGGCCCAGATCGAGCTTCCGTCGGTCGTCGCGACCGTCATCTGGATCGGATCGTCGACGCCGTGCTTGCGCCCGGTCTCTTCGATCAACGCGACCGTCCGTTCGAGCGCATCCACCGGGTCGTCCTCGAGGCCGAACGTGAGAGCGAGGTAGAACATCAGCTCCGAGTCGGTCTGGCCTTCGATCGAGGTGAAGAGCGAGTCGTCGACCGCCTGCGTCAGCTCCCGCCTCACTAGCGGGAACTCGCGGATGAGGCCGTTGTGCATCCAGAGCCAGCGACCGTGCCGGAACGGGTGCGTGTTCGTCTCCTGGATCGCGGAGCCGGTCGACGCTCGGATGTGGGCGAAGAAAAGCGGCGAAGAGACCGCCGCAGCGAGCTCGCGCAGGTTCCTGTCGTTCCACGCCGGATGCGTGCTGCGGTACAGGTAGGGAGCCTCCTCCTCTTCGTACCAGCCGACGCCGAACCCGTCGCCGTTGGTCGTCGTCGCGCCCATCCTCGAGTGCAGGCTCTGGTCGATCAACGAATGGTCTCGTTTGAGCAGCAGCTCGTCGAGCTTGATCGGTGATCCGGAGTAGGCGAGCCAGCGGCACACGGCGTCAGGCCTTCCCGGCCCCCGGTTGCACCGTTGGGATGCGCTGCGCCGCGAACAGCGCCACGAGGATCAGGAGCGCGAGCACGGTCAGCGCGGCTCGAAGCCCATCGAGGCGCGCGTCCTTGTAGGCCGCCAGCGCCGCGTCGGTCGCTCCGGAGCGGACCCCGGCCTCCTCGAGAGCCTGCTTCAGGTCGGAATCCGAGATGAAAGGCACCCCGCCGGCGATCTTGACTTGCGCCTCTTCCTTCACGCGGGCCGGGATGTCCGAGCTCTGCTGGATGTTGGACGAGAAGGAGAGCGCAAGCGCGCCGATCAGGATCGACCCCGCGATCGCGGTGCCCATGGAAGCGCCGAGGTTCGTCATCGTGTTCTGGATCCCGCCCACCTCCGGGCTCTGGTCGTCGGGAACCGCGGAGACGGTGACGGCGCCGAGTTGAGAGGCGAGCGCTCCGATGCCCAGGCCGACGAGCAGCATCGGCACGAAGACGATCTCCGGGCCCGAGTCGGGCTCGAGCCCGCCGAGGAGGACGACCGTGCCGGCGAGGAGCGAAAGCAGGCCCGCGCGCACGACGAGGCGCGGTGACACGGCCGGGAAGACCTTCGGGATCCCGATCGCCGCGAGGAGCAGCGTGAGCGAGAGCGGCAGCAGGCGCGCGCCGGTCGCGAGCGCGGACAGCCCGAGACAGACCGAGAGGTAGAGGGGCACGACGAAGAAGAGCCCGGCCTGGGCGAGAAACTGGAAGAAGAACATGATCAGGCCGCCGCTCAGCTGCTTGTTGCGGAGCATCTCCGGCCGGATCAGCGGCTCCTGTCCGGTCGCATCGCGCCTCGACTCCCAACGGAAGAAGACCCAGATCACGAACAGCCCCGCGAGCACGAGCCAAACGGTCGGAGACAGGTTCGCCCAGGACGGCCCGTCCGGCCGCGGCTGGATCCAGCCCCACTCGCTTGTGCGCAGGACGCCGAAAACGACGAGCCCGAGGCCGAGCGCTGAGAGCACCGCCCCGATCACATCGAGCTTCGGACGGTCTTCGACGGGCGCGTCGGCGATGCGTCTCGTCAGCAGGAGGATCGCGGCGACAACGACCACCTCGCCCGCGAAGACCCAGCGCCACGAGAAGTAGGTCGTGCAGAAGCCCCCGATCAGCGGCCCGACGGCGACCGCGACGGCACCGGCCGCAGCGATCAGTCCGTACGCGGCAGGTCGCCGCTCGGTCGGGAAGTTGCCCGCTACGAGCGCGACGATCGCGGGCATGATCAGTGCCGCCCCGACACCCTCGAGGAACGACCAGCCGAAGAGGAGCACCGGCAGGTTGGGAGCAATCGAGGTCGTGAACGAGCCGCAGCCGTAGACGACGCAGCCGATTGCGAAGGCGCGCTTGCGCCCGATGATCGCCCCGATCTTCGCTCCGGTGATCATCAGCGCCGCCATCACGAGCGTGTAGGCCGTGATCGCGCCCTGGATCCCGGTCACGGTCGTCCCCACGTCCTTCGCCACCGTCGCGATCGAGACGTTCATGACCGAGCTGTCGAGGGTCATCAGGAACTGACCCGCTGCCAGCGTCAACAGAACGACGGTCGCGCCGCTCGCGCGTGCGGACGGCGCGACGTCGGTGGCTGTGCTCACATCAGTTGTCCGGCGGGGCTAGGCGAGCGCCTTCTGCTTGATCGCGTTGAACTCCTCCTGCGTGATCGTGCCGCTGTCGAGCAGCTTCTTCGCCTGGTCGATCTCCGCGGCCGCACTGCCGCTGCCCGCAGTCTCACGCACGTACTGGTCCATCGCCGCCTGCTGGGCCTTCGCCTGGGACATGTTGCGCTCGGCCATGTGCTGGCCTTGCGAGATCAGGTACACGAACACGCCGAGGAACGGCAGGAAGATGCAGAAGAGAATCCAGCCGGTCTTGCCCACCCCGGAGATGTCGTGACGGCGGAAGATGTCCGCGAACACCGTGAACAGGAGCCAGAACCACAGGATCCAGAGGAAGAAAATGAACATCGTCCAGATCACGTCGAGAAACGGGTAGTCCGCTGCGAGCAGCATTCACACTCCTCTCTCCCGCCTGCGCCGCAGCAGGCGATTCGAATCCACGCTAGTGGAGCGATCCTACGCCCCGCACTGGGTCACGGGCAACGTACGAACGCCTAGGAGTTTGACCGCGGCGGCGGGATACTGAGCCATGGCAGCCCACCGGAAGCGCTGGGGGATCGCCGACTCGGCCGGCCGTGTTGCCTTCTACCCGGGCCGACTCGCCGCTCGTGCCTGGCGGGGACGGATCGAGTCCGCGGCCGACGACGTCCTGAGCGCACCCGAGCTGGCCCGGGTGCTCGACCGGGCGCTCGCAGGACCGCTCCCGGAGGAGCTCGCCCGGTCGCTCGTTCGGCACCGGGTGCTCGAGCGCGTCGTCCGCGAGCTGGCCGAGACCGGAGAGCTCCAGCGCATGATCGAGGAGTCGCTCGGGAGCGAGCGAACGCTCGAGCTCACAGACCGCCTGCTCGCGAGCGAGGAGATGCAGCAGATGCTGAGAGGCGTCGCGTCGAGCCCGGAGCTGAGGCGGGCTATGGCCACGCAGTCGGCCGGGCTCGCCGAAGAGGTCGTCGCGGGGGTCAGGCGCTCGGCCGTCCGGCTCGACGGCAGGGTGGGCCGCTCGCGGAGCCGGCGCTTCGCAGGCGTTGCGACGAGAGGCGCGGCGCTCGCCTTCGACTCGCTCCTCGCACTGGTCATCTTCGCCACCACGAGCGCCGTTTTCGCGCTGATCGCATCGCTCGTCGGCGGGATCAGGCCGCATTGGGTCGCCGGCTCGCTGCTCGGAGCAGAGTGGCTGCTCGTCGCCGGTACCTATTTCGTCCTCTTCTGGAGCGCCGCCGGGCAGACGCCCGGGATGAGGTTGATGCGCGTGCGCGTGCGACGACGCGACGGGTCGGGGCTGTCCACCGGCCGCGCGATCGTCAGGGCGATCGGCCTGGCACTCGCGATCATCCCGCTCTTCGCGGGCTTCGTGCCCGCCCTGCTCGACGAGCGTCGGCGCGCGTTGCCGGACTACCTCGCCGGCACCTTCGTCGAGTACGACTGAGCCGCCCGTTCGGCCAGATGAGATCCGCACGAGGTGATTGACTGCTCACAGACCCCGTAGGAAAGGAGCACTGCATGAGCACGGTGGACACTCGGGACGTGTCGAACGCGTGGACGGGCTGGATCGGATTCGCGGCGATCATGATGACGCTGATCGGGACGATCACCTTCTTCGAAGGGCTGGTCGCGATCGCCCGCGACGAGTACTACGTCGTGTCGGGCAAGCAGGTGCTCGTCTTCGACCTCACGACGTGGGGCTGGATCATGCTCTTCTGGGGCATCCTGCTCTTCCTGGCGGGCCTGGGCCTCGCCGCGCAGAGCGGCTGGGCGCGATGGTTCACGATCTTCGCGGTCACGTTGAACCTGCTCGCCCAGCTCGGCTTCCTGGGCAACACGCAGTACCCGCTCTGGACGCTCGTCGTCATCGGGCTCGAGCTCACCGTCCTCTACGCGCTGACCGTGCGCTGGGGGCAGGTGGCCAGATTCGACTGACGCGAGGGCGGCGCGGGCCTTCGGGCCCGCGCCGTTCCGCCGACCTCAGTCGTTAGAGTTTCACGCGCATGGCAATCGCCCGCGAAGCCGAGCCCGTCAGCAGCCTGCACGAGATCCGCGAAGCGGGCCTCGACCGCGACGACCTGCTCACGATCTACCGCAACATGCTGATCACGCGCGGGATCGAGGAGCGCGGGCACATCCTCTACAAGCAGGGAAAGATCCCGGGCTCGTTCTACACGGGCCGGGGCAACGAGGCGTCGTCGGTCGGCGTCGCGATGGCGATCGGGCCGGAGGACGTCGGCACGCCGCTCCATCGGGACATGGGCGTCCACGTGACGCGCGGCGTCGAGCCGTGGAAGATCTTCGCGCAGTACATGGGTCGCCAGGACGGCCCGACCCGTGGCCGCGACGGGAACGTGCACATGGCCGACGCACGGCTCGGCCTCCTGGCGATGGTCAGCCATCTGCCGGCGATGCTGCCGGTGGCGGTCGGCTGTGCGCTCGCTTTCCGCATCCGCGAAGAGAAGCGGGTCGCGCTCGGCTGGTTCGGCGAAGGCGCATCCGCTCGCGGCGACGCGCACGAGGCGATGAACCTCGCCGGCGTGCGCCGCCTGCCGGTCGTGTTCATCTGCGACAACAACCAGTGGGCGTACTCGACGCCGACGCATCTCGAGTACGCGGTCGAGCATCTCGCGGACCGCGCGCAGGCGTACGGCTTCGAGGGCGTCGTCGTCGACGGCACCGACGTGCTC
>DATBGG010000137.1:0-3633 GCA_036558065.1 Gaiellaceae bacterium | reverse complement strand
GGCGGCGCCGGGCTCTCCTGCATCGGGCCCGACGGCTCGACTTCGCGCTCGACGAAGAGCCGGATCTTGCGCTCTTGGCCGACCTCGTCGCGGACGGCCGCGCCGATCAGGTCGAGGAAGTGACCCTCGATCCAGTCGCGTGTGAAGTCGTTCGGAACGGACAGGACGAACGCGTCATCCGTCAGCTCCCGGCTCGACACGTCCCCGAACCACGTCTCGTACGTGGTGTCGTTGAGCGCGCCCTTCAGGCGTCCGGCGACTTCGGTCCACAGGGTCTCTGCTGTCAACTCTTGCTGGCGCGGCACGACGCCGGACGATCTCCTCGGGCTCAGGGGCGGAACGGCGAGCATAACAGCGTCCCCCAGGCGTCACAACGGGGTCGGCCGTGGGTAACTTCTGCGGCATTTGCAGGGATTTTTCCGCACTCCACATGGTCGTCCACAGGTGTGGACAATCGCCTGTGTAGGCATCGCCTAGTGCTCCCTAGCCGCTCCCGCGCAGCGTTTTTTCAAAGCTGTAAACACCAATCGAGCTGTGGATAACGTCAGCAGGAGACCCTCGTCTATACTGGCTCGGCGCCTGTGAGAAAAGGGCGCTCGTTCCTCTTTTTCTCTCACCTCTCACCGTGAAGCGGACCTATCAGCCGAACGTACGCCGCAGGAAGCGGAAGCACGGATTCAGAGCCCGGATGTCGACTCGGGCCGGCCGCGCGATCCTGAAGCGACGCAGAGCCCGGGGCCGCAAGCGGCTCTCAGCCTGACCCCCGCGAAACAGTTGCATCGCCGGAACCGCCTCTCCCGCTCCAGGGACTTCGACGCCGTGTACCGGCACGGGCGGTCGGCCTCGACGCGGTTCCTCGTCCTCTACTGGTTCCCGCGCGAGGAGGGCGACGAGCCGCGGCTCGGGATCGCCGTTCCCAAGGGGACCGGGAGCGCGGTCGTGCGGTCGAAGGTCAAGCGTCAGCTGCGCGAGCTCTGGCGTGACCGGCTCGAGACGCTGCCGCCCGCGCACGACTTCGTCCTGATCGTCCGCCCGGGGCTCGTCGAAGGGACGCAGGCGAAAGGCTACGAGTGGCTCGGCGAGCGCGTGGACGAGGTGCTCGGCAAGGCGGCCGCGTGAACGCGGTGCTTCGTGTCCCCGCCTATCTGGGCGTCGGGCTCGTCTACCTGTACCGCTACACGCTCGGCGTCCTCTTCGGAGGCGGCTGCAAGTACCACCCCTCCTGCTCGCAGTATGCGATCGACGCGCTGCGCGAGTACGGCCTCGTCAAAGGCGTGATCCTCGCCGGCTGGCGGCTCCTGCGCTGCAATCCGTGGAGCCTCGGCGGCGTGGACTACGCGCACCAGCAGAGGCTCTTCAAGTGATCGCGATGATCCTCGGCTCGCCGCTGACTCCGCTCGAAGACCTCCTGCGAAACGTCCTCGAGTGGTTCCACGGGACGATCGGGCTCCCCTGGGCCTGGGCGATCGTCGCGCTGACGGTCTGCGTCCGGCTGCTGATGGTGCCGCTCGCGGTCAAGCAGATCCACTCGATGCAGGCGATGCAGGCGCACATGCCGGAGATGAAGGCGATCCAGCAGCGCTACAAGCAGGACAAGCAGAAGCGCAACGAGGAGCTCATGAAGTTCTACCGGGAGAACAACGTGAACCCGGCCGCTCCGTGTCTGCCGCTCCTGGTTCAGTTCCCGGTCTTCATCGCCCTCTATCTCGTGCTACGCCAGTTCTCGAGGCACCCGCCGGCGGGCTCGCTGTCGTGGCTCGGCGACCTCGTTCCGGACATCACGGCGCACGCGAACGCACACTGGTCGGGCTACCTGCTGCTCGCGATCTACGTCGGGAGCCAGCTCGCGTCGACCTACTTCATGTCCACGACGATGGACAAGACGCAGCGGACGATGATGATGGTTCTCCCCGTCGCGTTCGTTCCCGTGCTCGTCAATTTCCCGGTTGGCCTCGTCATCTACTGGGTGACGACGAACCTGTGGACGGTCGGGCAGGGGCTCGTCACCAGGAGGCTCGTTCCGAAGAAGCCTCCGCCTCCGCCGAAACGCACGTCCCGGACGCCGCCGAAGGAAACGCCCCCCGAGAGCAAGGACGGCTCCGAGCCCAAGGACGCCGCCGAGGCGAAGCCCGCCGCTCCTTCGCAGCCCAGGCGCGTCAAGCGCAAGAAGAAGAAGGCGAGGAGATGACGGAGGACCTGCGCCAGATCGAGGCGACCGGCGAGACAGTCGGCGAGGCGAAGTGGGCCGCGCTCCGTGAGCTGGAGAAGCTCCATCCGGGGCTCGACAAGGCCGCGGTTCGGTTCCAGGTCGTGTCCGAGGGCGAGCGGGGCCTGCTCGGGGTCGGGTACGCGCCCGCGCGCGTGATCGCACAGGTCGACGAGGACGCAGAGGAACGTCCGACCGGCGACGGCGACAGCGACCTGGCCGGCGAGGTGCGGGACCTGATCGAGCGGATCACGACCGGGATCGGCGTTCGCTGCCGGATCGACATCGCGGAGGACGACGAGGTGATCACGGCCTCGTGCTCGGGCTCCAATCTCGGCCTGCTGATCGGCAAGCACGGGCAGACGATCGACGCGATCCAGTACCTCGCGAACGCGATCGTCTGGCGCGCGCACCCGGAGGGACGCAAGGAGGTCGTGGTCGACGCGGCCGGCTACCGTGAGCGGCGCCGCGTCGCGCTCGAGGCGCTGGCGATCCGGAGCGCCGAGGAAGCGATGGCCACGCATTCGGCGGTCGAGCTCGAGCCGATGACCGCCGTCGAGCGCAAGACGGTGCACGTGCGGCTGAAGGAGTTCGACGGGGTCGAGACCGGTAGCGAGGGCACGGAGCCGAATCGCTACATCGTGATCACGCCCGTTTGAACGATCCCCGGCTCGAGCATTGGCTCGACGCGGTTCTGGCCACGCCCGGGCTGACGGCGATCGAGGACCGCGAAGAGGCGCGCGCGATGCTCCTCGAGGATGCGCTGCGCGGGGCGGAGGTCGTGGCCGCGCTCGAAGGGCCGATCGTCGACGTGGGCTCGGGAAACGGCTCGCCCGGAATCCCCATCGCCGCCAAGTTGCCCGAGCGCGAAGTCACGCTGCTCGAGTCGAACAGGCGGAAGACGGAGTTCCTCGAGCGCTTGGCCGGGGACTTCCTGAACGTGACGGTCGTCTGGGGGCGAGCCGAGGAGCAGGATGAGCGGTTCGGAGTTGCGCTCGCAAAGGCGCTCGCCCCGCCCGCGGTCGCGCTGGAATGGCTCTTGCCGCTCGTCGTGGAGGGCGGCTCTGCGGTGCTGTGGGTCAGCTCGTCCGCCGACCTCGACGAGCTCTCGCGCGTGTCGGAGCAGCTCGGCGGATCCGCGCTCGAGGAGCGGAACGGACTGGCGGTCGCGCGCAAAATCGCCCCCACTCCAGCGGGTTTCCCGAGGCGTCCCGGAATCGCCCGGAAACGTCCTCTCTCCTGATCACAATTAGCTGTGTGCCCGGCCGCATCTACGCCGTCGCCAACCAGAAGGGCGGTGTCGGCAAGACCACCACTGCGGTGAACCTCGCCGCCTGCCTCGCGAAGGCGGGCGAGAAGGTGCTGCTCGTCGATCTCGACCCGCAGGCGAACGCGACCTCGGGGCTCGGCGAGCAGGCGAACGGGAC
>DATBGG010000136.1:0-29954 GCA_036558065.1 Gaiellaceae bacterium | reverse complement strand
CATGCGGCGCCGTGCTGTTCTCTACGGGACCGCGGTCGCCCTCCTCGTCCTTGCGGTCGTGCTGGCAGCCGCGGGGTTCGGCGAGGAAGCCGGAAAGCTGTCGGACTGGCAGGCGTTCACGCTCGGGATCGTCCAGGGCTTCACCGAGCTCCTGCCGATCTCGTCGTCGGGGCACCTGATCCTCGTTCCGTGGATCGGGCAATGGCATTACCTCGAGGAGCACCCCGACTTCAACAAGACGTTCGACGTTGCCCTGCACCTGGGGACTCTCGTCGCCGTCGTCGTCTATTTCTGGGACGAGGTCGTCCTCTATACCGCCTCTTGGTTCCGCTCGGTCGGCAAGCGCTCGATCACGAACGCGGACGAGAAGGTCGCTTGGCTCGTCTTCGTGGCGACGATCCCGGCGGCGCTCGTCGGCGCCGTCGGCGAGGCGACGATCGAGAAGCACCTCGGCCAGCCGTGGCAGATCGCGATCAACCTCGCCGTCTTCGGGATCCTGCTCTGGATCGCGGACCGCAGCGCTCAGTCGCGCAAGCTCGAGGACATCGGGCTCTGGACGGGGCTCGCAGTGGGCGCGGCCCAGCTGGTCGCGCTGATGCCAGGCGTCTCGCGGTCGGGGATAACGATCACAGCGGGACGGTTTCTCAAGCTCGATCGCGACAGCGCGGCGCGGTTCTCGTTCTTCCTGCTCGTCCCGATCGTGTTCGGAGCGGTGCTCTACAAGGGCTTGAAGCACGTTGTCTTCGGAACGCTGCCGGGAGGCTGGGAAGGGCCGTTCCTCGTCGGCACGATCGCCGCGGCCGGCGCGGGCCTGATCGCGATCGATCTCCTGCTCGGCTATCTCCGCAGGCACGACTACTCGCTATTCGTGATCTACCGGCTGTGCCTCGCCGCCGCGATCCTGATCGTGATCGCGACAGGCGCCCGGGACGCGACGTTCTGATATAGAGTCGCCTAGGCAATGCCTAGGCAAGCGTACACGGCTAGCGAGGCCGCCCGGAGGCTCGGGATCAGTCTCGACACGCTCCGGCGCTGGGACCGCCAGGGGCGAATCCGGACGAGCCGCGACACGGCCAACCGGCGCGTCGTCGCCGCGAAGGAAGTCGAGCGGCTGCTCGGGAGGCCCGTGCCGCACGAGCTTTCCGCGCGCAACCGGCTGACCGGGATCGTCCGCAACGTCCGGATCGAGGGGCTCCTGGCTCAGATCGAGCTGGACGCGGGCCCGTTCCGGATCGTCTCGGTGATCACGAGCGAGGCGGCCGAGGAGCTGGCGCTCGAGCCCGGCGACACGGCGACGGCGGTGGTCAAAGCGACCTCGATCATGGTGGAGCGATGAGAGCCCTCGCTGCGATCTTCGCTCTCGTCGCACTCGCGCTGCCGAGCGCGACCGGGGCGGGTGGGAGCTTCACGGTCTTCGCAGCGGCCTCGCTGACCGAGGTCTTCCCGAAGATCGACAAGAAGCCGCGCTACAGCTTCGCCGGCTCCGACCAGCTCGCGCTCCAGATCCGGCAAGGCGCACCCGCCGACGTGTTCGCGTCGGCGAACCCGAAGTACGCCCAGCTCCTCTTCCACGACGGGCTCGTCCGCAAGCCGGTCACGTTCGCGACGAACAGGTTGATCGTGATCGTCCCCAAGTCGAACCCGGCGGGCCTGCATTCCGTCTACGACCTCCGGCGCGACGGCGTCAAGCTCGTGATCGGGGATTCGGGCGTCCCGATCGGCTCGTACACGCGCCAGCTGCTCGACGCGATCGGGATCAAGGACGCCGTGCTCGAGAACGTCGTGAGCCAGGAGCCCGACGTGAAGGGGATCGTCGCCAAGGTCGCGCTCGGGGAGGCGGATGCGGGGTTCGTGTACGCGACCGACGCGAAGCCCGTGGCCTCGAAGGTGCACAAGATCCTGTTGCCGGACTGGTCTCAGCCGCCCATCAAGTACCAGCTGGCGATGGTGCGCTCCACGCC
The DNA here is from genome assembly GCA_036558065.1 of Gaiellaceae bacterium. Classification (GTDB taxonomy): domain Bacteria; phylum Actinomycetota; class Thermoleophilia; order Gaiellales; family Gaiellaceae; genus VAXT01. The sequence goes on along the minus strand of DATBGG010000136.1, from coordinate 27,993 downwards.
CCGGCGGGTCGAGGCGCGCTCGTTCCTGAACAAGGTGACCTCCAAGCGCGGCCGCCTGCTGCTGAAGAAGGCCGGCTTCGGCCTGCCGCCTCTGAAGAAGAGATGAGCCGCATCCTCTTCGCGGCCTCCACCGCTGTGGCGGCCGGGGTCGCGTTCGCGTTCCTGCTCTTGCCGCTGGTCGCGATCTTCCTCCGCGTTCCGCTCGGCGACCTCTTCTCGCAGCTCGGGAACCAGGTCTTTCAGGACGCGCTGGTCGTCAGCCTGAAGACGAGCCTGATCGCCCACGTCTCGGTGCTGCTCTTCGGGACTCCGACCGCGTACCTGCTCGCGCGGAAGCGCTTCTTCGGGCGCGGCGCGCTGATCACGCTGATCGAGCTCCCGCTCGTACTGCCCCCGGCCGTGGCGGGCATCGCGCTGCTGGCCGCGTTCGGGCGGTTCGGCCTGCTCGGCGACGAGCTGGACGCGCTCGGGATCTCGATCGGCTTCACCCAGACCGCGGTCGTCCTCGCGGTCGCGTTCGTCGAGAGCCCTTTCTACGTGCGGGGGGCGATCGCGGCCTTCGAAGGCGTCGATCCGGACCTGATCGCAGCGGCGCGCACGCTCGGGGCGGGCCCGTGGCGCGTCTTCGGACGCGTCGCGCTGCCTTTGGCCGTGGGTGGGCTGGGCGCGGCTTCCGCGCTCGCGCTCGCCCGCGGCCTGGGGGAGTTCGGAGCGACGATCATCTTCGCCGGCAGCCTCCAGGGGGTGACGCAGACGCTGCCGCTCGCGATCTACGCTCAGCTCGACCAGGACTTCGACGTCGCGCTCGCGATCAGCGCGCTCTTCGTTCTCGTCGGCGCGGCGATACTCGTTTCGCTGAAGGTCTTCGGATGGGCTCGGCACGGCTCGATATCACCGTTCCGCTTCGCACCTTCGAGCTTGCGGTAGCGCTCGAGGTCGGCGCGGAGACGGTCGCGCTCGTCGGGCCTTCTGGCGCGGGCAAGACGACCGTGCTCAAGGCTGTCGCCGGGCTGGTGCGCCCGAGCCGGGGGTGGATCTCGGCGAACGGCTCGACGTGGTTCGACAGCCTCGGAAAGGTGAATCGCCGGCCGGAGCAGCGCGCGGTCGGCTACGTCCTCCAGGAGTACGCGCTGTTCCCCCACCTCTCGGTCGAGAAGAACGTCGGGTTCGCGGGGGGACAACCGCGCGACCTGCTGGAGCGGCTGGGGATCGCGGGGCTGGCGAAGGCGAAACCCGGCGAGCTGTCGGGCGGCGAGAGACAGCGCGTCGCGCTGGCGCGTGCATTGGCGCGGAAGCCCGAGATCCTGCTCCTCGACGAGCCGATGGCCGCCCTCGACCCGCACACGCGCGGCCGCGTTCGCGCCGAGCTGCGCCTCCTGCTCCGGGAGGTCGAGCTGCCCGCGATCCTCGTCACGCACGACTTCGTCGACGCGGCCGCGGTCGCCGACCGGATCGCTGTCCTCGTCGACGGGCGGATCGTGCAGACCGGGACTGCCGAGGAGCTGATCGCGGCACCGGCCGGCCCGTTCGTCGCCGAGCTCGCGGGTGGGAACCTGCTCACGGGCAACGCGCGGCTCCGGGTCGACGGACTGACCGAGGTCGTGCTCGACGGCGGTCTCGCGATCGTCTCCACCGACGAGGCGACCGGCCCGGTCGGCGTCGTCGTCCATCCCTGGGAGATCTCCATCTCTCGCGAGGAGGCGGTCGATTCGGCTCAGAACCACGTCCGCGCGCCGATCGAGAGCATCGTCCCCGTCGGCAACCGTCGCCGCGTCCGTGTCGGGCCCCTGACCGCCGAGGTCACCGAAGCGTCCGCCGAGCGGCTCGGACTGAAGGAGGGCGAGGTCGTCGTGGCGACGTTCAAGGCGACGGCGACCCGGCTGACCGCGCTCTCCTAGCTAGAGTGCGGAGACCGGGGTGCCGCGTCGTGTGCGGCTGAGATCACACCCGCCGAACCTGATCCGGGTCATGCCGGCGAAGGGAGTGAGGTGAGCGCACCAAGCTGGGGAATCGAGCCCGTGCCGGACCGGCTGCGGGTGCTGGGCTTCTTCGACACGACGCTGCTCTGGCTCAACTTCGGGGTGTCGCTGCTCGTCCTCGTCCTGCCGGCCTACTTCGACCTGTCGCTGAAGGACGCGCTCGCGGCGACGCTCGTCGGCGGGCTGATCGGGAACTCGATGCTCGCGCTCGCCGCGCTGATCGGAGCCGATGCGCGGGTACCGACGATGGTGCTCCAGCGTGCGCCTCTCGGGCAGCGCGGCTCGTACCTCGCGAGCGTCCTCAACATCGCGCAGTGCATGGGCTGGGCGATCTTCGAGCTGATCGTGATCGCGACCGCGGCGGGGCTGCTCTGCGACCAGCTGTTCGGATTCACGGCGGTCTGGGCGTGGAAGCTCCTGTTCGGCGGGCTCGCGGCGGCCCTGGCCTTGATGGGGCCGATCGGATTCGTGCGCCGCTTCGTCCGCAAGTTCGCGATCTGGGCGGTCGCAGCCTCGGTCGTCTACCTCGCCTGGTGGATCCTCGACGGCGCCGACCTCGGGGCGCTCTGGTCGCACCCCGGCGAGCACCACGGCTCGTTCTGGCTCGGCGTGGACACGGTCGTCGCCGTCACCGTCTCGTGGGCGCCGCTCGTCGCCGACTACACGCGCTTCTCGCGCGACCGGCGCAGCGCGTTCTTCGGCGCCGGGCTCGGCTACCTGCTCCCGACGCTGTTCCAGTTCGGCTTCGGCTCGATCCTGGTGCTGTCACGCGGAGTCGACCCGAACCACCCCGAGCTGATCCTGACCGCGATCGCCGGCGGAGGAGCCGCGGCCGCCCTCGCCCTGCTCGCGCTGACCGTCGACGAGACGGACGAGGCGTTCGCGAACGTCTACTCCGGCGCGATCTCGACGCAGAACGTGCTGTCGCGGGTGCCGCAACGCGCGCTGATCGCCGGCGCGTCGCTCGTAGCAACCGCCGGAGCGCTCGCGATCGACATGCGCAGCTATCAGCGGTTCCTGCTGCTCCTCGGCGCGGTGTTCGTTCCGCTGCTCGGCGTCCTGGCGGCCCACTGGCTGTACTCGGGCGCGCACTACACCGAGCGCGACATTTTCGGCAGCCCGGCTTTCCGGGTCGGCCCGATCGTCGCCTGGGCGGCCGGATTCCTGCTCTACGAGTGGCTTTATCAGCCCACGGATCTCGGCTTCTGGAGCGACCTGATCGCAAGGCTGCCCGCGCCCGGGTACCAGATCGGCGCATCCCTCCCGAGCTTCGCCCTCGCGTTCGCCGTGACCGCGCTGCTTCAGGCTTTGAGCTCGCCGCGGGCGACGATGACCGCCGAGCCGCCGACCTCGACGCGCTGAACGTCGTCCGCCGAGCCATCGACCCGCGCGAACAGCTTCGACGGACGGCCGACCTCGACGCCCTGTGAGATCTCGATCTCGTCGCCGAACGCAATACGGCCGTGGCGCGCCAGGTGGAGCGCGAGCGGCCCCGCCGCCGAGCCGGTCGCGGGATCCTCGGCCACGCCGCTCGAGGGCGCGAACATCCGCGTCTTCCACGTCTTCCCCTCGCCGGCGAAGCAGTTGAAGCAGAAAGTCGGCTGCTCTCCGAGCCGGCGCAGATCCGGCTTCAGCGCGGCCACCTCGTCCTCCGATCCGAGGCAGACGTAGACGTGGAGCACCCCGTTGTCGTAGACCTCGACCGGAAGCTCGGAGCCATCCACGCCGAGGATGTCGAACAGCTCGGCGTCGTTCCCGTACGGCTCGACCGTCGGCAGTGGCTGGTCCATCCGCCCGAACACGATGCGGCCGTCCTCGCGCTCGAGCCGAACGGGCACGATCCCGCGCAAGGTCTCGAGGTTGATCTGCTCGAGCGAGAGCGGCGCGCTCAGGACGAAAGCCGTACCGAGCGTCGGATGTCCCGCGAACTCCATCTCCCGGGTCGGCGTGAAGATCCGGATCCGGGCGTGACCGTCGCCGTCGGGCGTGTAGACGAACACGGTCTCGGAGAGGTTCATCTCGCGCGCGATCCGCTGGAGCCTGTCGTCCGGGATCTCGCGCGCGTCCGTGAAGACGGCGACCTGGTTGCCCTCGAGCGCCGTGTCCGTGAAGACATCTGCGACGACGTAGCGGAAGCCGCTCACGACGGGAGATCCTGCGAGAACATCCAGCGGTGCCCTTCGGGGTCCGCGGCGCGGTAGTGCCTGATCCCCGCCTCCGGCACGTCCTCCGGCTCGGAGAGGATCGTGGCGCCCGCGGCCTTCGCCTTCGCGAGGTGCGCGTCCAGATCGTCGACCTCGACCAGAACGCCGTCGATCACGTAGGGAACCTCGTACATCTTCTGCGCCTCGGCAGAGAGCTCGCGCATTCGCCTCGGGCTCACGTAGTCGGAGCTCGGGGTCGCGAGCATGATCGTCCCGCCCTTGGTCGCGAGCTCCGCGTGGACGATCGTCCCGTCGTCGTCCGCCCACCGCTCGCGCTCCTCGAACCCGAACGCCGCCACGAGGAAGTCGATAGCGGCGGCACCGTCCTCGTAGGACAGCATCGGGATCACGGCCATGCCGCAAGGCTATCCTCAGCGGGGATGCGCCTCTATCTCGTGCGCCACGCCGAGGCCGCGCCGGGCGATCCGGACGAGCTCCGTCCGCTGACCTCCGAGGGGCGCAAACAGGCGCGTGCGCTCGGTCAGCGAATGCGCGACGAGCTGACGCCTCCGGAGTCGATCCTCACGAGCCCGCTCCTGCGCGCACGAGAGACGGGTGACGAGCTGTCGCGAGCGCTCGACGTCGAGGCCGAGCCCGACGACCGGCTGTCGCCGGGAGCGACCGTGGACGACGTCCGTGCCGCGCTCTCCGGCCGGGGCGATCCGGTCGTCGTCGTCGGCCACCAGCCGGACTGCAGCCAGGTGGCGGCCGCGCTATCCGGCGGCCCCGAGCCGCGTTTTCCCGCGGGCAGCCTCGTCATCGTCGAGTTCGAATAGCGGCTCGCCGGACTCGAGCCGACGCTCGACCTCCGCGTACCAGTCGCGCGCCCACGTGATGAAGTCGAGCCCGTAGCGCAGCACGAGGTACGGGTACTCGCGCCCCTCCTCGATCCCCGCCCTCGCCTCGACCTCGATCTCCCGGAACCGCTCGAGCACGTGCTCGAAGAGCAGCTGCTGCATGCGCACGTTCGCGAGCACGTCTTCCCTGGAGAGCATGTCTGCGAAGAACAGGCGCAAGAGGCTCTCGTCGCGGATCTCGAAGATGACGCTCTCGCGGTCGGTCAGCCAGGCTCGCAGCGCCTGATCGCCCTTGGGCGTCAGCTCGTAGACCGTCCGCTTGACCTTGCCGCGCGGCTCCTCCCGCGCTGTGACGAGACCCGCCTTGCGCAACCGCTTCAGCTCCGGGTAGATCTGTCCGAAGCTCGCCGTCCAGAAGAAGCGTGTCGAGCCGTCGATGATCCGCTTGATGTCGTAGCCGGTCGCGACTCCGAGCTTCAGCATGCCGAGGATGACGCGCGCGGTCGGGGTCAGGCTTGACATATCTGCCAGATAGAATAATCATATCGGTCAGATATGTCTACGGCGATCAGAGTAGACGACCTGCGGAAGTCGTACGACGGCGTCGAGGCGGTTCGCGGAGTCAGCTTCGAGATCGAGGCCGGCGAGATCTTCGGCCTGCTCGGGCCGAACGGTGCGGGGAAGACGACGACCGTCGAGATCCTCGAGGGCTACCGCACCCGGGACGCGGGCTCCGTGGACGTGCTCGGCCGGGACCCGGCCACCGCCGGCAGCTCGTGGCGGGAGCGAATCGGCGTCGTGCTCCAGTCATCGTCGCTGTACGAGACGCTGACCGTTCGTGAGCACCTCTACCACTTCGCGGGCTACTACCAGGGGCCCCGGCAGGTGGATGAGGTGGTCGACGTCGTCGGCCTCACCGAGAAGCGGGACTCGAGGGTGCGCACGCTCTCCGGGGGCCAGCGGCGCAGGCTCGATCTCGGCCTCGCCCTCATCGGTGACCCGGAGGTGATCTTCCTCGACGAGCCCACCACCGGCTTCGACCCTGAGGCCCGGCGCCGTGCGTGGGACACGATCGGCTCCCTGCGCGAGCTTGGAAAGACAGTCCTGCTGACGACGCACTACCTCGAGGAGGCCGAGCGGCTGTCCGACCGCGTCGCGGTGCTCCGAGCGGGCGAGATCGTCGCGCTCGGGCCGCCCGCACAGCTCACCTCGACCCTGCCCGCGACCGAGATCCGATTCCGTAGAAACGGGCAGGAGGTCGTCCTCCACACCGAGGAGCCGACACGGACGCTGCACGAGCTCACGCGGGAGGCCGTCGAGGCCGGACAGGAGCTCGAGGGCCTGGAGGTCCGGCGCGCGAGTCTCGAGGACGTCTATCTGGCGCTCACGGAGCGAAGCGGCGAATGACGCTGTTCCTGCACGAGCTCAAGACGGAGCTCCTGCTCTACACACGGAGCAAGGAGCTCGCGTTCTTCACGTTCTTGCTGCCGGTCATCTTCTTCGTCCTGCTCGGCTCGGTCTACGGGGACGGGGACAACATCAAGGGGTACCGCGCACCCGACTATCTGCTCACAGGGATGCTCGGTTACGGCGTTGCGGCGACAGCGTTCTCGGGGCTTGCGATCGTGCTGGTCATTCGCAGGGAGTCGGGCGTGCTCAAGCGGCTTCGGGCCACCCCTCTGCCTGCCTCGGTGTACATCGCATCGGTGCTGCTCACGTCGTTGGTGGCGTTCATGGTCGAGGCGGTCGTCCTGGTCGCGCTCGCGATGCTGCTGTTCGATGCGGGGTTCCCCAAGAGCGTCGTCTCGGCCGTGCTGGCGATCCTGCTCGGAGGCTCGGCCTTTGCGGTGCTCGGAGTCGGCGTGAGCGGGCTCGTCCGCCGTGCGGAGGGTGCGTCGGCCGTGATCACGGCGCTCTATCTGCCGCTCTCCTTCGTCTCGGGCGCGTTCTTCTCCCAGGAAAACTTCCCGGACTGGCTCAAGGCGGTCGCGGACTTGCTTCCACTCACGTACTTCATCGACCTGATCGGAGCCGTGATGCTGAAAGGCGTCCAGCTCTGGGATCGGCCTGAGGACGTGGCCGTGATCGCGCTCTGGGGCGTCTTCGGCGCGTTCCTCGCCCGGCGGTATTTCCGCTGGGTCCCGTACGAGGGTTAGCTTCCTTCGAACCGGGAACCCCGGAATCACGATGGGGTCTACCGAGCCGGCGATCGCTTTCGCGACGAGGACCTTCGAACCGCCCGCACTCGAAATTCGAGTCAATTTCGGCATGTTCGCGGGTCGCGAAGCGACGCCGGCTGAAATCGACGATCTGGCCGCGGCGCTGCTCGACAAGGTGACCGAGGTCGAGATCGTGGCCGAGGAGCGGCACGTGCTGAGCGCGCACTCGGAGGCCTCCGTGCACCAGGTCCGGATCGAGGTCTCCGGCGACGAGCTGCCGAAGATCGACCAAGAGGTCGACGAGTTGCGCGGACGGCTGATCGAGACCGCTGAGCGCTGGGCACGGGAGTGCGCAGCCGAGCGTCGCGTCCTGCTCGATAGCTAGAGCCTCGGCTCGCTCCTCAGAGAACGCACCGCGTAGGCGGTAGGGCCCGCGCCCCCGCGGGCCCACCCACCTGTCGTCAGCAGTCGAAGAGGATCTCGTTGCTCGGCCCGGACACGTTCCCGGACGAGTCGACTGCCTTGAGGGTCACGACGGTCGGCCCCGGGTCGCGGCAGTACGTGATCGTCGAGCCACCTCCGAGGATGCCGTGCTCGACGAAGACGCCGTTGAAGTAGACGTCGTACAGGATGTCCGCCTGCGCGTCGACGTCGTCGGTCGACTGCGTCCAGTCGGTCCAGATCTCCGGTGGCGACGATTCGGACGAGAGGGTGAAGTTCGTCGGCGCCGTCGGGGCCACGTGATCGGTGACGGCCGGCGTCGTCGCGGTGAGCGTGTTGCTCTCGACGAAGTTGCCGGACGCGTCGGCGGCGCGCACCTTGAGGGTGTACGACGTCTGCGGCGTGCGATCGAGGAGCATGCTCGCCCGCGGGCCGATCGCACCGCTGAAGTCGGGAACGCCGTTGACGAACAGCGTGTAGTAGACCTGGCTCAGGTTGTCGGTCGATCCCGTCCACGCGACGCCGACGCGGGTCGGGCGCAAGGACGTCAGCGTGAGCTGCGGCGCCGGAGCCGGCGGAGTCGTGTCGGCCGGGGTCCTGTAGGTGACGCTGTTGCTGTTGCCCGAGCGGTTCCCGGCCTGGTCGATCGCGTAGACGGAGAACGAGTGCGTCGTGTTCGGCGGCAGGTTCGGCCAGGTCATCGTCCGCTGCGGCGGGTTGACCCGGACGCAACCTCCGAAGCTGCGCTGCACGCAGTACCAGAAGTTGCTCGAGTTGTCGTGCGACGCATCCCAGGCGAGCGTGACGCTCGTCTCGGTGGACGCGGTGATCCGAAGGTTTGTCGGCGTCGTCGGCGGGGTCCGGTCTCGAGATGCGCCGGCCGTGCTCACGACGAGAGCGGCCAGAACGACGAGACCTCCGACGAGTGCGATCTTGCGGGCGCGCATGTCCCCTCCCATCCACAGGTCGCTGATCGGACGTTCGCCCAGGGATACGCGAAGGGCCCCGTGTCGGATTGCTCAGCGCAGACGCAGCAGGAACGCCTCGAGGTGCTCGTCCGAGAAGAGGACGAAGCGCACCTCGGCGATCTCCGGGCGCTGCTCGAGCTCGGCATTGATCGTCTCGAGCGCGATCTCGGCCGCGCGGTCGACCGGATAGCCGTAGACGCCGGTCGAGATCGCGGGAAAGGCGATCGTGCGGCAGCCGAGCTCGGCGGCGATCTCGAGCGCACGCCGATGGCACGACGCGAGGAGCTCGGGCTCGCCGTTGTCGCCGCCTCGCCAGACCGGCCCGACCGTGTGAATCACATGGCGCGCCGAGAGCTCGCCGGCCGTGGTCGCTTTCGCGTCGCCGGTCGCGCAGCCCCCGAGCTCGCGACACTCCGCCAGGATCGCGGGGCCGCCCGCTCTGTGGATCGCTCCATCCACTCCGCCGCCGCCCAGCAGCGACTCGTTGGCGGCGTTCACGATCGCATCGACCTCCTGTGTCGTGATATCGCCCTGGACGAGCCGGATCCGGTCGGCCGAGTTCACGCGCCGAGGCTACAAGCAAGAGGGGGATCCGGGGAACGCCGCAGGATTCCCCGAATCCCCTGTCAGGGTCAGTGACCCTGGAGCCTGGTCTCAGTTCGTGTTGAACTCGAGGTAGAACTGGCGCAGAGCGCCTTCGCGCTCCTGGAAGGCCTGGACGACGCGCGGGTCGAACTGGGAGCCGGCCTGTCCCGCGATCTCGGCCGCAGCGTCCTCCCACGGCTTCGCCGGGCGGTACGGCCGGTTGCTCGTGATCGCGTCGAGCGCGTCCGCGACCGCGAAGATCCGTGCCCCGATCGGGATCCCCTCCCCGCTGAGCCGGTCCGGGTAGCCGCTTCCGTCCCAACGCTCGTGGTGCGAGCGAACCACCGATGCGCCCGGCCCCCGGAGCAGGGCGGCGTCGCCCACCATCTGCTCGCCGAGGACCGTGTGCGTCTCGATGAGTCGCCGCTCGGTGTCGGTCAGCGCCGCCCGCTTTCCGAGCACTCGGTCGGGGATCCCGATCTTGCCGATGTCGTGGAGGATGAACCCGTACTCGAGGCTCGGTTCCTCGAGGAGCGACGGCGAGAGGGCCTTGGCCAGCTCCTTCGCGTAGAGCCGGACGCGCTCGGAGTGCGCACCCGTCGCGCCGTCCTTCGACTCGATCGCACGCGCGAGCGCGACGACCGTCTCCCGGTACGCGTTCTGGAGCAGGACGCGCTGGCCGCGCTCGAGCTCGAGCAGCCTCCGGAAATCCTGGGCGTAGAGGAGCAGCTGCTGCCCGCCGTCCGGTTCGTAGTCGGGCGCGCCCTCACGCTTGCCGACGCCGAGCTCCTCGATCGCCTGCAAGAGCGCGAGAGGACTGAACGGCTTGCGCAGGAAGGCGTCGGCTCCCGCATCCCGGCCCGCCGCTTCCGAGATCGCGTCGCCTGTCAGCAGGCAGATCGGGATGTCCCGGGTGTACGGGTCGGCCTTGAGCCCGCGGCAGAGGACGAGGCCGTTCACGCCGGGCATGCCGACGTCGAGGACGATCACGTCCGGATGCCGGTCCGCGATGCTGGTCGCGGCGGCCTTGGCGCTGTCGGCCTCGGCAACCTCGAGGTCGGCGATCTCGAACGACGTGCGCAGGAGCGCCCGCAGGTTCGGATCGTCGTCGACGAGCAGCACGTACAGCGGCTCCGCGACGAGCGGCCGCATCCGAAGCTCGGGCTCCGGGGACGCATCATCGGTCGTCGTCGAGGGCTCGTCAGCAGGAGACTCGCGCAGCGCGCGGACGCTGAGGACTGTGAGCGCCGAGAAGAGCGCCGAGAAGAGTGTGGCCGCGACGATCCAGAGGATCGGGCTTGACATCGCATGTCCTTTCCGAGAGTTCGCCTGCCCTCGGAGGAAGCCGCTCGGGCGCAAACCATGCGCCAACCGGGCTCCAGTTCACCCGTTCGAGGGAGTGCGCGACGGGTTTCGTCCCGCGACGGCGTCTTTGCAAGTACTCCGATCCGGCGCGGACCTAGCGAACCCACAGCTGGTCCCGCTCCCCTTCCCCTCACCCGGCGCAACGCCGGATCGGAGTACCTCTCGCGCTGCCGTTGGGGCGCAAGCCCCCGTAACCAGTGGATGGAGCCGAGGTTCTATGCGACACGAGGCCGGTTCAACCCCCCCTTTTTGAGCGGCCTAGCCGACCTCAGGGGCGAACACGTCCCCTCCTTCGCTATAGCCGGGACCTGGCGTGGGCGTGAAAGCGAGACCGGTTGTCTGGTCTTCCGGTCGCGACCACGAATAACCGACCCGGGCAACATGAGGTTTCCCGGCTACGATCTGCCGCCACTGAGGCGCGGCGACCCACGAGCTGGGCTCGGCCAGGCGCTCGAGGATCCCACGGTCAGAGGTCTCAAACACGAATGCGATCTCGTTATCTGTCACGAAGACCTCTTGTTTCTCGATCGCCAAGGCAGCAGGGTCGAGTGGCGGATCCGAGCTGACGAGTGCCCGCGCGCGTTCTCCAGCGCCCTCGGCGAGCGGGACGATCATTGCGATTCGAGTCATGGAAGTCTCCCGTTCACTGTGCAGCGCCACGGACTGCTCCGCCACTTCGAACTGTGGCCGTCCGACGAGGCGTGTACTGCGCCGATCGCCACCGCCCTTCATGATGAGAGGTCGTCCCGGCCCCATGCCGAGCTCAGGGGCCATCAGCGCCGGGCGGCGCGACGAGCACGGGGGAGCACGTGGCGTCATGCGGCAAGCCTCGATTCCGAGGTGGTAGCTCCCGCTTGCGATCGAACCTGGAGGATCTCGACCGCGAGAGTTCCGCGTGGCGTCTCGACTCCGACGACTTCACCTGCTGATCGCCCGAGGAGCGCGCGCCCAACCGGAGCTTCGATCGACATACGACCGCTGCCGATGTCCGATTCGAGCGGTCCGACGAGCTCGTACTCGCCCGATGTGCCGGTGTCATCGCGGACAGAGACGATGCTGCCGATTCCGGCCAAGCCGTCGTCGGCGGGTGCGACGATCTCCGCAATCGCGAGTTGCGCCTCGAGCAGGGCAATGCGCCGTTCGAGCCGGGCCTGCTCCTCGAAAAGGTCGTACAGGGCAGGGTTGTCATCGAGATGGCCATCGCGGCGCGCATCGCTGAGGCGTTCCGCGAGAGCACTCCGAGCCTCCGTGCGCAGTAGGTCCAGCTCGCGGCAGCGCTGCGTATAACCGTCCGCACTGATGAGCACGGTCTCGTCCGTATCGCTACGCAATCTCACGTTTGCTCCTCTCGGTTGCTGAGCTAGAAGTCACCCATCATTGAGTTGCCATGGTGGGGCTGCCATTGGGGGCCGGCCCCATTTCCAGATCAGCCCGAAAAGCGCGAATCGGGTTCTGCCCCTATGGCGGCAGAAGGCGAGCGGCGCGACCCTTCCCAGAACAATGAGAGGAGGGATGATGCGAGGAACGCTGTTGTGCGCAGTCTCGGACGGCGATGAGAGCGCGGATGCGCTCGAGCTCGGCGCCCGGCTGAGCGACCGCCTCGGGCTGCGCCTGGTTCTGGCCCACGTCGTGGACGGGATCGACGGCATCGGTGACGACGACGAGAGCGTGACGATGAAGGCCAACCGCGAGGGCGCTGAGCGGCGCCTGGCAAAGCTCGCCCAGGCGCACGGCCTCGCCGAACGCGCCGAACGACGAGTCGCTGTCGGCGAGCCCGCCGCGCTGCTCGGGCAAATCGCGGCCGAGGAGGCCGCGGACGTGATCGTCGTCGGCGCGCCCGTACGTGGCTGGCGCAGCCGTCTCGAAAGCCGCCTCGCCGATGAGCTCAGCGCCCAGACGCCGGTGCCGGTTCTAATTGCGCCCCCACGAACCCGCCGTACCTAGACCGCCCATGAAGGTAGACCGCCTATGAACGCACGGCCACGCTAACGTCGAATCATGCCGCCGACACGGTTGCCGCTCTACTGGCGCGTCTTTGCCGTCAACGCTTCGCTGCTGACGGTGATCGCCATCTTGCTGATCGTCACGCCCGTGACGATCAGCTTCCCGATCGGGCTGACCGAAGCCCTCATCGTCCTGATCGGCCTTTTGGTCACGATCGTCGTCAATGCTGTCCTGCTGCGACGCGCCTTTGCGCCGCTCGGCCACTTGGCGAAGCGAATGGAGATGGTCGACCTGCTGCGACCGGGACAGCGGCTGCAAGTGCTGCGCCACGACGAGGTAGGGCGTGTGGTCGGGGCGTTCAACCGGATGCTCGACCGCCTGGAGCAAGAACGACAAGAGAGCGCCCGGCGCGTGCTCGTAGCCCAGGAAGCCGAACGGGTGGGGATCGCCCGCGACTTGCACGACGAGGTGGGACAGGTCCTAACCGGTGTCCTACTCCAGCTGAACTCGATCGCTGAGACCGCGCCCGAGCATCGCGCTGACCTCGACGAAGCCCGTTCATCCGTTCGCAGGGCCCTCGACGAGGTGAGGCGGATCTCGAGCGAGCTACGACCGGAGATGCTCGAGCATCTCGGCCTGGTCAGTGCGCTCACCGAGTTGGCGACTACCTTCGCACGTCTCGCGGGGGTCCGCGTCGAGCGCGACCTTGCGACCTCCCTCCCGAAGCTCGCACCGGAGGTCGAACTGGCGGTCTATCGCATCGCGCAGGAGAGCTTGACGAACATCGCGCGCCATGCCCAGGCCAGTCAGGTGACGATTACGCTCGACTCGGGCCACGACCGCGTCGTACTGCGAGTGGTCGACGACGGCCGCGGCTTCGGCGGTGACCCTGTCGAGCACGGAGGGCTCCGCAGCATGCGCGAGCGGGCATTGCTCGTGGGAGGCGCCTTGGCGATCAAGAATGCGCCAGACGGGGGCGTCGAGATCCGCCTCGAAGTTCCAGCGGTCGAGGTCGTGCCCGCGCTGGAAGTCAGCTGATGCCGATTCCACTCGTCACCCGCATCCTGATCGCCGACGACCACACGATCGTGCGCTCGGGCCTCAAGAGGGTGCTCGACGCAAAGCCCGATCTCGAGGTGGTCGCCGAAGCCGAGGACGGTGCCGAGGCCGTCGAGAAAGCACTCAAGGAAGACGTTCACCTCGCAATCCTCGACGTGTCTATGCCGCGGATGACCGGGATCCAGGCCGCTGCCGAACTACACAAACGAAAGCCTGAGCTGAAAACGCTGATGCTGTCGATGCACGACAGTGAGCAGTTCCTGTTCGAGGCGCTAAAGGCCGGCGCATCCGGCTACGTGTTGAAATCGGGCGCCGACACCGACATCGTCGACGCAGTTCGCGCCGCCATGCGGGGTGACTCCTACCTGTACCCGTCGGCGGTCACGAGCCTCGTACGTGATTACGTCGAACGAGGCGACCGCGACGAGGAAGAGTTCGACGTGCTGACCCCGCGCGAACTCGAAGTGCTGAAGCTCATCGCCGAGGCGTACACGTCGCAGCAGATTGCCGACACGCTCTTCATCAGCATCAAGACCGTCGACCGCCACCGGCAGAACATCCTCCAAAAGCTGGGCATGCGCGACCGCGTGGAGCTCACGCGTTATGCGATCAAGCGCGGACTGATCCAAGCGTAGCCTGCCCCCGGCCGAGCAGCCGCCGGCGCTGTCACCGCTCCCCGAAATGGGGTCGTCGCCCGAGGGACATCGGCCCTCGCCAGGGCTACGTTCAAGTCATGCTCGAGATCCCCAGGCGTCGCTCATGTACGTCCGGTGACCACGATGGACGCTGACGTCGCGATCACGATCGCATTCTGCTTAGAAGCCCTTCTGGTCGCTCTCGCATTGGGGCTGTTCATCCAGCATGAGATCCACAAGAGCCGGTTGGAAACTGCGAGCAAGAGCAAGCGCGGGCACCTCGAGCCGGCCGCGGCACGCGCACACGCCAGGCGCCCCGCTGGAAGGAGACCATGATGACGACGCCGACCACCTCATTTGAGCAGCCCCGGATGGACATCGGTCGCGCAACGCCGCCGGTTTACCGCGCCCTCGTCACGCTCGGGCGGCAAGTCGAGCTCAACCCGCGCTTACGCGAACTCGTCAACCTCCGCGCATCGCTCGTGAACGGCTGCGCGTACTGCATCGACATGCATACGAGAGCCGCGCGCGAGGCCGGCGAGACCGAACAGCGCCTCGATGCCGTGGCCGCCTGGCACGAAGGGCCGTTTTTTGATCCCAAGGAACGCGCGGCACTCGCGCTGACCGATGCGGTCACCCTCATCGCGGAGCAACACGTGCCACGCGACGTTTGGGATGAGGCGAGGACACACTTCGCGCCCGACGAGCTCGCTCAGCTCATCTGGGCGATCACAGTGATCAACGCGTGGAATCGGATCGCGATCACAACTCGGATGCAACCTGCGTCGAGGTCTGATCGGACCGATCTGGCTGCTTAGCCGCCTCGAGCGAACAGAACCAAGACTGAAATCAGCTCGTAGTCGACGAAGTGATGCTCCTTGCCGACGGCGACGAAAGCGGCGGCTCCGGGCCTCAGCCTGCGGCTTTCACCTTCCGTCTCAAGCGTCGCCTCGCCGGCGAGAACGACGTAGACCTCGTCGGCCGTGTGTCGCACCGGGGGATCCGGAGTTGGGGCAATGCGCACGAGCACTCCTACTTCGAGATTCGGCGATTCGTGCACGACCTCCCAGCCACCGTTCTGCGCTTCGAGCCGCGCACGAACGTCGGCGATCGGAAAGTGCTCCAGGCCCGAGCTCACGTGGGCCGCCCATTCGAGAGCTGCGCAAATCGGCCAGCCTGACGATCGACGGTCGGTGTTGCCGCCGAGGGCACGACGACTTGTGCCACGGGAACCCGGGTTAGCCTGCGGGCCTTGGCCAGTAGACCTCGCTCGAGCCAGTACGAATCTTGCTCCGGCGGTAGCGCCAACAGCACACGTGTCGCCGGGAACGATCCGAGCGCATCGGTCATCGACTCCAGCGGTTTGTCGCTGCCGACTGATCCCGTCGCGTTAGCGGCTTGCTCCCGAAGCAGAGTCACCGTGCGAAGCATGCTCTGCCGCGCGTAATGCCACTCTCGGTTCTCGTCGTCCGTCAAGAAATGCAGGTGAGAAACGCGCACGGGAACGATGACATGCACGGCGGCGACGTCCCCGAGGCGAGCGAGGACCTCCCTGGAGAGGGCGCTCTCGTCGCAGTGTGGATCGGCGACCACTAGAAGCTTCGTCTGCCGATCGGCCGAATGCGCGGGCCGGAGCGGGTTCACACGTGTGCGCTCGAACGCGAGCGGCGCCAGCGCGCCCAAGCAAAGGATGACCGTCGACACGATCGCGAATCCGATCCACCCGAGCAGGGGTGGCTCGATGACGAGCGCGACGAGGAGCCCATAGGCGACCACTACCGCTCCCGTCGACAGGAAGACCACAACGCTCGCCTTCGGCAGCGACCTCCGCCTTCTTGTAAGCACGCCCAAGACGGTCATCTCACTCGGAGTCCCTTGTCGTTCCCGACTTCGGGAGACCGCGCCGCAGCACCTCGGCGAGGACGACCGCGTCGTTGTGCTCGCTGTCGTGTGCCGAGTACACGAGTGTGACCGTGCCGAGTCTGGCGCGTCGTCTGAGCTCCCGTAGGCGCGGGGCATTGACACGGAGCTCATCGATGTAGCGCCGACGAAACTCGGGGAAGCGGCCCGGCTCATGGCCGAACCACTCTCTGAGCTCGGTGCTCGGCGCCAGGTCCTTGTACCACTGGTCGAGCTGTGTCTCCTTCCGCGAGACGCCGCGAGGCCAGAGGCGATCGACGAGCACGCGGTATCCGTCGTCGGCCGATGCCGCTTCGTAGGCTCGTTTCAGACGGACATCCATCACCGCTCCCTCGACGCCGCGGTCAAACTCGGCGACGGCGCTGCTGCTGTCGGTGGCTCGTCCGACTCTCGTTGAGCCTCAGATCGGCGGCCGAGCGTCAAGGTGACCAGCGCGATCATTGGCGCGAGAACGACGATTGCAAGAGCCCACCACGGACCGGAGATGCTTTCCGCCCAGCCGAAAGCGTGATCGAGCGAGAAGCGGCCGGGGCCGGCGGCCGTTACGGCCAGCCCGGTGGCGATGATCAGCAGGTTGTACTCGAACCCGCCGGCCGAGTTGAAGAAGCCTTTCTTCCAGTGGACGCTGCCGATCGCGTTGAGCATCACGACCGTTATCGCGAGGGCAGCGAACGGCGTGAGAAGGCCAAACGCAAAGAGCAGGCCCCCGCCGAGCTCGCTGAGACCGGCGACGAACGCCATTGCAAGCGGCGCCCGGAAACCTAGCCCCGCAAAAAACGTCCGCGTTCCGGCAGGCCCGCTCCCGCCAAAGAGGCCGAAGATCTTCTGGGACCCGTGCGCCGCCAACGCCAAGCCGGCGACGACACGCAAGAGGATCATTCCGAACTCCATCTAACTCACCTCCCCGTGTTCGTTGCCGCGGACGACCACGACCGGGCAGAACGCGTGCTGGGCGCACTGCTGGCTGACCGAGCCCAGGAGTAGCTGGGCGAAGCCCCCGTGCCCCCGCGAGCCCACGACGAGCAGGTCAGCCCCACGAGATTCTTCGACGAGAACACCAGCGGGCGGGCCCTGTTGGACACGATGCTGGATCGTCACACCGTCTGCCTCTGCGGCGACCCCCTTCAGCGTCTCGCCGAGAGCGGCCTCCGCGCCCTGACGGAGGTCCTCGAATTCCACAACGGGACCGGGAAACAATCCCTGGATGCCGGTGGCGCCGGCGTACTCGAACTGCCACGCGTGGACTACGCGCAACGTTGCTTGTCGCATCCGGGCTTCCTCGAGTGCGAACCGCAGCGCCGATTTCGCGCCGGCCGAGTGGTCGACGCCGACGACGATCACGCCCATGATTCGCTCCTGTCACCCAGACGCGGGATGATCGCTACGCGTTCCATGTTGCTCCTCTCTTGACGGCCAAGGTGTTGGCCGCCTGGGCGCCGGCGCTCCATTGCACTGGCGCTCGACTCTCATGCTGGCTGCGGCGATCTCGACCGGCTATCGGGTCGCGGCCCCAATTTGCTGCAGGAGCCGCTTCCGTGCGGCCTGCGGCTGACCCCGACCGCGCACGATCACGACTGGACATGCTGCGAGCTGCGCGCATACCTGGCTTACAGAGCCGAGAACCAGACTGGCGAAGCCGCCGTGACCGCGCGAGCCGACGACCAGCAGGTCCGCGTCGCGCGACTGATCGATCAGCACCGTGGCGGGGTCGCCTTGCTCGACGCGCTTCTCGATCCCGAAGCCGCCGGCGCCGGGAGCCGCCTCAGCGACGATCGCGTCAAGCTCGGCGGCGGCCGCCCGGTTGAACCCGTCGAGGTTGGCGCCCAAGACGAGCGGTACGCCCTCGGCTGCCAGACTGCGCCGGTTGGGCGGTCGGAATTGCCAGGCGTGAACGACCCGGACTCTGGCCTGTCGGACGCGCGCCTCTTCCAGCGCAAACTTGAGAGCAGCCTTGGCACTGGCTGAGCGGTCCACCCCGACGACGATCAAGTCCATGTCGCCCCTTCCGATTGACTGAGTCTCATCCCTGAATCCGCTCAGAGGATGTGCCTGCCTCGAGGCGACCTGCCATCGGGGCGCAGCCCTATCTGGGCGGCCTCTTTCTGACAGCGGGCTCAAGGCGCGGCCGATCTAGAGTCCTCCTGGCTCGCGTAGACCGAGGCCGAAGCGAACGATACCCCCGTGGAACTCGGTGCTTCCAGCACCGAGGCCCAAGCGAGCAATCCCACCCGCGAAGTCGCGCTCATCGTCGACGCGCTCGCGCCCGTCGCCGTTCCCGTTGACCGGCGCCTCGTCACCGAGCGGAACGACGACCACCGGGCACGGTGCGCGGCGCCACAGGTCGACCGACATGCTGCGTGAAGAGGATGAGCCAACCACGATCAGGGCTGCGTCCTTCTCCTTCGCCGCGTCGAGCAAACAATCGGTGGGATCGCCGGCCTCGACGAGCCAGGTGGCACCACAGTCGACGTAGGGCGCGCTGCCCCTCAGCTCCTCGAGCCTCTCGGCGGTCGCGCTCATCTCTGGCTCGGAGGCGGGTCCCTCGTCTGCGCGCACGAAGACGAGACCCAGCCCCAGCTTGCCGGCCAGAGCACGTGCAACACGCGCGGCTTTCCTCGCCGACACCGAGTTGTCGACCCCGCAAATGATCGAACCGGTCATCAGAACTCCTTGTTCGCTTGTCCATCGAGGATCGCCACTGTCCAAGCCGACGGCCATCGGGTCGGTAACCCAGATGGGCGCGCGGGCCACCCCCATTTCGGCTGAGTTGCGCGGCGCCGCCAGGGCTATCTGTGCGGCCCAAGGGCCATGGAAAATGGGGCCCAGGCCCGATCGCTGCAACGGGTCTGCGGTGGCACGCTGGTTCTACGGAACGAGGACCAACGAGCAAGGAGGTACACCGATGAGCACACTCACGTCGACCCAGAATCGATCCGCCACCGCGGAGCGTGAGGATCGGCCTGCCGAGCCGATCGTCGCCGCTATCGATGCGTCTGCGGCGAGCAGGGCTGCGATCGACGAGGCGGTCAGCCTCGCTGCGGAGCTCGGCGCCCCGCTGGTCTTCGCGTATGTCCGCCATGCTCCGGCGGGCGTCTTCGGCAGCCCTGTCTACCAGCGGCGACTGACCACGGAGAACGAGCGTGCACGACGCGTGCTCGACCGTGCTCTGCACATCGCGAACAGCGCGGAGGTCGAAGCCGAGGGCGAGATCCTCGAGGGCTCGCCAGGGCGGCGGATCGTCGAGTTCGCGCGCGATCGCAGCGCACAGCTCGTCGTCGTGGGGTCTCGGCGGCGACGATTCGGGCGTAGCGTCGCGCGCGCTATCGCGCGTGCGGCTGACCAATCGGTCGTCATCGCTCCGCCACGCTCGTCCGGCCTCGCGCTCGCCGCCTGAGCCGCGAGGCCCGAGCGTCGCTAGGTCGGCCGGTAACGACGAATCCCAAGGCACCAGAGCGTACGGCCGGTGGATAGAACACCCACCGGTGCAGGGTCCGATCTCGCGCCCGCTAGACTCGAGGCTCGCAGGAAGCAAGAAATACCTGCAAACTGCGAGAAAACACCCCCGTAGCTCAGTGGATAGAGCAGCGGTACTCTGAACTTCGCGCTACTGATCCGCTCTGCCGCCGTCACGGCGTCGAGGCTACTTCAGCCAAGAGCCTCGAGCGCTCCGCGTGCGGCGGCGTCAAACGGTGTCGGCTCGACCGGCAGCAGCTTGCGAATTCGGTCATCTCGAGCGACGGTCTCGGTTCGCAACCCTTCGATCAGCGGCCGCGCCACAGCAGCCTTTACAGGCGTGACGAGGTGCAACCACAACGAGGAGAGGTAGGGGGTCAGCACGGGTACCTCGACGATGAACGGGTGCTTGCCTCGTAGGCGAGCGATCCGTTCGATCATCTCGCGGTAGGTCATCACCTCGGGGCCCCCGACGTCGTATGCATTCCCGAACGCGGGCTCGAGCCCGCAGACACCCGCGAGGTAGGCGACCACGTCTGACAGCGCGACAGGCTGGGTGCGTGTGGAGACCCAGCGCGGCGTCACCATCGCAGGAAGACGATCCACGAGGGCGACGATCGTCTCGAACGCTGCGCTACCCCGGGCGACGACCATTGCTGCGTGCAAGGTCGTCACCGGAACGGATGTGGAAGCCAGGCGCTTCCCCGTCTCGCGCCGGCTGCGAAGGTGGGCCGACAGATCCGGCGAATCGTCCCCCAGCCCGCCGAGGTAGACGAGTTGCTTGACGCCGGCGCGCTCGGCTTCACGTGCTGTCGTCTCGGCAGCCTTCAGATCCCGCTCCTCGAAGTCGGCACTGCCGAGCGAGTGGACGAGGTAATAGACGACGTCTGCTCCCTCGAGCACGACCGAGACCGACCGTTGATCCGTCGCGTCCGCGGTCTTCCACGTCACGTTCTTCGTACTGCGACGTCGAGCCCGCGAGACGGCCACGACGTCGTGCTCGAGCGCCAGCTCGGTCAGCAAAGGACGGCCGATCGTGCCCGAGGCGCCGAAAACGACGACGTTCACCCGCCGGCTCCCGCGATCAACCGCGCGAAGTAGCGGCGGCTGACAGCCACGTGGATCCGGCTCTGCACCTGGTTGTAGAGGGCGCCGGTCCAATCCGGCGAGGCGCTGCGCGACGCCAGACTTGGAAAGAACCCGCGAATCGCTGAGCGGACGACGGGCGATTCGTCACCGGTCTGGGCGAAGATGATCTCTCCACCCGAACGCTGAGCGAGCAGGCCGCCCTCGATCGGATAGCTGCAGCAGACGAGTCTCGCCGTGGCCCTGATCGTGGGCGGACCGAACCGAAGCAGCGAAGGGCCGCGCCCCAGCAGCCGCAGCTCGATCGATCCTCGTCGGTCCCGCGCCCGCACCAGGCGGCGCGTGATTCGCTCGACCTCACGCCAGTACGCGCGGCCCAACTGCTCGCCGCCGTGGTCGGAAAACTCGACTACGGGCCTGCGGAGAACGACGCGTTGCTCCGACTCGACCGCGCCGTCGGCCCTCTGGCCCTGCCACGCTTCCCACCCCTCCACCTCGACGGTGCCGGCGCGGTCGATCAATCCGCGTAGCCGTGAAACTGAAGTGCGAGCAAGGCCGCCGCTCCTCACGTCGCGAGCTCGGTCAGCCGCTGGGCCTCTTCGACCGGGCCCCCCACGAGGAGCGTCGCTCCGATCGCCTTGGCCTCCGCCTCCCCCGCGCCGGCTCCGGCCAGGCAGATGCGTTGTGCGCGCGCCAACGACTTCAGCTCCGCTGTGTTTCGCCTGACGCGCTCCGCGTCGACGGCGCTGAGGACGACGAACACCGGGTCAACGGCATGAGCCGCGCTGATGACGCTCTCGATGGGCATGTCTCCTCCGAGGAAGGCGATCCGCCAGCCGCGGGCCCGCAGAGCCAGCCCGAACGCGAGCAGCCCGAGGTCGTGCTGCTCGCCGGGAAGGCACGCGAGGAGCGCGCGCGGCCCGAAGCCGCGGCCCCACCCGCGCGCCAGACCGAGCAAGCGGCCGCGAAGCACAGCTGAAGCGAAGTGCTCCTGCGCGACCGATACCTCGCCGCGCTCCCAGCGATCGCCGAGCTCGTGCAGGTACGGGAGGACGACCTCGGCAAGCACGGTGTCCAGCGTCGTCATGCTCAGGACGGAATCGAGGACGGCCTGCGCGTAGGCATCGTCGAACGACTCGAGCGCCGTACCGAGATCGTGCCGCGCGGCAGCCGCGTCGAACGCGACGGCGTCTGTCTCGGCCGGTGCCTCCGACGCGAGTGCCGCCGCCTCCGCTGCGGCCAGCCCGTCGGCGAGGTGCTGCTGCATCCGCGTCACGCGCTCGAGGTCGTCGGGCGTATAGAGACGCAGCCCGCCGGTCGAGCGCATCGGCTTCAGGAGCTCGTAGCGGCGCTCCCACGCGCGGAGAAGCTCCGGGCTGACGCCCGTACGCCTGCTGAGCTCGCCGATCCGGAGGAGTCCCGCTTCCATGGCGCTGACTATACAGCATCTGGACAGTTACTTGACAAGACGCGACGTGCCCGCTACTTTCTCCCGGACAGTTTCTATACAGGAGGTGAACAGCAATGAAAAAGCTCGATCTACTCGCCGCGACGCTCCTCATCGTCGGCGGTCTCAACTGGGGGCTCGTCGCCGTCGCCGAGTTCGACCTCGTGGCCTGGATCGTGGGCCTCGAGTTCGGCGAGACGAACGCGGTCAGCCGCCTCGTCTACGCCCTCGTCGGCCTCTCAGCCGTCTACGCCATCGGCTCGCTCGTGAGCCGGGCGCGCTCCGTCAGCCCTGCGCCGGCCGGCGCCAGGTAAACGAACACGAAAGGACAACCAACGTGAAAAAGCTCATCCCACTCGGCGTCATCGCCGCCCTCGCACTCTCGGTTGCCGGCGCGCCGGCAACCGCGCGCCCGAGCGAGGACAAGAACATCGTCCAGACCGCCCAGGCCGCCGGGAACTTCAAGACGCTGACGAAGCTCGTGACGAAGGCCGGCCTGGCCGGGACGCTCTCGCAGCCGGGCCCGTACACCGTCTTCGCCCCGACCGACGCGGCGTTCAAGAAGGTCCCCAAGGCGACCCTGAAGTCGCTCGCGAAGCACAAGGCGAAGCTCCGTGCGGTGCTCCTCTATCACGTCGTCGCGGGCGAGGTGCCGAGCTCGGAGGTCGTGATGTTGAAGTCCGTCAAGACCGAGAACGGGAAGTCGGTTCGGATTCGAACATCCAACGGCTCCGTGTACGTGAACACCGCCAGGGTGACGAAGCCCGACGTCAATGCATCGAACGGCGTCATCCACGTCATCAACCGCGTCCTGATCCCACCTGCCCGGTAGGCGTGACCGACACTCCTCGCGCTCCGCAGGCCCCCGCCCACGGCGGGGGCCTGCGCCTTGGCTACGCGTGCGTCAACACCCAACTGCCGTCTGCGGCACGCAAGATCCGGCTGGCGAACGCGACGGCCGAGCGCCTCCGGGAGCTGATCGCGGGCAACCTCGACGCGCTCGAGGCGATCCTGCGCTGGAACCTGGAGCACGAGATCACGGTCTTCCGGATCACGTCGGACTTGATCCCATTCGGATCGCACGAGGTGAACGACCTCGCCTGGTGGGAGGAATTCGCCGACCGCCTCAGCCGGATCGGGGCCCTCGGCGGGCGGCTCTCGACGCATCCGGGGCCATACACCGTCCTCTCCTCCACGCGCCCCGGCGTCGTGGCGAACGCAGTCGCCGAGCTCGAGTACCACGATCGCCTGCTGAGCGCGCTCGGACTCGACGCGTCGCACAAGATCGTCCTCCACGCCGGTGCTCCGGACCGTTTCCGTGCCGGATTCGAGCAGCTTTCCGAAGGAGCACGATCACGGCTCGTGCTCGAGAACGACGAGCGGGTTCCGCTCGAGGGGGCGCTCGAGCTGGCCCACCAGATCGGCGTCCCTGTCGTCTTCGACGTCTTCCACCACCGGCTCGCCCCCTCGTTTCCCCGGCTCTCGGTTCGCGAGCTCGTCCTCAAGTCCGCGGAGACGTGGCGAGAGACCGACGGTAGGCAGAAGATCCATTTCTCGACCCAGGCGCCCGGCAAGCGACCGGGCGCGCACGCGGAGACGATCGACCTGGATGCGTTCCGCGAGCTCGTCGCCGAGGTGGGCGTCCTCCCGCTCGACTGCATGCTCGAGGTGAAGGACAAGGAGCGCTCCGTGCTGCGCGCGAAGGAGCTTCTGGGCTCGGCTATCTTGCGCTCGGACCCCCGTAGCTCAGTGGATAGAGCAGCGGTTTCCTAAACCGCGTGCGCAAGTTCGATTCTTGCCGGGAGCACTCACGATCGTCCTGCAAGAACCGGCATGTTTGCAGGAATTCTTTCTTTCTTTCTGGCTCGTCGGCGATGGACGGTGGTCGTCGGCCGAGATGGCTATTTCGCTCCTGAGACTGTCGCGCGACTGTCGCGCGGAACGTCCGACGCCCCTTCTAGCGTTCCCGTCGTGGCGCAGCGGACAGGGATCGAGGTTCGGCACAAAAGGGCGTGCGCATCACGCCACGGCGCGCGCTGCAACTGCGCCCCGACCTACCAGGCGAGCGTCTGGAGTGCGCGCGAGTCGAAGCGCATTCGGAAGACTTTCGAAACCCTTGCCGAGGCGCGCGCCTGGCGAGCCGAAACGCAGACGGGTGTCCGGCGAGGAACGCTGCGCGCGCCGGCGCACACAACGCTCGCCGAGGCAGCCGAGGAGCTCGTCGACGGGATGAGATCCGGCCGAGTCCGCACACGTTCCGGCGACCCGTACAAGCCGAGCGCCGTCCGAAGCTACGAGGCCGCGCTCCGCGACCACGTCGTGCCGCGCATCGGCCGGACCCGCCTCGGCGACGTGCAGCACCGCGACGTCCAGCGCATCGCCGACGAGTTGCTGGCCGAAGAGCGTGACCCGTCCACGATTCGGAACGCGCTCATGCCTGTCCGCGTGATCTTCCGCCGGGCGGTCGAGGACGGCGACGTGGCGGTCAACCCGTGCGCGCACCTCCGGCTGCCCGCGGTCCGCGGCCGACGCGAGCGGATCGCCTCCCCGGAGGAGGCGGAGCGACTCCTAGCCACTCTCCCCGAGCGCGACCGACCGATCTGGGCGACGGCCCTCTACGCAGGGCTGCGCCGCGGCGAACTCATGGCCCTCCGCTGGCAGGACGTGGACCTGGCGAACGGCGTCATCCACGTCGAGCGGGCATACGACGAGAAGTCGCGTCTCGAGATCGAGCCGAAGAGTCGCGCTGGCCGCCGGACGGTCCCGATCGTCGGCGCGCTACGCGACATCCTCCTCGTGCACAAAGCGAGCCAGGACTCGGCTGAGGGACTCGTGTTTGGCGGCAGCACCCCATTCCAGCCCTCGAACCTTTGGCGCCGTGCTCAACGAGCGTGGAACCGTCTCGGCCTCAAACCGATCGGACTCCACGAGGCACGGCACACCTTCGCATCGATCCTCATCGCCGCAGGCGTCAACGCCAAGGCGATTACGACGTACATGGGCCACGCGTCGATCCAGACGACGTACGACCTCTACGGCAAGCTCATGCCAGGCTCGGAAGCCGAAGCAGCGGCCCTCGTCGACGCGTACCTGGGATCCACTTCCACATTGCGCGAGGAGCAACACAACAGTAGAATTGTGTTGTGACGATCCTGCCTTTCCAGGAAGGCGGGAATCTGCCACCCGGCATCCACGACGCAACCTGGGAGGAGATCATCGCCCGCTTCGGCACCACCGCTCGCCGCGAGGAACTGCTCACCGGCCTCCGCGAGGCTCTCCTGAGCCTGCGCGATGCAGGCTGCAGCCGCGCATACCTCGACGGCAGCTTCGTCACCGCTAAGGAAGAGCCCGGTGACTTCGACGCCTGCTGGGAGGCCGCCGGCGTCGACGCCGAGCTGCTCGACCCGGTTCTGCTCACGTTCGCCGACGCTCGCCGGGCACAGAAGGAACGCTTCGGCGGCGAGCTCTTCCCTGCCGAAGCCAGCGCGGATCCGCACGGAACGCGTTTCCTCGAGTACTTCCAGCGCGACAAAATCACCGGAGAGCCGAAGGGAATCGTCGCCCTCGATCTGGAGACCTTGCCGTGATCACCAACGAGCGTCAGTACCGCATCGCGAAGTCAGAGGCCAGGAAGTTCGAAGAGTCAATCGGCGCCGCGCGCGAGCGCGGGGCGGGTCCGGAGGTTCAGGCGCGGATCCACCAGGCGATGATCGAGTCGCTCGAGAGCGAGCTGACCGTCCTGCGCGACCAGCTCAAGCGCTACGAGGCACTCAAGGCCGGCAAGGTGAAGAGCCGCAAGGCGCGGTCTCTCCGCGACGTGCCGATCGTCCTCATCGAGGGGCGCATCGCGGCGGGCCTGACCCAGCTCGGACTGGCAAAGCGCCTCGACCTCCCCGAACAGCAGGTTCAGCGTTATGAGGCGACGCTCTACGCCGGCGTCAGCCTCGAACGACTCCAGGAAGTGGCCGAGGCCCTCGGGATCGAGATCGAGGAACACGCTCGGTACTCCGTTCGCGTATAGCCGCATAGCCAGCGAGACGCAGATGCATCTCGATGCAAATTCGCGTCGCTATTCGTGTACAGTGTACGGGTGGCTCGCCGCCGTCTGAGACGCCGAAGCGAGAAAGCGCAGCGACACGCGGGCGCCAACCCCGTCGCAAAGCCGGCCAGAATCACTCGAGAAGCGACACGAGTCGAGCGGCTCGCGTGCACGCGCACGCAGGCAGCTGCG
The DNA here is from genome assembly GCA_036558065.1 of Gaiellaceae bacterium. Classification (GTDB taxonomy): domain Bacteria; phylum Actinomycetota; class Thermoleophilia; order Gaiellales; family Gaiellaceae; genus VAXT01. The sequence continues at coordinate 1,720 of DATBGG010000136.1, read as the reverse complement.
GCGCTCGGCGTCAGTCGATCGACCCTCGACCGCCGCATCCTGCCGCTGATCGAGACGATCGAGATGCCGTGGGGCACGCGGTTGATTCCCGTTGACGAGCTCGAGCGGCTACTTGCTGAGCGTCGCCGCCCGGCTCGCCGGCAGACGAGGCCTCAGGGACAACCCGGGCGACGCGCAGCTGTCCCGGCCACCGTCGTTGAGCGAATCCGTGCCGAATACGCCGCCGGAAGCAGCCTTGGCGAGATCGCGCGTGGACTCACCGCCGACCAGGTACCGAGAGCGCATGGCGGCGCCCGGTGGTGGCCGTCAACCGTCCGCGCAATTCTTCACCGATGAGCGCCCGGCGAGGCCGCGTTTCTCTCACGATGACGTTGGGTTCCGGAATGTCCCTGAGGGAAGTTGCCATGATCCGGTCATGTTGCTCTGGGCGACCTACTCGGATCTCCACACCGAAGTCGACGTCTCCGGCGACCGTGAGGGCCTTCGTGCATTGGCGGACGCCCTGTCCCGGCCGAGCGCAAAGGAGATCGTGCTCGATCAACCGCCCATCGCGGTCGATCAACCGCCCTTCGCGATCACCGAGAGCCACCCAATGGAGTCGATCTCCATCGAACCGAACGACGGAGGAGACCCACGGATCCGGTTCAGACGCGAGGGCACAACCCTCGTCATCTCTGGAAGTGGTCAGGAGCTTGCACGGATTGTTGGCGGCGCGATCGGTGACGTAGCCGCGGGACCTGAGACCAAGAGTGGCGTGGGTTCGCACGTTCACTTCGACCCTACGAGCGATCCCGAGCACCGGTACTACGCACCGAACAGCTCATCCATCATCGTCGGCTTTACACCGTCGACCTAAACGCACGCCGTGCAAGCCTGCTTGGTCACGTCGGCGCGGTGGCGCACCGCAAGCATCAGTCGATTGTCGCGCCAACTGTCGCGCGAGATCGCGGCTCGGGACGAAGATCCTGCTAACGAGCACTTTCAGCCGCCCCCACCAGGGCGTTTCCTAAACCGCGTGCGCATGTTCGATTCATGCCGGGGGCATCGTCTTCGATGGTTTCGCGACGCCGCGATGGAGGAACCTCCCGAGCGTCGGCGAACAGTCCGCCGTCGAAGGAGGATGCGGATGGACCTACGAGGACTGCGGTCTGCACTGTCGTGGCGCGAGAGCGAGCGGACGGCCGAGGACGAGCAGTTGCGCACCCGTGTTCTCGCGTTCGGCGGGCTCTGGCTCCTGCTGGCCGGATTGCTGGCGGCCCTCGGAATCTGGATCTTCTTCGTCGCGTCGATCGCCCTCCTGGTCGCCGGCGGCGTTGCGGTCGCGGCACTCTCGTTCCTCCAGCGCGACGGCCCCCGAGAGCGGGTGCTCGGCATCGCCCACTCGATGGAGCGCGCGTCCCGCAACCTCGACGGGCGGCTCGGCGAGCTCGACCTCAGGCAGCGCGTCCAGCGCTCGGCCGGGGTCGCCTCCCGACGAGCCCGGGGGATCGCCGTGTCACGCCGGAACGAGCCCACGGAAGCCGATCCGAGCCGCCGGGCCCGTCGCCTGAACAGGCTCGGAGTCGAGCTTCGGCGGGACGGCCGCTACGAGCAGGCCGCCGAGCAGCATCTCGCCGCGCTGGCCCTCGCTCGCGAGCTCGGCGATCGAGGCACTGAGGCTCTCACGCTGAACAACCTCGCCCTGGCTCTCGTCCAGACCGACGGCGGCGTCCCGCTGGCG
>DATBGG010000135.1:0-5373 GCA_036558065.1 Gaiellaceae bacterium | reverse complement strand
GCCTTCCTCCGCGAGGCGCCATTCCCCGTTCCGAAGCCCGTACTCCGCGTCCGGCTTCACCGCCGCCGCCACGTTGGCGGGCAGCGTCCACGGCGTCGTCGTCCAGACGACGAGTGCCTCTCCCTCGCGCTCCTTCAGCGGGAACCGCACATACAGCGACGGATGCTCGAGCTCCTTGTACTCGCCCGCGAAGAGCTCGTGCTGGGAGATCGACGTCCCGCAGCGCGGGCACCACTCGGTCGCCCGGTGCCCCGTGTACAGCCACCCACGCCCGTGCACGGCCTTCAGGAAGCCCCAGATGTACGAGATGTTCGTGTCCGAGAACGTGTGGTAGTCGTTGTCCCAGTCCATCCACATGCCGAGGCGACGGGACTGCTCGGTGATCACCTCGGCGAACTCCGCAACACGCTCGCGGCAGCGCGCCGCGAACTCGGCGAGCCCGTACTCCTCGATGTCGCGCTTCGAGTTCAGCCCGAGCGACTTCTCGACCTCGACCTCGACCCAGAGCCCCTGGCAGTCGAACCCGTTCTGGTAGCGCTGGTCGAAGCCGCGCAGCGCCTTGTAGCGCTGGAAGACGTCCTTCAGCGTGCGGCCCCACGCATGGTGGACGCCCATCGGGTTGTTGGCCGTGATCGGCCCGTCCAGGAAGCTCCAGCGCTCACGCCCGCGGTTCTGCTCACGCAGCTTGTCGAAGGTACCCTGCGCGTCCCACCAGGCCAGGATGTCGCGCTCGAGCGCGGAGTGATCGGGCACTGCCGGAAGCGTTGGGAACGTCTGGCCCATCGTGTTCGATTCTACGGTCGCCCGGGAACAGCACGACGTAGCCGAGCGTTAGACAAGGAAACGAATCCGAAAGGAACTTTGGAATGGCAGATGCAGTGACCACGACGTCCTTCGAGCAGGAAGTGCTCCAGTCCGAGACGCCCGTGCTCGTCGACTTCTGGGCGGAGTGGTGCGGCCCGTGTCACGCCGTCGCGCCGATCCTCGAGAAGATCGCCGAGGAGCGGGCCGGTGAGCTTCGGCTCGTCAAGGTCAACATCGACGAGGAGCCGGAGATCGCCGAGCGCTACGGCATCGCGTCGATCCCGACGATGGTCCTTTTCAAGAACGGCGAGCCGGCCGCGGCCGCGATCGGCGCGCAACCGAAGACGGCGCTCGAGACCCAGCTTCAGCTGAGCCCGGCAGAGACGAACGGCTCCTCGGGCTAGCCGCCTCCCTCAGCCTCTTCTTTCTCCGGCAGCGGCACCGGGGACACCGCGCGCGTCGTCGGCTCGTCGACGAGGCTCAGCACGCGCATCCCATGCGTGAAGACGATCGCGCCGCCGAGCCAACCGCCGGTCGTCAGGAGGACGAAGCCGACGAGCGTCAGGATCAGCGAGCCGCCGCTGATCGAGCCGTCGACGTAGCTCGAGTGCCCGGCGCCGGCGGTGATCGCGAACACGACCGTGGCGGACAGCATCGCGCTCAGGTGGAGCGTGGCCGTCCGCCAGAGCGGCGTGCCGGTTTCGATCTCGAGCCAGTCGAGGAAACCGGTGAGCGCCGTCGGGATCGTGACGACGAGGCCCGCGATCAGCCCGATCCACCACGCGGTGGCGGTGTTGTGCTCGCTGACCCCGAGCCGCGAGAGCACGGCCATGGCCGTCGCGAACGTGTACGCGCCGACCGTGACGTCCGTCAGGGGCGGGTGGAGCGGGTGCCCCGCCGGTCCCCTCAGGAAGAACTTCATGGCTACCTCCTGGCTTCGACTCCGTCCAGCAGAGTCCAGTTACCCCGCAGGGCGGCCTCGGCAACCTCGACCAGCCGATCGTCGTCCTCACCGTCGGTGAGCTCGCGGCGCGACGCGTCCGCATGCTCGTGGTCGAGCTCGGTGTGCAGGGCGAAGTACGCAGCGCCCGGCTCGTCCGTCGAGACGCCGTAGTGCTCGGCGAGGCCGTCGAGCTTCGTCCGCGAGACCGCCGGCTGGCCCGCCTCGATCGCATACAGGACGGCAAGTGCCTCGCGGCGGTTCCCCGGGGCCGTCCAGGCGGTCACGCACTCGGCGGTCTCGGAGCTCGGCGCGCGGCTCGTGTCCGCGCCGAACGCTGCGGCGAACTCGTCCCACAGGTCGACGTGCTGCGCCTCCTCGCGCGCGTGCTCCTCGTGGCCGCTCTTCGCCGCGGTCTCGGCCAGCGCGACGACTGCGTGCCGGTATTCACCGGCGTACCAGGCCAGCTCGTCGCGGCTCAGCTCTCCGCAACTCCAGCGCTTGTAGAAGGGATGCTCCAGGACATTCCACCGCTCGCGGGCGGCGTCGATTCTCTCGATCAGGCTCAAGGGGGTCTCCTTTGTCGAGGACGGTTGCGATGCTAACGCGGTGAGCGGCTTCCTCGTGATCAACCCGCGCTCGGGCCGAGGGCAAGATGCCGAAGAGGTCCGCACGGCCGCGGAGGGGCTGGGCGTCGAGACTCATCTCTTGAAGCAGGGCGAGGATCCAACGGAGCTCGCGCGGACTGCGCCCGACGGACCGCTCGGGGTGGCGGGCGGCGACGGCTCACTGGCGCAGGTCGCCGCAGTCGCGCTCGAGCGGGACCTGCCGTTCGTCGTCATTCCCTCGGGGACCTTCAACCATTTCGCACGGGACGCCGGCCTCGACCGCGACGATCCGGTTGGAGCGTTGCAGTCGTTTTCAGGCCGGGAAACGCGAGTCGACGTCGCGCGCGTCAACGACCGTCTCTTCTTGAACAACGTCTCGCTCGGGCTCTATGCGCGACTCGTCCACGAGCAGGAGCAGGCGGAACGATTTCCGCGGCTGCGGGCGCTCGGAATGCTCCTGCGCAGCCCGCGTGGGCTCGGCGTGACCGTCGACGGCCGGCCGGCTCATGCTCGCGTTCTGGTCGTCTCGAACAACGCCTACAAGCTCGACGTCCTCGAGCTCGGCGAGCGCGACCGGCTGGACGAGGGTCACCTTCAGCTGAGCATCGCGCACGGCTGGCTCCCGAGCACGTGGGAGCAGACGTCGGCCACCGAGCTCACAGTCGACTCGCGGGCAGGCCGGCTCGAGGCTGCGGTCGACGGCGAGCCGGAGACGCTCGAGACGCCGCTTCGGTTCCGGATCGAGCCGCGCGCGCTACGCCTGCTGTTGCCGGAGCGCGGCTAGCACCTCGACCGTGTGCGGAAAGGCGAGGTCGTCCTCCGAGACCTCGGCCGGCGCGAACCAGCGGAGCTCGGCCACGTCGTCGTCCGGCTCGGGCGTCCCCGAGACGATCCGCGCGGTCCAGTAGAGGTTGAGCGTCGTCGCCGCCGAGCCGTCACCGCCGTACTTGTCGATCCAGACCCCGAGGAAGTCGATCGGCTCGATCTCGACGCCCGCCTCCTCCCGCAGCTCGCGGACCAGGCAGTCGAGCGGACGCTCCTCCTCGTCGAGGAACCCGCCCGGGAAGTCCCACTTGCCCTTGGCCGGCTCGATGCCACGCCGCGAGAGCATGACGCGCCCCTCTTCGTCGAGGCATGCGGCGCTCGCGGTCGGCTTCGAGCTCGCGTACGCCTTGAAGCCGCAGTCGGGGCATTCGACCTGCCCGCCGTCGGGCTCGACGGCCGCTCCGCAGCGCGGACAGTGCTTCCACTGATCGAGCTCGCCCACGTCCGCAACAATAGGCGCCGTGCCCCGCTTCGCCACCGCAACGGTCACCGAGCTCTCCCGCGTCGGGCTCTTCCAGGAGCTGCCCGGCGAGGTGCTGACGAAGCTCGCCCAGAACATGCGCCGCTCGGACGTCGCGCCCGGGAGCCCGATCGTGCTCGAGGGCGAGGACGGCGACGACTTCTACGTCATCCTGCGCGGGCTCGTGGCGGTCAGCCACCCGGGCGGCCTCTCGCCGCGGCGGATGCTCCGCCCCGGCGAGTACTTCGGCGAGGTCGCGCTTGCGATGGACATCCCTCGAACGGCGTCCGTGACCGCGCTCGTGCCGACGACGCTCGCCAGCTGCGACAAGAAGACGTTCGACGAGTACGTTCGGCCGCTGTTCGCGGACGACTCGCCCTCTTAAGAGGGCTTAGGGATTCCGCGCCGAACGCCGACAACACCTGCGGCTACCCCTTTTGTCCGCCGCACGCAAGATCCCCGTCTACCGAGGCCGTTTCGGGCCCGCCGAGGCCGAACGGCTGCTCTGGCGTGCCGGTTTCGGCCCCCGCCGGGGTGAGGCGAAGAGGCTCGCGAAGAAGGGCCTGCACGGCGCCGTCCACTCGCTGACACATCCGGGCCGCGACCGCATGGTCGGACCGAAGCCGGTCGACGATGACCACCACCCGATCGCCCCGCTCGACGCCTGGGGCCACGACCACCTCTGGTGGCTCGACCGCATGGTCCGCTCGAGCCGTCCGCTCGTCGAGCGGATGACGCTCGTCTGGCACGACTGGTTCGCGACCTCGAACGACGGCGTCGGCTCGCAGCGCCTGATGCTGATGCAGAACGGGCTCTTGCGGAGCCACTGCCTCGGCTCGTTCCAGCAGCTTCTGGTCGCGGTCACGAAGGACCCGGCGATGCTCCTCTGGCTCAACGGCACCGAGAACGAGAAGGACTCCCCGAACGAGAACTACGGGCGCGAGATGATGGAGCTCTTCACGCTCGGCGCGAGCCGCGGCTACACGGAGCGCGACGTGCGCGAGCAGGCGCGGGCGCTGACGGGCTTCCGCAACGACTGGGACGACGACAAGGGCCCGGTCAACTTCCGCTTCGACTCGAAGCGCCACGACACCGGCACGAAGAAGATCTTCGGCAAGCGCGGTCACTTCGACTGGAAGGACTCGTGCCGGCTCGCCGTCCACCATCCGAAGCACGCCTCGTTCTTCGTCGAGAAGCTCTGGAGCTACTTCATCCCGACGACGCCGCCGCCCGCGACCGGCCGCGCGCTGGAGGCCCTCTACGTCCGCAGCGGCTACAAGATCCGCCCGGTCGTCGAGGCGATCCTGAGACACCCGCTGCTCTACAACGGCCAGCGGATGGTGAAGCCCCCGGTCGTCTACCTCGCCGGGATGCTCCGCGCGCGCAAGCGTGGGATCGACACCGACGCCTGGACGTGGCTCGCCAGCCAGGCCGGCCAGCAGCTCTTCTACCCGCCGAACGTGTCCGGCTGGGACGACGACCGCTGGCTCGACACGGCGTCTTTCCTCGCGCGTTGGGACCTCGCCGGCCGCGTCGTTCGCCCGTACACGCTCGATAACGACGACAAGGCGCCGCTGAACGCAGAGAAGCTCCTCGAGCGCGCGCTCGACTTCTGGGGCGGCCCGCGTCTCTCGCCGCCGACGCGCCGTGCGCTGAAGAGCTTCACCGCGCACGCGATCAAGGACGCCGACCGGAAGTACAAGAAGGAGCAGTACCCGCCGCTGATCGAGAACGCG